>JBQCES010000142.1:0-7716 GCA_051960055.1 Angustibacter sp. | reverse complement strand
CGACCGCTCCGGCGCCCGGCACGTGCGGTTCGAGCGCACCTGGCACGGGCTGCCGGTGGTGGGCGGCGACCTGGTCGTGCACACCGCTCCCGACGGCAGCTGGGCGGGCGACAGCCGCGCCGCCGAGTCGGTGACCCCGTCGTCCGACCGCGTGAGCGTGTCGGCCTCGCGGGCTGCCTCGCTGCTCGCCCGCAGCCACCCGGGCGCCGCCGTCTCGACGCCGGTGGCCGTCGTCGACGCCCTGGGCGCCACGCCGCAGCGCGCGTGGCGCGCCACCGTGACCGGTGTGGGAGCCGACCAGACGCCGATCGAGGACGTCTACGTCGTCGACGCGACGTCCGGTGCGGTGCGCCTCGTCACGCGCGGCGTGAAGGAAGGCACCGGTCACAGCCTGTACGTCGGCACGGTGAGCATCACGACCGCCCCGACCTCCGGCGGCTACACGCTCACCGACAACAGCCGCGGCGGCATGTCGACCGTCGACATGAAGAACCGCCAGGGCGGCAAGGGCAGCGCCTTCCTCGACTCCGACGACGGGTGGGGTGACGGCACGGTCGCCAACCGCCAGACCGCCGCCGTCGACGCCCACTACGGCGCCGAGAAGACCTGGGACTTCTACCAGAACACCTACGGGCGCCTGGGCATCCGCAACGACAACGTCGGGTCGCAGTCGCGGGTGCACTACGGCAAGGGCTACAACAACGCCTTCTGGAGCGACAGCTGCTTCTGCATGACCTACGGCGACGGCGCCGGCGACAAGAAGCCGCTGGTGGCGCTGGACGTCGCCGGTCACGAGATGTCGCACGGGGTCACCTCCGCCACCGCGAACCTCGACTACTCCGGTGACGCCGGCGGCCTGAACGAGTCGACGTCCGACATCTTCGGCACCATGGTCGAGTTCACGGCTGGTGACGCGGGCGATCCCGGTGACTACCTGATCGGCGAGAAGATCGACATCAACGGCAACGGGACGCCGCTGCGCTACATGGACAAGCCGTCGAAGGACGGCGTGAGCGTCGACTGCTGGTCGACGTCGGTCGCCGGTCTCGACCCGCACTACTCCTCGGGCGTGGGCAACCACTTCTTCTACCTGCTGTCCGAGGGCAGCGGCGCCAAGACGGTCAACGGCGTCGCCTACAACAGCCCCACCTGCAACGGTGCGTCCGTGCCGGGCATCGGCCGGGGCGCGGCCAGCGCCATCTGGTACCGCGCGCTGACGGTCTACATGACGAGCACCACGACCTACCCGCAGGCGCGGCAGGCGACCCTGCAGGCCGCGGCCGACCTCTACGGCGCGTCGAGCTCGCAGTACAGCACCGTGGCTGCCACCTGGAGCGCGGTCAGCGTCAGCTGAAGCCGCGCTCGACCCACGACCTCGCCCGTCCGCGTTCTGCGCGGGCGGGCGAGGTCGTCCCTGCCGCTGCTGGGGCTCAGTCGCCGGTCCAGCCGATGGCCTGCAGCACGCGCTCGACGCTGCTCGACAGCCCCCAGCGCTGGGCCAGCTCGAGCAGGCGCTCGGGGTCGGCCGGTGCGGACGGCAGACGGTCATCGACATCGGTGATCGGGATGTCGCGCACGACGTCGACCACCGTGGGGGCAACGGCGAGGTAGTCGCGCGCCTCGAGCAGCTTCAGCCGCTTGTTGCCCAGAACGTCGGCGTCGTCGTCCGCGAGCGCGCGCAGCAGTCCCGCGACGTCGCCGGCGCGGTTCATGATGGCGGCCGCCGTCTTCTCACCGATTCCCGCGACGCCGGGCAGACCGTCGCTCGGATCGCCGCGCAGCACAGCCATCCCGGCGTACTGGGCGCCGGTGCGGATGCCGTAGCGCTCGTGCAGACGCGCTTCGTCGACCACGTCGAGGTTCCGCACGCCGCCCTTGGCGGTGTACAGCACCCGGACGTCGCGCGCGTCGTCGACGAGCTGGAACAGGTCGCGGTCTCCGGTCACCACGTCGACCGGCGTGCCCTGCTGCGCCGCGCGCTCGGTGAGCGTGCCGATCACGTCGTCCGCCTCGAAGCCGGGGTGGCCGACCCGCGCCAGGCCCAGCGCCGCGAGCACGTCGACGATCACCGGCACCTGCGGCCCGAGGGCCTCCGGGCTCTCCTCGACATCGACCCCACCGTCGCGACCGGGGCGGGCCAGCCGGTGGGCCTTGTACGACGCGATGGCGTCGACCCGGAAGGCCGGGCGCCAGTCGTCGTCCCAGCAGGCGACCAACCGGGTGGGCCTGACGTTGGTGACCAGGGTGGCGACCATGTCGAGGAAGCCGCGCACCGCGTTGACCGGCGTGCCGTCGGGGGCGGTGACGGAGTCCGGCACGCCGTAGAACGCGCGGAAGTACAGCGAGGCGGAGTCGAGCAGCAGCAGCTTCTCGGGCGGCGAGGAGGCGTCGATCACGGGTGCAGGCTACGGTGCGCCGCCGACAGGCGCGGTAGATTAGTCGGACGTCCAACTATCTGCCTGGGAGCCCTGGTGACCACCGTCGAGCGTGACCTGCCCACCGACGAGGCGCACGACCTGCTCGCCCTCGTCCGCGAGCTCGGCGCGGAGCGTCTCGCGCCCCGCGTCGACGAGTTCGAGGAGAAGGCGCAGTTCCCGCGTGAGGTGTTCACCGAGCTGGGGCAGGCCGGCCTGTTGTCACTGCCCTACCCGGAGCAGTGGGGCGGCGGCGACCAGCCGTACACCGTGTACCTGCAGGTGCTCGAGGAGCTGTCCGCGGCCTGGGGCGCTATCGGCCTCGGCGTCAGCGTCCACTCGCTGTCGTGCTACCCACTGGCGCAGTTCGGCACCGACGCCCAGCGCGAGCGCTGGCTACCCGGCATGCTCAGCGGTGACCAGCTGGGCGCGTACTGCCTGTCGGAGCCGACGTCCGGCTCCGACGCCGCCGCGCTGCGCACCCGCGCGGTGGCCACCGACGACGGTTCGGCCTACACGGTCACCGGCACGAAGGCGTGGATCACCCACGGCGGCGTCGCGGACTTCTACAACCTGATGGTCCGCACGTCCGACGACGGCCCGCGCGGCATCAGCTGCCTGCTGGCCGACGCCGCCACCGACGGGCTCTCGGCCGCCCCGCCCGAGCGCAAGATGGGCTTCAGCTCCTCGCAGACCGCGCAGGTGCTGCTGGACGGCGCGCGCATCGACGCCGACCGCCGCATCGGCGCGGAGGGTCAGGGGTTCACCATCGCCCTGTCCGCGCTCGACTCGGGCCGCCTCGGCATCGCGGCTTGCGCCGTCGGCATCGCCCAGGCGGCCTTCGAGGCAGCCACGGCGTACGCCAAGGAGCGCGAGCAGTTCGGCCAGCGCATCATCGACTTCCAGGGGCTGTCGTTCCTGCTCGCCGACATGGCCACGCAGATCAGCGCCGCCCGCGAGCTCTACCTCGCGGCGGCCCGACGTCGCGACGCCGGCCGACCCTTCTCGGTGCAGGCGGCGATGGCCAAGCTGTTCGCCACCGACGCCTGCATGAAGGTCACGACCGACGCCGTCCAGGTGCTCGGGGGCGCCGGCTACGTCAAGGACTTCCCGGTCGAGCGCTGGTTTCGTGAGGCCAAGGTGCTGCAGATCGTCGAGGGCACCAACCAGGTGCAGCGTCTGGTCATCGGCCGTCACCTGGCCAAGCACTGAGCCGGCGCGTCTGCGGCCGGTAGGCTCGCGTCGTGGAGGACACCGACCGCGAGATCGTCCGGCTGCTGTCGCGCGACGGGCGGATGAGCTACACCGACCTCGCGCGCACGACGGGCCTGTCGACGTCCGCGATCCACCAGCGCGTGCGGCGGCTCGAGCAGCGCGGCGTGATCACCGGGTACACCGCCACGGTCGCGGCGGACGCCGTGGGCCTGGCGCTCACGGCGTTCATCTCGGTGACACCGCTCGACCCCTCCGCCCCGGACGACGCACCCGACCGGCTCGCCGACCTCGTCGAGATCGAGGCCTGCCACTCAGTGGCGGGGGAGGAGTCGTACATCCTCAAGGTGCGGGTGGCCACGCCCGCCGACCTGGAGGACCTGCTCGCCCGCATTCGGGCCGCGGCCAACGTCTCGACGCGCACCACCGTCGTCCTGTCGACACCCTACGAGGGCCGCCCGCCCGCCGTCTGACCCTCCAACGCAGATACCCGCCGTTCTCCGGTGGATCGGCCCCGTGGAGGGGCTCACTCACCAAAGAACGGCGGGTATCTGCTTGAAAGGGCGGGGCAGGCGTGGGTCAGGCGTGGCTCAGGCGTGGACGGCGTGGCTGGCCACGCCCTCGGCCTGCGCGGCCGCTGCCGTGCGGCTGGCCATGGCCTGCGCGACGGCCGCCTCGTGGGCGCCCTCGTGGTCGCCGTTTTCGCGCCACCACTGCTGGCCGGCCTCCGGCAGCGTGTAGATCGGGTCGTAGTAGACGTACTCACGGCTGAGCGCGTCCGCGTCGTCCGACTCGATCGACGTCCGGTAGTTCTTGGTCCAGTACGAGATGCCGCGCTCGGTGTCGTAGGTGTGCACCTGGTGCACCCAGCGCTTGCCGACGAACGGCACGTCGCAGACGATGCGCGGCGTCGCGAAGCCGGGCAGGTAGCCCATGATCGCGTGCTGCAGGTGCTGCGCCTCGGCCAGCGACATCCGCCAGTGCTCGCTGAACGGGATCATGTCGCACATGTAGAAGTAGTACGGCGTGATGCCGGCCTCATCCTGCAGCGCGAAGCACAGGTCGAGCAGCTGCTCGGAGGAGTCGTTGACCCCGCGCATGAGCACGCCCTGGTTGCGGACGTCGCGCACGCCGGCCTGCAGCATGGCGCGCGCGGCGTCGGCCACGGCGGGCGTCACCGACTGGGCGTTGTTGACGTGGGTGTGGATCGCCAGGCTCACGCCCCGCTCGCGGGCCACGGTGGCGACGCGACCGACGCCCTCGACGACGTCGTCGGCCAGCCAGTGCTGCGGCAGGCCCATGAGCGCCTTGGTGGCCAGGCGGATGTCGCGGATGTTGTCGATCTCGAGCAGTCGCATGAGGAAGGGCTCGAGGTTCTTCCACGGCATGTTCGCGACGTCGCCACCGCTGACCACCACGTCGCGCACCGACGGGGTGCGCTGCAGGTACTCCAGCATCGCGCTCTGCCGGTCGGCGGGCTTGAGGTCGAACTTCAGCTTCGGCACCACCGGCGTGGAGTTGCCGACGAGGTCCATGCGCGTGCAGTGACCGCAGTACTGCGGGCAGGTCGACAGCAGCTCGGCGAGCACCTTGGTGGGGTAGCGGTGGGTCAGGCCCTCGGCCACCCACATGTCGTGCTCGTGCAGCGAGTCGCGGGTGGCGAACGGGTGGCTCGCCCAGTCGGTGCGACGGTCGCTGAAGACCGGCAGCATGTAGCGGCGCACCGGGTCGGCGTAGAACGCCTCGGTGAACGCCACGCCCGCGCTCGGCATCACGCCGTCGTCGAAGACACCGGTGGCCGGCACCATGGTGTTCATCATCTGGGGCGGCACGAGCATCGACATCGTCGCGCGCTCGGTCTGGTCGCGCTCGAGGTCGTCGTAGAACCGGTCCTCCAGCAGGTCGCCCATGAGGCCGCGCAGCTGGCGGACGTTCTTGATGCAGTTGGTGCGCTGCCACTGGGCGCTCGCCCACTGCTCGGCGGTCACGTCGCGCCAGCCCGGGAAGCGGGTCCAGTCGGGCTCGACGAGCTCACGGCGGCGGTAGGCGTACGGCTGCTCGATCTTCTGGCTCACGCCTGGCACGATACGGGAAGATGTCCGGAGAATCGAACACTTGGCCGCAACTTCTGAGGTGAAGCGGCCATCTGACGGAGGAGCGTGCGTGAGCCAGGTCACCAACGAGCGAGCCGGATCACCGGTCGGGCTGCACCGGGTGCTCGAGCCGGCGGGTGTCCTGCCACAGGGGGCGCGGCGCCTCGACGCCCGGGCCGAGCTGTGGCCCGACGAGGTGCGCGTCCGCGTCGAGACGCTGAACCTGGACGCCGCCTCCTACCGCCAGCTGCGCGGCGCCCACACGGCGGACGACGGCACGGTCGACGGTGCGGGAGTGCGCGACGAGGTGCTCGCCATCGTCGCCGAGCGCGGGAAGATGCAGAACCCGGTGACGGGGTCCGGCGGCATGCTCATCGGCACCGTCGACGAGGTCGGCCCCGACAGCCCGCTCGGCCTGGCCGCCGGCGACCACGTGGCGACCCTGGTGTCGCTCTCGCTCACGCCGCTGCAGATCACCGACGGCCTCGAGCGCTGGGACGGGTTGAGCGAGCAGGTGCCGGCCGCGGGCCACGCCATCCTGTTCGGCCGGTCCATCGCGGCCAAGCTGCCCGCCGACCTCGACCCCGCGCTGTCGCTGATGGTCATGGACGTGTGCGGCGCGCCGGCTCTGGTCGCCCGCGTGGTCGAGCAGTACGTCGAGCGGGGGAGCGCACCCACGGTCGCGGTGGTCGGAGGCGCCGGAAAGTCCGGGTCGCTCGCGCTGGCCGCTGCGCGCGACAACGGCGCCCGGGCCACCGTGGGCATCGTTCCCGTGGAGCGCGAGCGCGTGCTGCTGCTCGAGTCCGGCATCGCCGACCACGTGGCCCTGGCTGACGCCCGCGACCCGGTGGCCCTGAGCTCGGCGGTGCGCGACGCGCTGGGCGCCGAGGCCGACGTCACGGTGGTGTGTGTCGACGTTCCCGGCTGCGAGCACGGCGCCGTGCTGGCGACACGCGACGGCGGCACGGTGATCTTCTTCTCGATGGCGACGTCGTTCAGCGCAGCCGCCCTGGGCGCTGAGGGTCTGGCCGCGGACGTGACGATGCTCGTGGGCAACGGCTACGTGCCCGGGCACGCCGAGTACGCGCTCGACCTGCTGCGCCGTGAGGGCGCCGTCCGCTCGTTGTTCGAGGCCCGTCTGGCCGCCGAGCACGGCAGGGCAGACTGACCCGGGTGAGCACTCCCGCGACGCGCAGCGTCCTGTACCGCGGCGGCGACGTCTACTCGCCGGCCGACCCCTTCGCCACCGCCCTCCTCGTGGTGGGTGACACCGTGGCCTGGGTCGGCTCCGACGACGCGGCAGCGGCGCACGCAGCCGGCGCCGACGAGGTGGTCGAGCTCGACGGATCCCTCGTCGCGCCCGCCTTCGTGGACGCCCACGCGCACGTCACGGAGACCGGTCTGGCGCTCACCGGTCTCGACCTGCACGACGCGACCTCGCTCGACGACGTGCTGCGCCGGGTGGAGGACGCCGGTCGGCGAGGCGGCGGTCGCCCGATCCTCGGCACGGGCTGGGACGAACGCAGCTGGCCCGAGGGCCGCGCGCCCACGCGAGCCGAGCTCGACCGTGCGTCGTACGGCGGCTCGGTGTACCTCGCGCGGGTCGACGTGCACTCCGCCGTGGTGTCGAGCAACCTGGCGTCGGCGGCCGGCCTCGCCGACCTCGACGGCTGGAACGACGACGGGCGCGTGGAGCGCGACGCCCACCACGCCGCGCGGGACGCCACCCGGGCCGCACTCACGCCGGGCGCGCGCCATGACCTCCAGCAGGCGGCGCTGTCGGCTGCCGCCGCTGCGGGCATCGGGGCGGTGCACGAGATGTCCGCACCGCACATTGGCGGCGCCGACGACCTGCGGGCCCTCGTGGAGCTCGCGGCCACCGGTGCGACGCCGGCGGTGCTCGCGTACCGCGGCGAGCTCGTGGCCGACGAGCAGCAGGCCCGGGACGTCGTCCAGCGCCTCGGGCTCGGCGCTGGCGTCCTGCGGGGGCTGGCCGG
>JBQCES010000141.1:0-13753 GCA_051960055.1 Angustibacter sp. | reverse complement strand
CCCACCCCCCGCCCCGCCGGGGGGGGGGGGGGGGGGGGGGGCGCGGGGGGGGGGCCCCCCGCCCCATCATGCCGGGTCATTCCGTCCGATCAGGTGCGGATCAGAAGCTCGCCTGGCCCGGTCGGACCCCATGCTGGGTGGCGACAACCTTGAACGGGACGTCGGCCCACTGGATGTTCTGGCCGCTGGCCTTGCCCGTGAGCCCGAAGACCAGCTTCAGCGTGCCGCCCTGGCCGCTGGTGAGGTTGTCGGCGACCTTCACCGCCGTGGGAACGCCGCAGTAGGCCACCCGCTCGCTGGCGTTGTGCGGCGCCGCCGTCGAGCCACCGTTGCCGTTGGCGTCCGTCACGCAGGACTGGCTCTGCGGACCGCGAGCCAGGTTGCTGCTGACGAACTTGCGGCTGCTGTTGTTCCAGATCTCGAAGTGCCCGTAGGCGCCCAGGCCGCCATTGGGGTACGCGCTGTCCCCGCTAGCACCGGTGAACGCCCCCACCTTCGCGGCGTTCTGCGCCGTGCTGTCGTCCAGGACGAACCAGACGTCGGTGGGCCCGGACGCGTCGACGCTGTAGCTGATGTCCTTGGTCTGGTTGGTGCCCGGCCACAGGTCGCTGTAGTGCAGCGTGGTCTCACCCGTGCTGAGCCTCAGGTGCCCGGCGGTCGCGGTGAAGCCGCCGTCCGCGCTGTCGGTGAACCACGCACCGGTGCCGGTGGCCGCGGTGGCGACGAGCGCCGCACCGGCACCGAGGGTGCCGATGAAGCCGGCGACCTTGAAGACGTTCTTCTTGCTCACGCGTTTCCCCTTGAAGCAGTAGCTCGAGCGCCGGTTTCGCCCTGGCTCCCCACCCGACGTCGCGGCGACCAGTTGGCCGGGTGGCTCAGTGCCTCGCTCGGCGCCCGGACGACCCGGCCACCTGCCTCAACGCTGTCGCAGCGGGGGCGACCGGACATCACCAGAATTGGGGAACTTCAGCGGTCTCGGCGCCGCCACCCCGCGCGTCGCGCGTGGGCCACGGCCTGCAGCTGCGAGCCCACACCGAGCTTGCTCAGCACCGACTTGATGTGCGAGCGCACCGTGGCCTCCGACACCGTCGTGCGCTCGGCGATGGCGCCGGCCGGTTCACCCTCGACCAGCGCAGCGAGCACCTCCTCCTCGCGCGGCGTCAGACGCCGGAAGGGCGCCAGCACCGTCTCCGACTCATGCCGGTCGTGGTCGGCCGCCCGCAGCCACTCGGTGCGGTCGGCCTCGCTCACCACTGGTCGACCCTCCGCAGCCGCGCGGACGCCGGCCACGACGTCCTCGAGCGGCGAGCTCTTCGCCAGCACCCCCTTCGCCCCGGCGAGCAGGCACCTCCCCCACCGCGCGCGGTCGGCCTCAGCAGTGAGCACCACGACGGCGTGCCCAGCCGCCACGAGCTCGGGTAGCAGGTCGTCGCCGTCGCGGGCACCCTCGAGGCTGAGGTCGAGCAGCACCACACGCGGCGCCCACTGTCGGACGCGGAGCACGACGTCGTCATGCGGGTCGATGAGCACCGCGTCGTAGCCGGCGTCCTGCAACGCCATGGCCAGCGACTGAGCAAGGAACCGGTGGTCGTCGACCACCGCCACCCGAGCGGCGACCACCCGGTCAGCCCGCCTGCCGGTCGACCGCGCTCGACCGCGCAGGCGCGGGCAGGCTGAGCCGCACCGTGAAGCTCCGGCCGGACGTCGCCAGCACCGTCAGCTCACCACCGGCCTCGCGCGCGATCCGGCGCGACGACGCCAGCCCGACGCCCTGGCCCGTCGTCGACCCCCGCTGGGTCGGCAGCGGTGCGCCGTCGTTCGACACCTCGAGGTGCACCGTGCCGGGAGCCGGCACCACGTGCATCCGCACGCGCGAGCCCGGCGCGTGGCGGAAGACGTTCTGCAGCAGGTTGTCGACCACCCGGCACACGGCGTCGCGGTCGGCGCGCACGACGGCGCCCGCGAGCCGCGCGTCGACCGCCAGGCCGCGCTGGCGCCAGGTGAGCAGCACCGGCCGCAGCGCGTCGTCCAGGCTCGTCTCCTGCGTCCCGTCGTGACGGCCCGCCGCCAGCATGCGCGCCACCCGGTCGAGCTCGGCGCGGGTCGCGGCCACGAGCTCGGTGCGGGTCGCGGCGTCCAGCCCGTCGGCACTCGCCGCGAGGACGTCGCTGGCCGACCGGATCGCCGCGAGCGCGTTCAGGGCGTCGTGCCGACGCTCGCGCTCTCGCTGGACGGCGTCGCTGCGCTCGGCCAGGGCCGCGAGGGTGCGCAGGGAGCGCATCGTGTGCGCGGTGAGCGCGGCCTTCAGGAAGCCGGCCGCGAGCTGGGCCACCAGGGCCGCCGCAGCGGCGGCGCAGGCCACGGCCGCAGCAGCGGCGAGCGCCCCCGGCACGGCGTGCAGCGTGAAGGCCACGCTGAGCAGCAGCCAGAACCACACGAGCGGGCGCACCAGCCCGCTCGTCGCGCGCCGCGACAGCACGAGCAGCCAGACGGCGATCCCGGCCGCGACGGCCGCCGGCACCAGGCGCGCCACGGTGAGGTGACCCACCAGGCCGGCCTGCACCGCCAGCTGCCCGGCGAGCACGCCGACCACGGCCACGACGATGAGCCGCATGAGCTCGTGCAGCGGCTGCAGGGTCGTGTCGACCACCGACCCGTCGAGGGCTCGCGCCGACACCACGCCTCCGGCGAGCAGGATGGCCGCGAGCACGAGCGGGCGCACGGTCGACACCGGCTCGCCCACGGCGCTGCTGAGGCGGGGCACCACCGACACCAGCACCGCAGCCGCGAGCAGGCCCGTGCCCACTCGGCCGGGCGCTGCCCAGCCTCCGACGCGCCAGCTGACGAGCAGAGCGACGCCGGACCCGAACGACACGGTCGACCACAGTGCGAGCGCCAGCGTCCACAGCTGCTCGCCGTAGAGCGGAGCGGAGTGCTGCAGGACGGCTGCGAGCACGAAGGCCAGGGCGAAGGCCGCGGCGCTGCCAGTGAGCAACCGGAGGGGCACCTCCACGGAGCGCGCGACGGCTCGACGGTCGTGGCCGCGGTACGTCGACCGCGCGTCCCCCGGCTCTTCTGCCATGCAGTGCCCTTTCTCCCGGTCCGAGAATGGCACTCGACAACTGTTTGCGGATGCATTTACTGGAAATGGCGCGATCGTGAAGAATCGGCGTCAACGGCAGCCGCGGCGGCCCGCAGCCGGGCCGCCTGGCGCACGACGTGGTCGCGCTCGGCGACGTCGGTCGCCCGCTGCGCCGCCTCGGCGTACGCGGCGGCTGCCGCCGCCAGATCACCCGCCAGCTCGTGCAGGTAGGCGCGGACGGCGTGCCAGCGGTGCCGGTCGCCGAGCACGTCGCGCAGCTCGTCCGTCTCCTGCAGACCGGCGGCCGCACCGACGGCGTGCCCGACCGCCACGGCCCGGCCCAGCACAGCCGCCGGGTCGTCGCGCAACGGGTCGTCGCTGAGGGCCAGCAGGTCGTCGTACCAGGCCACGATCTGGGGCCAGTCGGTCTCCTCGGCCGTGGTCGCGTCGTCGTGCAGCGCTGCGATCGCCGCCTCGATCTGATAGCGCCCCGGGCGTTGCAGGGCCAGCGCCGACTGCAGCACCCGCACGCCCTCGGCGACCTCTCGGACGTCCCACCGCGAGCGGTCCTGTCGGTCGAGCGGCACGAGCCGCCCCTGGTCGTCGTACCGGGCGGGCAGCCGCGCGTGGTTCAGCAGCATGAGCGCGAGCAGCCCGCGCGCCTCCGGCTCAGGCGTGGCCAGGGTGAGCTGGCGGGCGAGCCGGATCGCCTCGCCGGCCAGGTCGACGCGGCCCGCGTGCCCCGTCGTGTAGATGAGGTAGAGCACCCGCAGCACCACCGCCAGGTCGCCCGGCTGGTCGAGGCGACGTCCGCGCAGCGTGCGCTTGGCCCGGCTGATGCGCTGAGCCATCGTCGCCTCCGGCACGTAGTAGGCGTCGGCGATCTGGCGCGTGGTCAGGCCGCCCACCGCGCGCAGGGTCAGCGCCACCTGCGACGCCGGCGTGAGGTCCGGGTGACAGCAGCAGAAGAGCAGGAACAGCGTGTCGTCCCCGGACTCCGCCTCGCCGGGGCGCGGCTCGTCGCCCATGACGTCCTCGCGGCGACGCCGAGCGGCCGCATTGCGCCGGGCGTCCACGAGCCGCCGGGTCGCCACCGTGGTCAGCCAGGCCCGAGGGTCTCGAGGAGGGTGCTCGGGCCAGACCCGCAGGGCCTCCAGCAGCGCGTCCTGCAGCGCGTCCTCGGCGGCGTCGAAGTCCTCACCGCGCCGGAGCAGGGCCGCGAGCACCCGCGGGACGACGGCACGCACCGCACCGTCGGCCAGCGGGTCCTCGTGGAGCTCGATGCCGACGTCGGGCACGGTCAGTCCGGCGACGAGCCGTCCGACATGACCTCGCGGACGTCGATCCACTCGTACAGCGGCTCACCGCCCGGCCCGGGCTCGGACGACACGTACGCCGCGATCTCCACCGCCCGCTCGTAGGACTCGACGTCGACCATGTACCAACCGGCGACGAGGTCGCTGGTCTCCGGGTGCGGGCCCTCGGTGGTGACCGGCGCGGCATCCGGGCCGCCGTACCGCACCCAGGTGCGGGTCGGGGTCAACGCCTGAGCGTCGACGAACTCGCCGTTCTTCTCCAGCAGCTCGCTCACGTGGTGCAGGAAGGCCATGTGCGCCTCGACGTCCTCGGGCGCCCACTGGTCCATCGGCGGGCAGGGGTGGTGCTGCTCGGGGCCGCCGCGGTAGTGCTTGAGGAGCAGGTACTTCGGCATGGGGTTCTCCTGGTGTCGTGGGCCGCGCCTTCCGCGTCCCGTCACCTGAGGAGCGGAGCCAGGACGCCGTTCTCGACATCCAACCCCAGCAGAGACCCGATCAGGTTCCGAGCAGCGCGGCGTACCCGGGCTTGATGACGTCGTCGATGAGCGCGAGCCGCTCGTCGAACGGGATGAACGCGCTCTTCATCGCGTTCACCGTGACCCACCGCAGGTCGGCGAGGTCCCAGCCGAGGTCGTCGACGAGCAGCTGCATCTCGCGCGACATCGACGTGCCGCTCATCAGCCGGTTGTCGGTGTTGACGGTCACCCGGAACCGCAGCCGAGCCAGCAGCCCGATCGGGTGGGCGGCGATGGACGGCGCCGCGCCCGTCTGCACGTTCGACGACGGGCACATCTCCAGCGGGATGCGCATGTCGCGCACGTAGGCCGCGAGCCGGCCCAGGCTGACGTCCTCGGCGCGCGCGGCGGCGTCCGCCTCGGGGTCGGAGCCGTAGGGGCGCGAGCCGATCCGCAGGTCGTCGACGATGCGCACACCGTGCCCCAGGCGGTCGGCGCCGCACCACTGGATCGCCTCCCAGATGCTCGGTAGGCCGAACGCCTCACCGGCGTGGATGGTGAAGTGCGCGTTCTCGCGGCGCAGGTACTCGAACGCGTCGAGCGAGCGGGTGGGCGGGAAACCCGCCTCGGGTCCGGCGATGTCGAAGCCGACGACGCCGAGGTCGCGGTAGCGGACGGCGAGCCGGGCGATCTCCATGTGGTTGGCCGCCTGGCGCATGGCCGTCACGAGCGTGCCGACGCGGATCGGGTGACCGGCGGCGGCCGCCGTCGCCTCACCCTGACGGAAGCCCTCCAGCACCGCCTCGACCACCTCGGCCAGCGACAGCCCGGCCTGCAGGTGCTGCTCGGGAGCGAAGCGCACCTCGGCGTACACGACACCGTCGGCCGCGAGGTCCTGCGCGCACTCGCTCGCCACGCGCACCAGCGACTCGGGGGTCTGCATCACCCCGACCGTGTGCGCGAACGTCTCGAGGTAGCGCTCGAGCGAGCCCGAGTCGGCCGACTCGCGGAACCACGCGCCGAGCGCCGCGGCGTCGGTCTCCGGCAGCGCCTCGTAGCCGGTCTCGCGGGCGATGTCGATGATGGTCTGCGGGCGCAGCCCGCCGTCGAGGTGGTCGTGCAGCAGCACCTTGGGTGCGCGGGCCACGGCCTCGGAGATGGTGACGTCTTCCACGCACCGCAATCTAGTGGTCGCCGGGCGGCGCAGGCACGGGAGGCGGGCGCTGGGGCAGTTGGGACACTGGAGTCGTGTCGATGCCACCGGTTCCCCCAGGCGTCCGCGAACGACCCCGTCCACAGTGGGTGCGCCAGCACCGGCGCGGCGGGTGGCTCGCGGTGGCGGCGGTCTGCTTCGGCGCCTTCATGGGTCAGCTCGACGCGAGCATCGTCACCATCGCCTACCCCGACCTCTCGCGCGACCTCGGTGCCGCACTGGGCGCGGTCGAGTGGGTGTCGCTGTCGTACCTGCTCACCCTGGCGCTGCTGCTGCTGCCGGCCGGCCGCTGGTCGGACGCTCTCGGCCGCAAGCGGTTGTACCTCTGGGGTTTCGTGGTCTTCACGGTCGGCTCACTGGCCTGCGCGCTGGCGCCCACCCTCGGCTGGCTCGTTGCAGCGCGCGTGGTGCAGGCCGTGGGGGCTGCGCTGCTGCAGGCCAACAGCGTCGCGATCGTGACGACGAGCGTGCCACCAGCCCGCACGCACGCCGCCCTCGGCATCCAGGCCGGCGCGCAGGCCCTGGGGCTCGCGCTGGGGCCCACGCTCGGCGGAGCGCTCATCGCCGCCGGTGGCTGGCGGACGGTGTTCTGGGTCAACGTGCCCGTCGGCGTGGTGGCCTACGTCGTCGGCACGGTCTTCATCCCCCGCAGCCGTCACCTGCGGTCGACGGGGCGTTTCGACGTCCCGGGCACAGTGCTGCTCACGGTGGCCGCGGGAGCGCTGCTCGCTGCCGCCTCGGGGGTCTCCGGCGCCGGCTGGTCACTGCCGGTGGTGGGGCTGCTGGCGGTCACCGCAGCCGTCGCCGCGGGGCTGCTCGCTCTGGTCGAACGGCGGGTGGCCGAGCCGCTGCTCGACCGCGTCGTCCTGCACGCCCCCGGGGTGCGCCGAGGGCTCGTCGGAGCCCTGCTCGCCTACCTCGTGCTGTTCGGCCCGCTCGTGCTCGTGCCGGTCGAGCTCGACCGGCTGGGCACCAGCAGTCTCGTGACGGGGCTGCTTCTCAGCGCGCTCCCGGCCGGTTTCGCCGTCACGGCCCTCAGCGCCGGCGCCCTGCCGCGCAGCTGGTCGAGCCGGCTGCGCGTGCGGCTCGGCGGCGCCGTGGCGACCCTCGGGCTGGTGGGGGTCGCGCTGCTGCCGCTGAGCACCGGGTGGCTGCCCCTGGGGCTGCTCGTCACGGGCCTCGGGGTGGGACTGGTGACGCCGGCCAACAACGCCTCGATCATGGCCGCCACACCCGCCCACGCCGCCGGTACCGCCGGGGGGCTGATCAACCTCGCCCGCGCGTTCGGCACGGCTCTGGGCGTCGCCGTCGTGTCGCTCGCCGTGACGACGGTGGCCGGAGCCACCGGCGCCCAGGTGGCCGCGCTGGTGCTCGCGGCCCTCGCCCTGGTGCTCGCGGCCGGCGCCTGAGCGCCAGCCGGACTCCTCAGTCCTGGCGGTGCGCGAGGTCGGGGCTGAACGCCGGCAGGCACACGGCGACGTACTCGGCACCCTCGTCGCCGACGGAGTACCGCACGGTCTCGCCCTTGCGGGTCACCACCGCCTGCCCGGCCGGAACCTCCAGCACCCCGCCGTCGTGCTCGACGCGCACCGTGCCGGCCAGCACCAGCGTGACCTCGTCGAACTCCGGCGTCTGCGCGGGCTCGTCCCAGCCTGCCGGCGCCTTCATGTGGGCCACCGACACCGCGGCCTCGCCGGTGGTCGCGCGACCGACGTACTCGTCGATGACCTTGCCGCCGGGCACGGGGATGCGGGTGGGGGCGTTGATGAGCTCAGGCATGGCGCCGAGCCTACGCGGTGCGCTGGGCGACTCAGGAGGCGGCGATGCGGTCGACGACGAGCGGCAGCAGGTCGGGACGGTCGCCCTCAGGCGCGATGAAGTAGCCGCCCTCCAGCGCCTGCAGCGCCCGCTCGAAGCGCTCGGGCGTGTCGGTGTGCAGCGTCATGAGCGGCTCGCCACCGCGCACCGTCGCGCCGGGCTTGGCGTGCAGCTCGACGCCCGCGCCGGCCTGCACGACGTCCTCCTTGCGCGCGCGTCCGGCCCCGAGCCGCCAGGCCGCCACACCGACGGCCAGCGCGTCGAGCTGGGTCAGCACGCCGTCGGCGGGTGCCACGACGACGTGGGTCTCCTTCGCCGTGGGCAGCTCGGCGTCCGGGTCGCCGCCCGGCGCGGCGATCATGCGGCGCCACACGTCCATCGCGCTGCCGTCCCGCAGCTTGTCGGCAGGGTCGACGTCGTCGCGGCCGGCGGCGGCGAGCATCTCGCGAGCGAGGGCCAGGGTGAGCTCGACGACGTCGTCCGGGCCGCCGCCTGAGAGCACCTCGAGCGACTCGCGCACCTCCAGGGCGTTGCCGGCGGTGAGACCGAGCGGGGTCTGCATGTTGGTGAGCAGCGCGACGGTGGTGACGCCGGCGTCGGTGCCCAGGTCGACCATGGTGCGGGCGAGCTCGCGGGCGTCGTCCACCGACTTCATGAAGGCCCCGGAGCCCACCTTGACGTCGAGCACGAGCGCGCCGGTGCCCTCGGCGATCTTCTTGCTCATGATCGAGCTGGCGATGAGCGGGATCGCCTCGACGGTGCCGGTGACGTCGCGCAGCGCGTAGAGCTTCTTGTCAGCCGGTGCGAGGCCGTCGCCGGCGGCGCAGATGACGGCGCCGACGTCGTCGAGCTGGGCGAGCATCTCGGCGTTCGTCAGGTTCGCGCGCCAGCCCGGGATCGACTCGAGCTTGTCGAGCGTGCCGCCGGTGTGGCCGAGCCCGCGGCCCGACAGCTGCGGGACGGCGACGCCGCACGCAGCCACGAGCGGTGCCAGCGGCAGGGTGATCTTGTCGCCCACGCCACCGGTGGAGTGCTTGTCGGCGGTGGGGCGCGACAGCGACGAGAAGTCCATCCGCTCGCCACTCGCGATCATCGCGGCGGTCCAGCGGCTGATCTCGCTGCGGTCCATGCCGCGCAGCAGGATCGCCATGGCCAGGGCCGACATCTGCTCGTCGGCGACCACCCCGCGGGTGTAGGCGTCGACCACCCAGTCGACCTGCTCGTCGCTCAGCCGCTGACCGTCCCGCTTGGCGCGGATGACGTCGACGGCGTCGAAGGCTTCGCTCATGATCTGATCCTCGTGGTCGGGACGGCTGTGGTCACGGCAGTTCGCGCCCGGCGGAACCGCCCGCGGGTCAGCGGGTCTCGAGGTCGGTGGCGCCGAAGGCGTCGGGCAGCACCTCGGTCATCGGCTTGATGCCCGACGGCGTGTCGACCAGGCAGGTCGGACCCCCGTTCTCCCACAGCAGCTGCCGGCACCGGCCGCAGGCCATGAGCGGATTGCCGGCACGGTCGACGCACGCCACGGCGACCAGCCGGCCGCCGCCGGTGAGGTGCAGCTGGCTGACCATGCCGCACTCGGCGCACAGCGCGACGCCGTACGCCGCGTTCTCGACGTTGCAGCCGCTGACGACGCGCCCGTCGTCGACGAGTCCGGCCACGCCCACCGGGAAGCCTGAGTACGGCGCGTAGGCGCGGTGCATCGCCTCGACGGCCGCGGCGCGCAGGGCCTCCCAGTCGACGTCAGCCACCTTCGCCTCGCCGGTAACGCAGGCCGTCGGCCGCGGGCATCCGCAACCGTTGCGCGGCCAGGCTCAGCACGAGCAGCGTCGTGATGTACGGCGTCATGCCCGTGAAGTCGGACGGCACCTCGTCGGTGAGCAGGTACCAGACCAGCAGCGCGACGGCGCACGCCGCGGCCACGATCGTCGTCGCGATGTTGGAACGGCGCAGCACCCGCACCGTGACCAGTCCCAGCAGGATGAGGAACAGCACGAGCAGCAGCGCGTGCACGCTCTCACCACCGCGCCGCAGCTGCAGCGCGTCGGTGTAGCCGAACAGCGCCGAGCCCGCCAGCAGGCCGCCCGGCCGCCAGTTGCCGAAGATCATGGCGGCCAGGCCGATGAAGCCTCGGCCACCGGTCTGCCCGTCGCGGTAGGCGCTGGAGGCCACCTCGGCGAGGAAGACGCCGCCGATACCGGCGAAGGCCCCCGACGCCACGACCGCCGCGTACTTGTAGAGGTAGACGTTGACGCCGAGCGACTCGGCCGCCACCGGGTTCTCGCCGCAGCTGCGCAGCCGCAGACCGAACGCCGTGCGCCACAGCACGAAGAACGACCCGATCACCAGCAGGATCGCGATGAGCGTGAGGATCGACATGCCGGTGGTGAGGCCGCGCACGATCGCCGCGAGGTCGGACACGAAGAACCAGTGCTTGTTCTCGATCGTGCCGAGCCCGTCGGACACGCCCGGGATGGTGAGCGTGGGCAGGTCGCCGACCGGAGGGGACTGCGTCTTGCCACCGCCCGGGTGACCGACGAACGCGAGTCCGGACAGGTACTTCACCGCGCCGGCGGCGAGCAGGTTGATCGCGACACCGGACACGATGTGGTCGACGTTGAAGGTGACCGTCGCGACGGCGTGCAGCAGGCCACCCAGCGCGCCGAACACGATGCCGGCGGCCAGACCGGCCCAGGGGCCCCACTGGTAGCCGGCGAAGCCCGCACCCCAGGTGCCGAAGATCATCATGCCCTCGAGGCCGATGTTGACCACGCCCGAACGCTCGGCCCACAAGCCACCCAGCGCCGCCATGGCGATCGGCACCGCGAGGCCGATCGCCGCCGCGATCGTGCCGCTGGAGGCGATGTCGTCGGCACCGGTGACGGCGCGCACGGCAGCGAGGGCCACGACGGCGCCCACGCCCATCAGCGCCCAGGCACCGGGCCCGATCCGACGGCGCTTGGTGGCCTCCTCGACGGGGACGGGCGCTCCTGCGGCGGCTGCGACGTCGACGCTCATGCCGTCACCTCCTGAGCCGTGCCGCCGGTTCGCGGCGTGCTGTCGTCGTGGTCAGCCAGCTGGCGGGCCACCTTGCGCTGCTCGGCCACGACGCCGTACCGGCGCACCATCTCGTAGGCGATGACGACCGAGAGCACGATGATGCCCTGCATGATCTTGACGACCTCGGGTGCGACGTTCGCCAGGATCTGCAGTGGGTTGCTCGCGACGTCGAGGTAGGCGAAGAGCAGGGCCGCGACGGCGACCCCCACCGGCGAGTTGCGCCCCACCAGCGCGATGGCGATGCCGGTGAAGCCCAGACCCGCAGGGAACGACAGGTCGTAGGCGTAGGTCTTGCCCAGCAGCTCGGGCAGGCCCACGAGCCCGGCGACCGCGCCGCTCAGCACCATCGATGCCACGACCATGCGCTTGACGTTGACGCCGCTCGCCACCGCGGCGGTTGCCGAGCGGCCCGTGGCCCGCAGGTCGAAGCCGAAGCGGGTGCGGCCGAGCAGGTACCAGTACCCGACGCCCACGAGGGCCGCGATGATGACGAAGCCGTAGGCCTTCACCGGCGCGTTCGGCAGCAGCGTGAAGCCGGGCATGCGGCCCGACTCGGGGATGGCCGGCGTCGAGATGTTGTTGCTCGCCGCCTCACCGGACGCCACCCGGCGCAGCAGGTAGGCCACCAGGGCGCCGGCGATCGCGTTGAGCATGATCGTCGAGATGACCTCGCTGACGCCGCGCCCGACCTTCAGCAGACCGGCGATCGCGGCCCAGGCGGCGCCGACCGCCATCGCGACCACGATCACCACGAGGATGTGCAGCGGCTTGGGCAGGTTGATCGCGCCACCGACGACGGCGGCGGCGAACACCGCGAGCCGGTACTGGCCGTCGACGCCGATGTTGAACAGGTTCATGCGGAACCCGATCGCCACGGCGATGGCCGACAGGTAGTACGTCGTGCCGAGGTTGATCGTGGTCATCAGGTTGCGCGGCATGACGCCGGGCAGACCACCGGTCATCAGGGTCTTCCAGGTGATCCACACGGGGTCGCCCGCGGCGAGCAGGATCACGCTGGTGACGACCACCGAGAAGGCCACGGCCAGCAGCGGTGCCGCCAGCGCCAGGCCGATGCGGCTCAGGTCGCGGTTCTTCATGACTCGCCCTCCGTCGACGCGCCGGTCATGGCGGAGCCGAGCTGCTCGGGGGTGACCTGCGCCGGGTCGAACTGGCCGACGAAGCGGCCGCGCAGGATGACGTGGATGGTGTCGCTGAGGCCGATCAGCTCGTCGAGGTCGGCCGAGATGAGCAGCACCGCGAGGCCCGCGGCCCGCGCGCGGCGGATGTGGTCCCAGATGGCGGCCTGCGCGCCGACGTCCACGCCGCGCGTGGGGTGAGCGGCGAGCAGGACGACGGGGTCGCCGGACAGCTCGCGGCCCACCAGCAGCTTCTGCTGGTTACCGCCCGACAGGGAGCCGGCCGTGACGTCGATGCCCGGCGAGCGGACGTCGTACTCGCTCAGGATGCGCTCGGTGTCCTTGCGTGCGCCGCCGCGGTCGATCAGCGGGCCGCGCGACGACGGCTCCTGGGTCTGGTGCCCGAGGATGCGGTTCTCCCACAACGGAGCCTCGAGCAGCAGGCCCTGGCGGTGGCGGTCCTCGGGGATGAAGCCGATCCCCGCCTCACGGCGGCGGCGCGTCGTCCACTCGCTGATGTCCTGGTCGCCGAGCAGCACCTGGCCGGTCTCCGGCTCGCGCAGACCCATGATGGTGTCGACGAGCTCGCCCTGGCCGTTGCCCTCGACGCCCGCGATGCCGAGGATCTCGCCCTGGTGGATCGTGAAGCTGATGTCCTCGAGCAGCGCCCGCGCGCCTGCCCCTGCCCCCGCCCGCAGCGTGAGGTCGCGCACCGTCAGCTCGGCGACGTCGGTGACGGTCGACTCGGTGGTCTGCGGGCTCGGCAACTCGCTGCCCACCATGAGCTCGGCGAGCTGGCGCGACGTCGTCCCCTGGGGGTCGACGGTCGCCACGGTCTCGCCGCGGCGGATCACGGTGATCGAGTCGGCCACCGACAGCACCTCGTCGAGCTTGTGCGAGATGAAGATGACGGTGAGGCCCTCGGCCTTGAGCTCGCGCAGGTTGGCGAACAGCTCGTCGACCTCCTGCGGCACCAGCACGGCCGTCGGTTCGTCGAGGATCAGGGTCGTCGCGCCGCGGTAGAGCACCTTGAGGATCTCGACGCGCTGGCGGTCGCCGACACCGAGATCCTCGACCAGGGCGTCCGGCTCGACCTCGAGGCCGTAGGCGTCGCTCAGCTCGCGGATCCGGGCCCGGGCCTTGTCGCCGATGCCGTGCAGCTTCTCGGCGCCGAGCACGACGTTCTCGAGCACCGTGAGGTTGTCGGCCAACATGAAGTGCTGGTAGACCATGCCGATCCCGGCCTCGATGGCGTCGCTCGGCGAGCTGAAGCTGCGGGTGCGGCCGGCGACCTCGATCGTGCCCTCGTCGGGCCGCTGGACGCCGTAGAGGATCTTCATCAGCGTCGACTTGCCGGCGCCGTTCTCGCCGACCACCGCGTGCACGGTGCCCTTTCGGACCTCGAACGTCACGTCGCGGTTGGCCACGACGCCCGGGAAGCGCTTGGTGATCCCGCTCAGCCGGACGGCCACCTCACCGGTGGCTGCGCCCGCCGCGGGGGCGGCTGCAGTGGACAGGGGATCCTCCTCACGCGGGCCGGACGACGGTGTCCGGACGACGGCGGCTGTGGCGAAGCATGCTGCGAACACAGGTCCGGGGGGGCCCCAACCCGCCCCCCCCGCCCCCCGGGAAACCCAGGGCGGGACCGGGTGGGGGGGCCCCAGTTGTTTGCG
>JBQCES010000140.1:0-11332 GCA_051960055.1 Angustibacter sp. | reverse complement strand
CGAGCCGGTGGCGCGACGTGCCGAGCGCCAGGAGGCCGATCGCACCCATCACGGCGGCCCGCAGCACCGACGGCTCGGGTCGGGCCAGCACCACGAAGCCGGCGAGCAGAGCCGCAGCGACGACGAGCCGTACCCGCCGGCCCAGACCCACGCCCTGGCACAGACCGAGCGCCAGCCCGCAAACCAAGGTCGTGTTGGTGCCGCTGACCGCCGCGAGGTGGGTCAGCCCGGTGACGCGCATGGCGTCGGTGAGCTCGGCCGGCTGCAGCGAGGTGTCGCCCACGACGAGGCCGGGGAGCAGCCCGCGCGCGTCCGCGGGCAGTGACCGCACCGCACGACGCAGCCCCGCCCGGACCCGCTCGGCGCCGCGTTCGGTCCACGACGCGCGAGCCACCACGGTGGGTGGGCCGCGGGCAGTGAACGTCGCGACGACGTCGTCGGCGGCGGCCGCTGGGGCCAGTCGGCCCCGGGCGGTGATCCGCTCACCCCAGCGCACCGACGTCCACGCGCCGCGGCCGAACACCAGCACGCTCGTGCGCGCGCGTGAGCGCTGGCCGCGCGCGTCGACCGCGCGCACGTCGAGGCGCAGCAGCACCGTGCCCGACCGGCCAGGCAGCAAGCGGGGGTCGGAGCCCACCCGACCGGTCAGCACCACGGACGCGCCCTGGTCGCTCAGCGCCTGCACGGTGCCGGCCGAGCGCTCGAGGCCGTGCGCGCCGGATGCCGCGAGGGTCACCCCACCGGCCGCTGCCGCGAGCGCCAGGGCCGCCGCGGCGGCGCCCCGCGTGAGCACGGCGTGCCGCCCCCGGTGGGTGCCCCGAGCGCGTCGCAGCCCGGCCAGCACCACCACCGCGACGACCAGCAGCGCGAGACCACCCGCCGTCCGGGCGGTCGCCGGCCACCCCAGGCTTACCGCGACCAGCCCCCACGCGACCAGGCCAGGCACCAGCAGCCGGACGTCCGGCCCCTCGCTCACACGCGCACCAGCGGCCGCAGTCGCTCGAGCACCGCGTCACCGATCCCGCTCACGTCGCCGAGCTCGTCGACGCTCGTGAAGCGGCCGTGCTGTGCGCGGAAGTCGACGATCCGTCCCGCCAGCACCGGGCCGATGCCCGGCAAGGCGTCGAGCTGCTCGGGGGTGGCGGCGTTGAGGTCGACCGGCCCGCTCACTGCGCTCGCGGACGGCGAACCTGCGGACGAGCCCGGTGCGAGGCCGCCTGTTGAGCCTGCCGGCAGCGTCGCCTCACCCGGCCGGGGCACGACGACCTGCTCACCATCGACCACGGGACGCGGGAGGTTCACCGCCGCGAGGTCGGCGCGGCCGGTGGCGCCTCCGGCCGCCCGCACGGCGTCCTGCACCCGCGCGCCGGCCGCCAGCCGCACCACGCCGGGTCGGCGCACCTGCCCCACCACGTGCACGAGCACGACGGACGGCGCGGTAGCGCCGGGCGTCGAGGCAGTCGCGCTGGCCATCGGCGTGCTGCCGGCGGCCAGCTTCACGGTCGACACCGCGGGCGCGATCGGCTGCGGCCGGGCGGCCGTGCGCGCCAGCACCACCCGCGCACCCAGCACCGCGAGCGCCACCAGGGCCACCGCCACGAACCCCGCCACGGCGCGGGGGCTGACGCCCGTGCGCACGGCCGCCGTCAGCGCCGCCTCGTCGAGGCGAGCCAGGGCCGCGGCGCGGCGCGAGTGCGGCTGGGGTGGCGGCGGAGGACTCAGAAGGTCCGGCTCGGGGTGGTCCATCCGGCGACCGTAGGGAGATCGTGCGCGTTCCCGCTCGCCCCGACCGCCGGCCTGTGGACGACGACGCCATCGGGCGAGCCTGTGGACGAACAACCCCGTCGACGAACGACCTGGCTCAGGCCGCGCCGGCCTTGCGCGCCATCCAGCGCAGCAGCAGGTTCGTGCGGTGGCGGCCGAGCACCACGATGACCAGGACGAGCCCGAAACCGCGCGACCACCAGTCGGCCGGCGTGTCCCACACCGGCCCGAGGAGCAGGCTCACCGGCAGCAGCGCGCCCGCGGCCGCCACCGACGCACCCGCCACCCACCGGGTCAGCACCACCACGACGACGAACACCACGACGACGGCGCCGACCCACTGCCAGGCGAGCACGAGCAGCACGCCGAGCGAGGTGGCCACGCCCTTGCCGCCGCGCCCCCGCAGGAACGGTGACGTCACGTGGCCGAGCACGGCCGCGGCGGCGACGACGTACGCGGCGGGCCGGTCGACCAGGGCCAGCGCGGCAGCCGCCGGCAGCGCGCCCTTGATGACGTCCAGGACGCCGACGAGCACCCCCCAGCGTGGCCCGAGCGCGCGTCCGACGTTGGTCGCGCCGGGGTTGCCCGACCCGCTCGCCCGCAGGTCGACGCCACGCCAGCGCGCGAGCGTCGCGGCGGGGCTCACCGCCCCGAGCAGGTAGGCACCCAGCACGAGGGCCACCAGCGTCGGCCAGTGCACGTCGCTCACCGCCAAGCCCCCACCGCGTGAACCTCAGACCTCGTCCGCCGGCACGACGACCACGGCGACCATGCCGGGGCCCACGTGGGCTCCGACGACGGCGCCCACCTCGGCCAGCACGACCCGCCCGGGCGGTGCGAGGCGATCACCCAGCCGGGTCTCGAGCCGTTCGGCGAGGCTGGCGGCGCGGTCGGCGGCGTCGAGGTGCTGCACCGCCACCTGCACCCGCCGCTCCCCCGCCGCTGTCACCGCGAGCTCCTCGAGGCGGGCGATCGCGCGTGAGGTCGTGCGCACCTTCTCCAGCGGGGCGATCACGCCGTCGTCGAGCAGCAGCACCGGCTTGATGGCCAGCGCCGACCCCAGAATCGCTGCGGCAGAGCCGATCCGGCCACCGCGGCGCAGATGCTCCAGCGTCGCGACGACGAAGAAGCCCTGCGAGCCGGCGGCTCGGCGGCTCGCGCGGGCGGCGATGGCCGTGACGGCCTCACCGGCCTCGGCAGCGCGGGCCGCCTCGAGCACCAGGAACCCCAGGCCCATCCCCATCGAGCGCGAGTCGACCACGTGCGTCGGCACCGGCGACTCGCGGGCCGCCAGCACCGCCGACTCGTACGTGCCCGACATCTCGGCCGAGATGTGCAGCGACACGATGGCGTCGGCCCCGGCGTCCGCGGCGGCCGTGTAGGCGTCGAGGAACGCCTGCGGGTTGGGCCGCGACGTCGAGACGGGAGTCCATGACCGCAGCGCCGTCGCCACCTCGGCCGGCCCGATCTCGACGCCCTCGTCGTACGCCGTGCCACCGACCACCACCTGCAACGGCACGACGCGAACGCCGTGCTCGGCGGCCTGCTCGGCCGTCAGGTACGCGGTGGAGTCGGTGACGACGGCGACGCCCACCGCCTACTCCGGCACGATGTTGACGAGCTTGGGTGCCCGCACGATCACCGTGCGCACGCCGCGGCCGTCGAGCGCGGCAGCGACCTTCGCGCTGGCCAGGGCGAGGGCGCGCAGGTCGTCGTCCGAGATGCCGGGCGCCACCTCGAGCCGGTCGCGCACCTTGCCCTGCACCTGGACGACGCACGTCACCGTCTCGTCGACCAGCAGGGCCGGGTCGGCCTGCGGGAACGGCGCGTAGGCCAGCGACTCGGTGTGCCCCAGCCGCCGCCACAGCTCCTCGGCCAGGTGCGGCGCCAGCGGCGCCACCATCAGCACGATCGGCTCGGCCAGCTCACGCGGGACGGCGGGCAGCCGGGTCAGGTGGTTGTTGAGCTCGATCAGCTTGGCCACGGCGGTGTTGAAGCGCAGGCCGTCGTAGTCGCGCGTCACGGCGTCGATCGCGTGGTGCAGCGCCCGGCGCGACGCCGGGTCGGCGTCGTCCTCGGTGATCGTGACCTTGCCGGTCTCCTCGTCGACCACGTTGCGCCACAAGCGCTGCAGGAAGCGCAGCGACCCGACGACGGCGCGCGTCTCCCTGGGCCGCGAGACGTCGCGCGGCCCCATCGACATCTCGTAGACGCGGAAGGTGTCGGCGCCGTACGCCTCGTACATCTCGTCGGGGGTCACGACGTTCTTCAGCGACTTGCCCATCTTGCCGTGCTCGCGGGCGACCGGCTCACCCTGCCAGGTGTACTCACCGTCCGACACCTCGACGACCTCGTCGGCGGGCACGACCTGGCCGCGCGCGTCGCGGTAGGCGTAGGCCTGGATCATGCCCTGGCCGAAGTACCGCCGGAACGGCTCCTCGCTCGTGACGTAGCCCAGGTCGTGCAGCACCTTGTGCCAGAAGCGCGCGTACAGCAGGTGCAGCACCGCGTGCTCGACGCCACCGACGTACAGGTCGACACCTCCGGTGTCGGGCTGCCCGTCGTCGCGCGTGCCACGCGGACCCATCCAGTAGGCCTCGTTCTCGTTGTCGCAGAACGACTCCACGTTGGCAGGGTCGAGGTAGCGCAGGAAGTACCAGCACGAGCCGGCCCAGTTGGGCATGGTGTTGGTCTCGCGCCGGTAGCGGCGCGGGCCATCGCCCAGGTCGAGCTCGACGTCGACCCACTCGGGCACGCGGCCCAGCGGCGGCTCGGGGTCGGACGTCGCGTCGTCGGGAGCGAACGTGCGCGGCGCGTAGTCCGGCACGTCGGGCAGCTCGACCGGCAGCAGGTCGTCGGGGATCGCGTGCACGCGCCCCTCGTCGTCGAACACGACGGGGAACGGCTCACCCCAGTAGCGCTGGCGGCTGAACAGCCAGTCGCGCAGCTTGTACGTGATGGTGCTCTGGCCGAAGCCGTTGCGCTGCAACCAGTCGATGATGGTGCGCTTGGCGTCGGCGACGTCCAGGCCGTTCAGGTCGATCTCGTCGTTGGCCGAGTTGATGGCCGGGCCCTCGCCGGTGAAGGCCTCACCCTCCCAGCCCTCGGGCGGCTGCACCGTGCGGATGACCGGCAGGTCGAAGCGCGCGGCGAACTCCCAGTCGCGCTCGTCCTGGCCGGGCACCGCCATGATCGCCCCCGTGCCGTAGCCCATCAGCACGTAGTCGGCGACGAACACCGGCAGCAGCCGGCCGTCGACGGGGTTGGTGGCGAAGGCGCCGGTGAAGACGCCGGTCTTCTCCCGGCCCTCGGTCTGCCGCTCCAGGTCGCTCTTGGTCGACGCCTCGATCCGGTACTGCGCGATCGCGCCTGCCGGGTCGGCGTGGCCGCCGGTCCACGACGGGGCGGTGCCCTCGGGCCACGCCGGGGGCACGATCGCGTCGACCAGCGGGTGCTCGGGGGCGAGCACCATGAACGTGGCGCCGAACAGCGTGTCGGGCCGCGTCGTGAACACCTCGACCGCCTGCGCGTCGTCGACGGCGAACCGCACCTGAGCGCCCTCGCTGCGGCCGATCCAGTTGCGCTGCATCAGCTTGACGGGCTCGGGCCAGTCCAACCGGTCGAGGTCGTCGGTCAGCCGGTCGGAGTAGGCGCTGATCCGCATCATCCACTGGCGCAGGTTGCGCTTGAAGACCGGGAAGTTGCCGCGCTCGCTGCGGCCCTCGTTGGTGACCTCCTCGTTCGACAGCACCGTGCCCAGGCCCGGGCACCAGTTCACCGGCGCCTCGGACACGTACGCCAACCGGTAGCCGTCGACCACGTCACGGCGCTCGCCGTCCGTCAGGTCCGCCCAGGCGCGGCCACCCGGCACCTCACGCGTGCCGTCGGCGAACTGCGTCTCCAGCTCGCTGATCGGGCGCGCGCGCCCACGGCCGCCGTCCGCCTCGGTGTCGTACCAGGCGTTCCAGATCCGCAGGAACATCCACTGCGTCCAGCGCACGAACTCGGGGTCGGTGGTGGCCACCGAGCGGCGCGCGTCGTGGGCCAGACCCAGGCGCCGCAGCTGGCGGCGCATGGTGACGATGTTGTCCTCGGTGGTCTTGCGCGGGTGCTGGCCGGTCTGCACGGCGTACTGCTCGGCCGGCAGGCCGAAGGCGTCGTACCCCAGCGCGTGCAGGACGTTCTTGCCCCGCATGCGCTGGTAGCGCCCGTAGACGTCGGTGGCGATGTAGCCCAGCGGGTGGCCGACGTGCAGACCCGCACCCGAGGGGTACGGGAACATGTCGAGCACGTACAGCTTCTCGCGGCCGGCGACGCGCTGCGGGTCGGCCCACGGGCCGGCCGGGTTGGGCGCGTCGAACGTGCCCTCGCTCTCCCAGAGGTCCTGCCAGTCGCGCTCGATGCGCCCCGCCAGCGCCGCGGTGTACCGGTGGGCCGGGACGTCGGTGACCTCGCGGTCGGTTGTGTCGCTCATGTTGGTCCTGTCGTCGTCAGCTGGTCGCCGGAGCCGCGGTGCCCGCACGGCGGGGACAGACGAAGACCCCTGGCGCCGCTGCCGGCGCATGAGGGGTCTGCCGCGCTGACGCGGATCGTGCGGGGCCCGGCGGGGACGCACCCGTTCTCGAGGTCAGCGCGGCCGGCTAAGAAGCAGCACGGCTCGCACCTGCTCAGGTTAGCGCAGGCGCCTCGACGGCGGCGGTGACGGCCTCGGCCACCGCCGCGTGGGTCGGCCAGTCCCAGTGCAGGCCATCGGGGTTGCCGCCGCCGCTGCGCCACATCCGCTCGACGACCGGCTCGACGTCGACCAGCCGCACCTGCTCGCGGGCCGCCCACTCCCGGGCGGCCACCACGGCCGCGGCGTGCCCGTCACGCACCGGGTACTGGTCGGACCGCCACGGCGGCGGCGTGAGGGCCACCACCGCCAGCCCGGGCCGGTAGTGCCGCGCGCCGGCCACCACGCGCGACAGATAGTGGTCGGTGGCCCGCTGCGGCAGCGCGCGCAGGCGTCCCCGGCCCAGCCGCACGACGCTGGGGTGCCAGCGCCGGTAGGTGCGCCGCACGACCCGCCGCAGCGGTGCGGGGCGCACGAAGGCGATGCCCTCGCGCAGGTACGTCGGCACGCTGGCCGGCAAGGAGTCCATGCCGCCCACCGCGAGCACCAGCACGTCAGCGCGCGGCAGGAGCACCGACCAGGCCACGGGGTCCTTGGTGAGCGCCCACCAGGCGTCGCGGGCGGTCCACCCCTGCCGGGCGAGCAGGTCGACCCGTCGTCCGGTGGCGGCGGCGACGCGCTGGGGCCACAGCCGGGCGTCGGTGACCAGCTCAGGACCGCTCGGCCCGTGGTAGGTCAGCGAGTCACCGATCACGAGCAGTCGTCCGGTCACGGGTCGAACGCTAGCTGCCTCGTCGAGCGCGGTCAGTCGCCCCAGCCGGCCGGACGCCGGGTGTCGGGCGGGAAGGGGCTCGGGTCGAGGCGCACCGGCCGGTACGGCGGAGCCGCGGCCTCGCGGCGCAGGGCCCGGCGCAGCTGCATCTCGCGGTCGGCCTGGTGCAGCAGGGTGCTGACGTCGCCGTCGTCCCACGGCTCGAGCACCGCACCGCCGGCACTGATCCGCGCCGCCCACTGCTCGCGCGGCAGCGGCGAGCTCTCGAGGCAGCGGGCGCGCACGCGCCGCTCCATCTCCAGGGGCGCCAGGCCGGTGCCGGGGCCGACCACCACGAACTCGTCGTCGCCCCACCGCGCCACGGCGTCGGTGGCGCGGGTGGAGCGCGACAGCGCCTCGGACACGGTGAGCAGGATCTCGTCACCGGCCCCGTGGCCGAGGTCGGAGTTGATCCGGCCCAGCCCGTCGACGTCCAGGAACATGCAGTAGACGGCGTCACCGCGGCGGCGGGCGGTCTCGAGGATCTGGGCGCCCAGCATCGACAGGCCCTTGCGGTTCGCCAGACCGGTGAGCGGGTCGTGCACCGTGGCGTCCTCGGCGAAGGCGAGGGCCTGGTCGACCTGGCGCTGCGTGCGGTCGATCCGGCCGTGCACGACCGCCGCGAGCACCCCGGCCAGCACCAGGGCACCGAGCGAGCGCCCCCACACCACGATGTCCGACGACGTCCACAGGCTCGTCTCGACCACCGCCCGACCGAGGCCGGCGAGCCAGCCGACGCCGGCGACCGCGAGCACCGCGGCCCGCGGCACGACGCCCGGCGACCCCAGCGGCAGGAGCGCGAGGCCGAGCAGGGTGACGACGACCCAGTCGGGGTCGAGCGTCGCGACGACGGCGGCAGCTCCGGCTACGGCGAGCAGCGCGCAGGCGGCGTCGACCACCCAGTCCGGCACGACGGGGCGGCGCTCGACACGAGGCAGCGACGGTGGCACCTGCCCAGTGTCGTCACGCACAGCACCCATCTTGAGGCCTGGGGGCCGGCTCGTCGACGGGTTCGCGCACTCTCGTGGCCCCTCACCCGAAGATCGAGCTCACCCACTCCGGGTGGTCGATGAACGGGTTGCGGTTGTGCTGGTAGGTGTCGTAGATGACCTGGTTGCGCCGCTGCTCGAAGGCGTCCGGCGGGTCCTCGGCGTTCCAGCGCAGCAGCACCGACAGCCGGCCGATGTACGGCGCGGTGCCGTTGCCGACGCGGTCGTTGACCTCCAGGTCGGGGAAGCCGTCGCCGCCCTCGTACCGCACGGCCATGTAGAAGATCATCCGCGCGACGTCGCCCTTCACCGCGTCGCGGGGCTCGAAGGAGTCGGAGTCGCTGAAGCAGCCCGGGCACTGGCTGACCGCGCTGCCGCCCTCGTCGAAGTCCTTGTTGCTGCGCGTCGAGTTCACGGTGACGTCCTCGGGACGCAGGTGGTGCAGGTCGGTGCCCGGCCCGGTGGCGGTGCCGAAGTCGCCGTGGGACTTGGCCCAGACGTGCTCGCGGTTCCAGTCGTCGACGCCACCGCCGTTGCTCGACTTGCTGATGCTGCGGCCGCTGTAGATCTCGATGACGTTCGCGGTGTTCGCGGGGTCCTCGTCGGTGTGCTTGAGGGCGTCCCACACCTGGTCGTAGCTGATCGCGCTGGTGCCCGAGGAGATGATCGAGTGCAGCGCCTGGCGCAGGTCGTTCCCCGTCTTGCCCATGGCGGCCGCGTAGTAGGTGTCGTCGTAGGGCCCGCTGCCGCCCCCACCGCCCGGCGGCGTGGTGCTCCCGGCCTCGGCGAAGGCCGAGGCCGACTTCAGGCCGGGGTGGGAGAAGTACGCCGACAGCGCACCCGTCACATCGAGCTGGTGGCCCATGAGCGAGGGGTTGCTGCGCAGCCCCCACTGCGCGCGGAACGCGCTCGGGATCTGCACGTAGAGCATCGCGGACGTGCGCGTCTCCCCCGGGCTGTCGGCCAGCGCCATGGCGTAGTCGCTGGGGAAGCTGGAGGTGACGACCGTCGAGGTCGCGGTGGGCTGACCCACGACGTAGCCGCGAACGGTGGCCGTGGCGCCGTTCTGCGTCGCCGTCGCCTGGGCGACGGTGAGCGGGGTGGCCGCGGACGCCGGCGCCGTCGTCGTCGGGGCGACGGCGGTCAGGGCGGCGAGCACGGTGGCGGCAACGGCAAGGGGTCGCAGCCGAGGGCGAGTGCGCACGAGGATCCTCCGGGGTGGGGAGCGGTCGGCTCACGCTAGCGACGCAACGGTCAAGAGCGGGCAAACCGGGCACCACGTTTCGGTGCACGCCGGATGTCGGAGGCGGTGGCTACCGTCCAGGGCCATGAGAGCCGAGAGCACCTTCGCCGTCACCGCGTTCGAGCCGACCGAGTACACCTCGCCGATCACCACCGGCAGCCCGGTGGGCTTCGCGTTCATGGACAAGCAGCTCGACGGCGCGCTGAGCGGCCGCGCCCGCACGCAGTTCACGTCGGCCTTCGACCCCCAGACCGGCGTCGGCACCTACGTCGCCCTGGAGTCGTTCGAAGGCACCCTCGACGGGCGGCGCGGCGCCTTCAACGTCGCGCACTCGGCGACCACGACGGGCTCCGACCGGCTGCACCCGCTCGTGGTGATCGTGCCCGGCAGCGGCACCGAGGAGCTGGCGGGGATCACCGGCACCGGCGAGATCGTCGTCGACGCCGACGGCACGCACCGGCTGAGCCTCGACTACGAGCTGGCCGCACCGCCGTCCTGAGGCGGGGACCTCCGGCCCTTCCGAGTCGGCACCCGCGCCCCGCACGCTGGGCCTGCTCGATGGCGGGCCGCAGGGAGGTCGGGGTGGAACACGCGCGACGGCGGTCACCGGCGGTGCTCGCCGCCGTGGTGGTGGCGCTCGCTCTGCTCGCCGCGGCCTGTGGCCACGGCTCACCCTCGGCCGCACCCACCCACTCGCGCACCGGTGCACCCCCGCTGAGCGTCGAGTACGCACCGGGACTCGTCGAGAGCGTCTACCTGCCCGCCGGACGGCGCACCGCACCCCTCGTGCTCATGGTGCCCGGCGGGTCGTGGGCGTCCGCCCACCCCGCCGGTCTGGCCGACCTCGCGGGCTACCTCGCCGACGCCGGCTCGGTGGCCGCTCCCGCCCGCATCCGCGCGGCCGAGGACGGCGTGCGCTACCCCGTCCCGCTCGACGACGTCCTGTGCGCGCTCGCCACGGCCGTCGCCACCGCGCGCTCGCACGGGGTCGAGCCGAGGCCCGTGGCAGTGCTCGGCCACTCCTCCGGCGCCCACCTGGCGGCGCTGGCCGTGCTGGCGTCCGCCGACTACTCGGGCGCCTGCACGGCACCGCGCGTGCGCCCGGACGCGCTGATCGGCCTGGCCGGCCCCTACGACGTCAGCCAGGTCCCTGACATGGCGCAGGCGCTGTTCGGGAGCTCCCCCGAGCAGTCGCCCGCCGTCTGGGCCGCCGGTAACCCGGTGCGGCGCGCTGCGCTGCGACCCGAGGTGCCCGTGCTGCTCGTGCACGGCGACGACGACACCGTGGTGCCGACGTCGTTCACCGCCGACTTCGCGGCGCGGCTCCGGCAGGCCGGCCACCCGGTGGCCATGGAGCTCGTGCCGGGAGCCACCCACGGCTCGGTGTACTCGTCCGCCGTGGCCGGGCCGATCATCACCCGCTGGCTGGCGGGGGTGGGCTGACCTGGTGCGGCGTCGCCCGCGCGAGCACCAGGCACGCCGCCACCGCGACCGCCACGGCGAGCAGCGCCGCCGGTGCCCAGCCCGGCCGCACGTGGTCACCGAGGAACAGCACCCCCACCAGCGCCGGCACGACCGCCTCGACCACCCAGAGCAGCGCGGTCGCGGCGGCCACCGACCCACGCTCGAGCGCCAGCGCGTACGCCGTCGCGCCGACCCCACCGGCCACCAGCAGCGCCCACAGCAGCGGCTCGCGCACCGCCGTCGCGGCGCTGAGCCCGGCCGGAGCGGCGCGCGCCGCGATCGCGGCGACCGAGAAGCCGAGGCCCGCCGCGACAGCGAGCCCCACCGAGCCGCGACCGCGCGCGAGCACCGCCGTCGCCACGACGAGCAGGGCGACCACCACCCACGTCGCGCCGGTGAACCAGGACGGCGCCGCGTGCGCGGACTGCGCTCCCCCGGCGGCGGCCAGC
>JBQCES010000139.1:0-3312 GCA_051960055.1 Angustibacter sp. | reverse complement strand
CTGGGCGCAGCGGTCGTGGCCCGCGCGGCCGGCGTCGACCGCGTGCTCACCTGCGACGGGGGGGGCACGTCCACCGACGTCACCGTGGTGGTCGACGGCCGCCCGGCGCTCACCACCGAGGGCAGCGTCGGCGCCTACCCCAGCAAGATCCCGATGATCGACGTCGTCACGGTGGGCGCCGGTGGCGGCTCGATCGCCTGGGTGACGCCGGAGGGGACGCTCAAGGTCGGCCCGCAGTCCGCAGGCGCCGACCCGGGCCCGGTCTGCTCCGGCCGCGGCGGCGACCAGCCGACGATCACCGACGCCCACCTCGTGCTCGGCCGCATCCCGCCGCACCTGCTCGGCGGCGAGGTGCCGCTGGACGGCGCGTCGGCCCGCGCCTCGGTGGAGTCGTTGGCCCAGCGCCTCGGGCTGAGCGTCGAGGACTGCGCGAACGGCATCCTCGAGATCTCCGCCTGGAACCAGGCGAACGCCCTGCGGCAGATCTCGGTGAAGCGTGGTCTCGACGTCCGCGACTTCACGCTGGTGACGTTCGGTGGGTCGGGCTCGCTGCTGGCCTGCCGGCTCATCGACGTCCTGGGGTTGCAGGGGGTGCTGGTGCCGCCGGATCCAGGCAACCTGTCGGCGTACGGCCTGCTGACCGTCGACGTGCGCAACGACTACGTGCGCACGGCCGTCGCCCGACAGAGCCGCCTCGACCACTCGCGGCTCGACAGCGTCCTGCGCGAGCTGCAGGACGAAGCCGACGCCGCACTCGCGCGCGAGGGCTTCGACCCGGCCGCGCGCCGGTTCGAGCGCACCGCCGACCTGCGGTACTACGGGCAGGCGTTCGAGGTGCGCGTCGCCGTGCCGGAGGGTGCGGTCGACGCCGCGCTCACCGACGCCGTCGCCGGCGCCTTCCACGACGAGCACCGCGCCCTGTACGGGTACGACCTGCGCGACGACCCGCGCCAGGAGGTCGAGTGGGTCAACCTGCGGGTCACGGGTGTGGGCCCGATCCGCACGCCAGAGCTGCCCACGGCCGCAGCCGGGCAGGGTGCGGAGTCCGCGCGTACGGGCACGCGCAGCGCTCACTTCGGCGACGGGTGGTGCGAGGCCGCCGTGTTCGACCGTTCGCGGCTGGGCAGCGGCGACCTCGTCGTCGGGCCGGCCGTGATCGAGGAGTTCGGCTCGACCGTGCCGGTGCATCCCGGTTTTCGCGCCCTCGTCGACAGCCACGCCAACCTGCGGATCACCCGGGAGGTGACGGCGTGAGAGGCATGCCGCAGCACCCGTTCGGCTACCGGCTCACCGACGTGCCGGCGTCCGACGTCGACCCGGTGCTCGTCGAGATCGTCGAGGGCTACCTCGCGAGCGTCGAGATGGAGGTCGAGACCGCGATCGCGCGCACCTCGCGCTCGCCGATGATCCGCGACGCCCACGACTTCCGTGCCGGGATCCACGACCGTCACCTGCGCAAGCTCACCGGCCGGTCGTACTCCGCGCTCGTGCACCCCGTGGCGCGCGACTTCCCGCCCGAGACCATGCGCCCCGGCGACGTCTTCTTCCACAACGACGTCTACGAGTCCGAAGGTGGTATCGGTCACCTGCCCGACCTGTGCGTCACGGTGCCGGTGTTCGCCACCGGCGGCGACGGCGAGCCGTACGTCGTCGCGTTCGTGCAGGCCTTCGGCCACCACGACGACATCGGGGGAGCAGTGCCCGGGTCGATGCCCTCGCACGCCACGAGCGTGTTCGAGGAGGGACTCATGGTGCCGCCGATCCGCCTGTGGGACGCCGGGGTCCCCAACGCGGCGGCCCTGCGCATCATGACGCGCAACTCCCGCATGCCGGAGTCGCTCGCGGCCGATCTGGACGCCGAGTGCAGCGCGTGCCTCATGGGCGCGCGCCGCCTCGGGGAGCTGTTCGACCGGTACGGCGTGGCGACGGTCGAGGCGGCCTTCGACGCCATCCTCGACAACACGACCGCGACGTACCGGCGCGAGATCCTGTCGAAGATCCCGGTCGGCTCCTACGTGTGGGAGGACTACGCCGAGCACGACGGCGTCGACGAGCCCCAGCTGCACACCCAGCGGATCACGCTGACACGCACGGCCGCCGACGACCCCGGCGGCGAGCGGCTCGTCATCGACTTCACCGGCACCGGGCCGCAGGCGCGCGGACCGATCAACCACTGCGGCGACTACGCCGAGGGCACGTTCCTCAAGAAGTGGCTCGCGCCGATCCTGCGCAACCTCGCCACGACCCCTGAGCGGATGGCCGAGCTCGACGTCAACGAGGGCGTCGTGCCGCTCATCGAGATGCGCTTCCCTGAGCCAGGAACCCTTCTGACACCGGTGTTTCCGGCTCCCACCAACGCGCGCACGTTCGTGATCCTGCGGCTCCTCGGCGTGCTGGCGGGCGTCGTCGCCAAGGCCGTGGACGGCGAGATGCCGGCCGACCAGGAGACGATCCGCTACACCGGTGTCTACGGCCAGGACCTCGAGGGCAACCCGTACCTCATGCGCGAGGTGCTCGGGGGTGGGTCGGGTGGCCGTCCGCACGGCGACGGCGAGGACACCATCCACGTCGTGCCCGACAGCCGAAACCTGCCAACGGAGTTCACCGAGAGTCGGTTCCCGTTCCTCGTCGAGTCGCTCGGGCTCGCCGTCGACTCCGGTGGCCCGGGACTGCACCGCGGCGGGCTGGGCTACGACAAGCAGATTCGCATGCTGCGCGACGGGCACTTCATGTCGATCGCCGACCGCTCGATCCTGGCCTGCTGGGGCGTCAAGGGCGGTAAGGCAGGGCAGCCGTTCTCAGTCACCATCGACCCGGGGGGCCCGAACGAGCGGGAGGTGGACGCGCTCGCCGACGCCGAGCCCGTGCGGGCCGGTGAGCTGGTCCGGATCCGCACCACGGGCGGCGGTGGCTGGGGCGACCCCATGCAGCGCCCCTACGACGCGGTGCTGCGCGACGTCCGGTGGGGCAAGGTGTCGGTCGAGGGCGCGGCGCGCGACTACGGCGTCGTCGTCACCGGGCCGGCCGAGCGCGCCGAGGTGGACGTCGCCGCCTCCGACCAGCTGCGCACCCGCCGCCGTGACGAGGCAGATCCGGAGCCGCCGTTCTTCGACCGCGGCCCGGGGTACGCACAGCTGTCGGGGGGTGCGGTCGCGGCCGACGTCGACCGCCTGTGACCCGGTCAGAGTGGTGACGGCGTGCGGCGCCTCGACAGCTCCGGCTGGCCGCTACCGGTGCTCGTGACCAGATGTGCAGAACCGGTGACGGGTCGCGGGAGCCCCGCCCCGTCAGCGCGGCGGTGCGGGCATGCTG
>JBQCES010000138.1:0-10182 GCA_051960055.1 Angustibacter sp. | reverse complement strand
CACCACGAGCGAGAGGTGGAACGCCAGGTTGCCGGTCTCGCGCAGGTAGCCCCGCTCGGCGCTGAGGTAGCCGTCGCCGGCGTCCACCCGGAAACGCTTGCGGCGCAGGGAATCTCGCAGATGCGCGAGCGCGTCCTCTGGGGCCATCGCGACGGCCTGGCTGCGGTAGGCCGGCAGCCGGCTGAGTCGCGACGGCGCGCGCGGCGGCCGAGCGCGCAGCGCGCGCAGGTGCACTCGCGTGCGCGGCAGCACGCAGCCGACGAGCGAGATGAACAGCAGCAGGTAGATCGCCGAGAACCACACCGACGAGTAGACGTCGAAGCCGCCGAGCCGGTCGATCCACGGACCCGACGACGGGTGCTCCTTGAGGTACGCCGAGACCTTGCTCGCGTCGACTCCGCGTTGCGGCAGAACGGATCCAGGCACGGCCGCGACCGCGAGCAGCAGCAGCAGGAACAGCGCCGTACGCATGCTGGTCAGCTGCCGCCAGGCGAAGCGCAGCGTGCCGACGAGCCCGAGCTTCGGCTGCACGGGGGCCGTGGGCTTCTCGCTCACACCGCCACCTCGAAGCCGGCGATGGCCGTGCCGAGCCGGCTCATGAGCTCGACCCAGACGCCACTCACCATGAGCACCCCGATGACGACGAGCAGGACTCCCCCGGCCACCTGGATGCCGCGCTGGTGCTTGCGCAGCACCGCCAGGGCGCGAGAGGCACCGGCGTACGCGACGGCGGCCACGACGAACGGGATGCCCAGCCCGAGGCTGTAGGCGACGGCGAGCAGCACGCCGCGTCCGGCCCCTCCGCCCTCGCCGGTGGCCAGCGCGAGCACTGCTGCGAGCGTCGGGCCCATGCAGGGACTCCACCCGACGGCGAACACCGCACCGAGCAGGGGAGCTCCGGCGAGTCCGGCCGCCGGACGCCACGACGGCTTCACGACGCGCCCGCCGCCAGGCAGGGCACCGATGAACAGCAGCCCCAGCACGATCACGATCACCCCGAAGACCCGCAGCAGCACCGCCTGGTGCCCCACGAGCAGCTGGGTGAGCGAGGAGAACGTGGCGAAGACGACGACGAACACGAGGGTGAAGCCGAGCACGAACAGCGCGGCACCGGCCGCCATCCGGCTGCGCCGCTGGCGCTCGAGCGCGACGCCGTTCAGCCCCGTGACGTATCCGAGGTAGCCCGGCACCAGCGGCAGCACGCACGGCGAGGCGAACGACACCAGGCCCGCCACCGCGGCGACGAGCAGCGCCACCGGCAGCGACCCCGAGGCCACCAGGTCGCTCACTGCTTGACGTCCTCGGAGAGCACCTGCTCGACCATGTCGGCGAGTGTCGTGCCCCGCGCCTCACCGGAGATGCGAGCGGCCAGGCGTCCACGCCGATCGAGCACCAGCGTCGTGGGAGTCGCCGAAGCCTTGCCCTTCAGCTGCAGCAGCACGCCGCCGCCGTCCCACACCAGCGAGGGGTAGGTGATGGCGAACTTGCGCTGGAAGGCGCGTCCGGCGTCGGGCCCTTCGCGGACGTCGACGCCGAGGAACTGCACGTCCTTGGCCTTCAGCTCCGACCACGTCTTCTGCAGTCCGGGCGCCTCGGCGTTGCACGGCGGGCACCACGAACCCCACGTGTTGAGCACCACGACCTGCCCGCGCCAGTCCGCGGTGTCGACGTCCTTGCCCTCGAGGGTCTTGCCCCGCACCGTGATCGTCGTCGTGCGGTCACCGGGCTGGATCTGCTCGATGGTGCCGTCACCGGCGACGTAGCCCTTGCCGTCACCGGCGCGGGCCTGGCCGGCCACGGTGTCGGAGCCGCCGCCGGTGCAGCCCGCGAGCGCCAGCGCGGCCGCCAGGGTCAGTGCGGTGAACGGGACGGCGCGACGCATCAGGCCCCCGGGACCTTGCTCGCGCCGGGCAGCAGGCTCGCCGCCGGTTCGCTGAACTCGATCGCCACCAGCCGGTCGTCGTCGTACGTCAGGCTCGTCAGGGACGCCAGGCTGCACTGGCGCTTGCGCGGGTCGTGCCACAGGCGGCGGTCCTCCAGCTTCAGCCGAGTGATCCACACTGGCGACTGGTGCGACACGAGCACCGCCTCGTGGCCCCGCGCCTCGTCGCGCGCACGGTCGACGACAGCCAGCATGCGCGCCGCGATCTGCTCGTAGGGCTCGCCCCACGACGGCCGGAACGGGTTGATCAGCTTGGGCCAGTGACCGGGGTGGCGCAGCGAGCCGTCGCCGACGCCGAAGGTCATGCCCTCGAAGTGGTTCCCGGCCTCGATGAGCCGGACGTCGATCGCGATCTCGAGCTCGTGCCGCGCCGCGATCGGCGCCGCCGTCTCCTGCGCGCGCTCGAGCGGGGACGAGATGACGCGCGTGATGTCGCGCTCGGCCAGGCTGTCGGCGACGAGGTCGGCCATGCGGCGGCCGCGGTCGCTGAGGTGGTAGCCGGGCAGCCGGCCGTAGAGGACGCCCTCGGGGTTGTGCACCTCGCCGTGGCGCATGAGGTGCACGATCGTGCGGGTGGTCACGCGTCGGCTCCTTCGGCGGCGGCGCGGGCGGCGGCGGGCAGGGCGTCGAGCACCCGGCTGACGGCGGCGTCGTCGTGGGACGCCGACACGAACCACGCCTCGAACGCGCTCGGCGGCAGGTGCACGCCCTGGGCGAGCATCGAGTGGAAGAACGCGCGGAACGCCCCGACGTCCTGGCTGCGGGCGCCGTCGTAGTCGCGCACGGGCTGGTCGGTGAAGAAGACGCTGAACATGCTGGCCGCGTGCTGCACGACGTGCGGCACCCCGGCGGCGGTCAGTGCCTCGGACGCCGACGTGCTGATCGCGTCGGCCACCTGCGCGAGGCGCGCGTACACCTCGGGCGTGCAGTGCTGCAGGGTCGCCAGGCCGGCGGCGGTCGCCACGGGGTTTCCCGACAGCGTGCCCGCCTGGTAGACCGGCCCCTCCGGCGCCAGCTGGGCCATGAGGTCAGCGCGGCCGCCGAATGCCGCAGCCGGGAAGCCGCCGCCCATGACCTTGCCGAACGTGAACAGGTCGGGTGCGCCGTCGGGCGTGGGCCCCTCGACGCCGTACCAGCCGGCGTCCGAGCAGCGGAAGCCCGTCATGACCTCGTCGCTGACGAGCAGCGCGCCGTGGGCTGCGGTGATGCGGCGCAGGGCCGCGGTGAAGCCGGGCTCGGGCGGCACGACGCCCATGTTGCCCGGCGACGCCTCGGTGATGACGCAGGCGATCTCGTCGCCGTGCTCGGCGAACACCGCCTCGACCGCGGCGACGTCGTTGTAGGGGACGACGATCGTGTCGGCCGCCGACGCACCCGTGACACCGGGGCTGTCGGGCAGCGCGAAGGTCGCCAAGCCGCTGCCCGCGGAGGCGAGCAGGGCGTCGACGTGCCCGTGGTAGCAGCCCGCGAACTTGACGATCTTGCTGCGTCCGGTGGCCCCGCGGGCGAGACGGATGGCACTCATCGTGGCCTCGGTGCCGCTGCTCACCAGCCGCACCTGCTGCACCGGCTCGACGCGCGCGACGATGGCCTCGGCGAGCGCCACCTCGTTCTCGCTGGGCGTGCCGAAGCTGAAGCCGCGCGTGGCGGCGGACTGCACGGCGTCCAGGACGGCCGGGTGGGCGTGGCCGAGGATCATCGGACCCCACGAGCACACCAGGTCGACGTACTCGCGGCCGTCGGCGTCGTACAGGTAGGGGCCCTGCGCGCGGGTCATGAACCTCGGCGTCCCGCCGACGGCACGGAAGGCGCGCACGGGTGAGTTGACGCCGCCGGGCGTGACGCGGCGGGCGCGCTCGAGCAACGCCTCGCTGGCAGGGGCCTCGTAGGGGTAGGTCACGCCTGGCATTGTCGCAAGGTCACCTGGGAGCTCCCCACCCGCTCCCTCCCCCGCCGTGATCATGCACGCCAGCACCGCGCCCGGTCCGTGATCATGCACGCCAGCCCACCACTGGGGAGGATCACTCCACTCCACGACTGCAACGGGGGCACCCAGCTCCAATAGGGCTGGAGCAGGGTGCCCCCGCGCCAGACCCATGGGAGAGGTTGGCGGGGATGATCGCGCCGTCTGGCGCGGCGCCGGTCAGACGGTGAGGCGGCCGTGCGGGTCGAGGCCCTGCGACACCTGCCCGAGCGCCTCGCCGAGGGCGAGGAACTGCTCGCGGCTCATCGCGTCGAGCAGGTGGCTGCGCACCTGCTCGACGTGCGTGTGCGCGGCCGCCTCGAGCGTGGTCATGCCCTTGTCGGTGAGCACGCACTCGACGCCTCGACCGTCGCGGGTGCACGCACGCCGGACGACGAGGCCCTCGCGTTCGAGCCGGGCGACGGTGTGCGTGAGCCGGCTGCGCGAGCTGACGACGCTGGCGGCGAGCTCGGACATCCGCATGACGTGCCCGTCGCTCTCGGACAGGCGCACGAGGATCTCGTACTCGGGGTGGCTCAGGCCGTGCTCCTCGAGTCCCCGGCGCAGCTCCTCGTCGAGGAGCCGGACGGCGCGCAGGTAGCTGCGCCAGGCGCGCTGCTCCTCGGCGTCGAGCCAACGGGTCTCGGTCATGGGAACAAGCGTACCGGATCGGAAGTTGAAAACTAAACCAACGTCGACTACGGTAGTTGATATCGCAACCACGTAGTCCCAGCGTTGCACGCAGAGCCCCACTCCGCACCCCGAGCGCGACCCCTAAGGAGCTTCCATGAGCACCAGCACCGTCACCACCCTCCCGGGCCTCACCACCGGCACCTGGACGATCGACTCCTCGCACAGCGAGATCGGCTTCGTCGTCCGCCACATGATGGTCAGCAAGGTCAAGGGCCACTTCTCGCAGGTCACCGGCACCATCACGGTCGCCGAGAACGTCCTGGAGTCCTCCGTCGTCGCCTCCGTGCCGGCCGCGAGCATCAGCACCCGCGACGACAACCGCGACGCCCACCTGCGCTCGGCGGACTTCTTCGACGTCGAGACCTACCCCGAGCTGTCGTTCCGCTCCACCGGCATCCGCACCGACGGCGACGACTTCGTGCTGGACGGCGACCTGACGATCCGCGGCAACACGCGCCCGGTGTCGTTCGAGCTCGAGTTCAACGGCGCCTCCGCCAACCCGCTGGCCGAGGGCAAGCCGACCGCCGGCTTCAGCGCCAAGGGCGAGATCAGCCGCAAGGACTTCGGCCTGGAGTGGAACGTCGCGCTCGAGACCGGCGGCGTGCTGGTCGGGGACAAGATCACCATCGTCCTCGAGATCGAGGCCGGCAAGGACGCCTGAGTCCCGCCGCATCCTCTGCACCGCCGAAGGGGCCGCACCGAGAACTGCTCGGGGCGGCCCCTTCGCCGTGTGGCTCAAGCCGGACGTCGCCGGCGCCGACTCCTTCACCGTGCGGATCTCTCGGGGCAAGGGAATCGCCGCTGCCGTCCTGCTGGGCGCGGTGGTGGCTGGTGGCGTGTGGGGCGGTCAGGCGTGGCGGGCCCACCGTCGCGAGGTGGTGGCCGAACGCGCGCTACGCGCTGCCGGTGCCGTGACGGCGCGGGTGAGCGTGCCGCAGGGCCTCTCCTCGTGCGCGCGGGCCGAGCCGGCCCGCACGTGGCTGTGCTGGCACGGGACGCTGCCCCCGACCGACGCGACGCGTGCTCTGGCCCGCGGCCTGCGCGACGCCGGCGCGACGGACGTCTCCGCGCGGTGCGTCTCGCACCGGCGCCTCGGGCCGATGTGCCTGGTCACCGCCACGTTGAGACGCTCGGAGTGGGGCCACTTCGAGGCCTCGATCGGCCCGGCGAACCTCGCCGCCATGGCGAAGGACCCGGCGCTGGCGCCCGAGGGATCCGACGTCCAGGGCAGCGCGTTCTTCGCTGTCCCCGGCCTTCCGGGCCAGCACACGACCCCCGTGCCGATCTCGTTCTGACGGCGGCCTCACCAGAGCACCAGCTTCAGGCGCGGCGCACGGGTCAGCTCGAAGCCGGCGCGCTCGTAGACGCGCAGGCCGTCCGGGGTGGCGCTGAGGTCGGACGTCGGCGGCCGTCGCCAGACGGACGGGTGCGCTGACGGTCACCGCGGCGACGGCCCAGGTGTCAGTACGTAGTAGCGCGGCAGTCCGTCGACCTGGGCGACGCGGGCCAGCTCATCCGGCCGGGGTCGCCAGTCCCGGTAGGGCAACCCAGCCAGGCGGTAGAACGCCAGCGCCACGATCCACACGCCGTAGATCGGGATCAGGAGCATCAGCACGTCGCGCCGCCGGTAGGCCACGTGCGGCAGGACGAACCACAAGGCGAGGGCCAGCAGCGTGAGCAGGGGCCGGCCGTCGATACCGACGTTCCACCCGTGCCGCGCCAGCTCGTCCGCCAGCGACGAGCCCACTCCGACGAGCTCCACGCCTGCGACGACGGCGGCGCCACCGGCGGCCACGCGCAGCCACAGCGGCCGGGGACGCCGTCCGGTCGGCGCGGGCACCACCGGCACGCGGTCGACGAGCGGAGGCAGCCAGGGGTCGGCGGAGGGAAAGGAGCTGCTGGGCACGCAGGCAGCGTAGGGCGCCCCCAGCGTGCTGCGTGCGCAGAATCGGTGACGCGTGCCAACCACCTGGCCGCCGGTCCGCCCGAGGCGTCAGAGCGAGCGCGCGACCTCGGCGGCCCAGTAGGTGAGGATGATCGACGCGCCCGCCCGCCGGATCGCCAGCAGCGACTCCATGATCGCGCGCTCGCGGTCGATCATCCCGGCCGCGGCCGCCGCCTCGACCATCGCGTACTCGCCGCTCACCTGGTACGCCGCCACGGGGACGTCGGACTCCTCAGCCACCGCGCGCACGATGTCGAGGTACGGCAGCGCCGGCTTGACCATCACCAGGTCGGCGCCCTCGTCGAGGTCGAGCCGCACCTCGCGCAGCGCCTCGACGGCGTTGCCGGGGTCCTGCTGGTACGTCGTCCGGTCGCCCTCGAGCGTCGACTCGACGGCCTCGCGGAACGGCCCGAAGAACGCGGAGGCGTACTTCGCGGCGTACGCCAGGATCAGGACGTCGGAGCGCCCGGCCGCGTCCAGCGCAGCGCGCACGTAGCCGACCTGGCCGTCCATCATCCCCGACAGCCCCACCACGTGGGCGCCCGCGTCGGCCTGAGCCAGCGCCATCGAGGCGTACCGCTCGAGCGTGCCGTCGTTGTCGACCGTGCCGTCGTCGGCCACCAGACCGCAGTGGCCGTGGTCGGTGAACTCGTCGAGGCACAGGTCGGCCATGACGACGATCGCGTCGCCCACCTCGGCGCGCACCTCGCGCAGCGCGACGTTGAGGATGCCGTCCGGGTCGTCGGCGCCCGACCCCACGGCGTCACGCTGCTGCGGGACGCCGAAGAGCATGAGCCCGCCGATCCCGAGCTCGACGGCCTCTCGGGCGGCGGCCCGCACCGACGTCAGCGAGTGCTGGACGACGCCCGGCATCGAGGTCAACGGCACCGGCTCGTCGACGCCCTCGCGGACGAACAGCGGCAGCACGAGGTCGGCCGGGTGCAGGCGGGTCTCGGCGACGAGCCGCCGCAGGGCCGGCGTCGAGCGCAGGCGCCGCGGACGGTGCGTCGGGAACGCCACGTCAGCGCGCCTTGCGCCGCGAGCCCGCCTTGCGCTGGCTCGGCCGGACGACGGGCTCGCCCGCCTCCAGCGCCGCGAGCCGCAGCCCCGCGCCGTACTCCGCGAGCGCGTCGACCAGCGCGGCAGCGCTCGCCTCCGGCGCGAGGACGTCGACCCGCAGGCCGTGCTCCTCAGCGGTCTTCGCCGTCGCCGGGCCGATGCAGGCCACCACGGTGGAGGCGTGCGGCTTGCCGGCGATGCCGACGAGGTTGCGCACGGTCGAGCTCGAGGTGAAGACCACGGCGTCGAACTTGCCGGTCTTGATGGCCTCGCGGATCTCGGCGGCCGGCGGCGCGGCGCGCACCGTGCGGTAGGCCGTCACGTCGTCGACCTCCCAGCCACCGGCCTGCAGGCCCGCGACGAGGGTGTCGGTGGCGATGTCGGCGCGCGGCAGGAACACCCGGTTGATCGGGTCGAGCACCTCGTCGAACGGCGGCCAGTCGGCCAGCAGACCCTGCGCCGACTGCTCACCGCTCGGCACGAGGTCGGGCTCGATTCCCCACTCGCGCAGCGCCTTCGCGGTCACGCCACCGACGGCGGCGACCTTCAGGCCCGAGAACGCTCGGGCGTCCAGCCCGAACTCCTCGAACTTCTCGCGCACGGCGCGCACGGCGTTCACCGAGGTGAAACCGACCCACTCGTAGCGGCCGGTCACCAGGCCCTTGATCGCGCGCTCCATCTGCTGCGGCGTGCGCGGCGGCTCGACCGAGATGGTCGGCACGACCTCGCTCACCGCACCGAAGTCACGCAGGCGGTCGGTGGTGGCGCCGGCCTGGTCCTTCGTGCGCGGCACCAGCACCCGCCAGCCGAACAGCGGCTTGGTCTCGAACCACGACAGCTCCTCGCGCAGACCCACCGCGTCGCCGACGACCGCCATGAGGGGCTTCTCGAGCCGCGCGGCCTTCAGCGCAGTCGGGGCGTCGGCGAGCGTCGCGGTGACCGTGCGCTGCTCGGTCGACGTGCCGTGCGACGTGATCGCCACGGGACAGGTGGCGTCGCGGCCGGCCTCGGTCAGGTCGACCAGCGCGGCCGACAGCGACTCGGGCGTGCCCAGCACCACGACGGTGACGTCGGAGCCGGTCGAGCGCGCCCAGTCGACCTTGCCGTCACCGGGGTTGATGACGTGGACGGCGCGCGAGGACTTCGTGGTCAGCGGCACGCCCGCGTACGCCGACACGGCGGCGGCGGCGGACACGCCCGGCACGACCTCGAACGGCACCTGCGCCTTGCGGCAGGCCAGCGCCTCCTCGGCCAGGCCGTTGAAGGTGGCCGGGTCGCCGTCCATGAGGCGCACGACGAGGCGCCCGCCCTTGGCCGCGCGGGTGACGAGCTTGGCCCGGCCGGCCAGGGTGAGCGGCGTGCCGTCGTCGCCGAAGCCGGCGTCGACGAACTCGACGTCGTCGCGGGTCCAACGCCTGACGTCGTCCTCGCGCAGCAGCTGGTCGAGCACGACGACGTCAGCCGCGCCGAGCAGCTCGACCGCGCGCAGCGTGAGCAGCCCAGGGTCACCAGGGCCGGTGCCGACGAAGGCGACGCGGCCCATGGCGCGAGAGGTGGGACGGGTGGTGGTTGTCACGAAGCACGCTCCGGTGAGTGCTCGGCGGGATTCGGTGCGAGGGCGGGCGAAGATGGTCGTTCGTGGTCGGCGGTCACGACCTGCGCCGTGACGAGGTCGGCGGCGCCGTCGTCGAGCAGCTCGGCGGCCAGGGCGGCACCCAGGGCCTCGGGGGCGTCGAACGCCCCAGATGCACTGCGGCGCAAGGAGTCTGAGCCGTCAGGGGCGGCCACCACGGCGCGCAGCGACAGCTCGAGCGTGGTGGCTCCAGCGGCGTCGAGCGACTCGACCACCTCGGCGAGGGCACCGACCGGTGCGGTGCAGCCGGCCTCCAGCGCGGCCAGCAGCGCGCGCTCGGCGCTCACCGCGGTGCGCGTGTCGGCGTGGTCGAGCGCGGCGAGCAGGTCGATGAGCTCGGCGTCGTCCGCCCGGCACTCGACGGCGAGCGCGCCCTGACCCGGCGCGGGCAGCACCTGCAGCGGGTCGAGCACCTCGGTGGCCTCGTCGGCGCGGCCGAGGCGCGACAGCCCGGCGCGCGCCAGGATCACGGCGTCGAGCTCGCCGTCGCGCACGAACGCCAACCGTGTGTCGACGTTGCCGCGCACCGGCACGACCTCGTGGCCGAGGCCGAGCGCCAGCACCTGCGCGGCGCGCCGCGGTGACCCCGTGCCGATGCGCGCACCGGCCGGCAGCTCACCGAGGGTGAGGCCGTCGCGCGCCACGAGGACGTCGCGCGGGTCCTCGCGGGCCGGGATGGCGGCGAGAGTGAGTCCGGGCTCGGGCGCCGTCGGCAGGTCCTTCAGCGAGTGGACGGCGAAGTCGACCTCGCCGTCGAGCAGCGCGCGACGCAGCGCTGCGGCGAACACGCCCGTGCCGCCGATCTGCGTCAGGTGCGCGCGCGAGACGTCGCCCTCGGTGGTGACCTCGACGAGCTCGACGGCGCGACCGGTGGCGGCGGTGAGCGCCTCGGCGACGTGCCGGCTCTGGGTCGTCGCGAGAGCGCTGCGGCGGGTGCCGAGACGCAG
>JBQCES010000137.1:0-4194 GCA_051960055.1 Angustibacter sp. | reverse complement strand
GGCAGCAGGAAGTTCTCGCTCCACGCGTACACGAACGAGAACGTGATCTCGCTGTGGTGGTAGCTGCGCCACATCGGGTCCTCGTGGATGTACTGGAGCGAGTCGTGCATCCAGCCCATGTTCCACTTGAAGCCGAACCAGAGCCCGCCCAGATGCGTCTCGCGGGTGACGCCCGGCCAGGCAGTCGATTCCTCGGCGATCGTCACGGCACCGGGCACCCGCTTGTAGACGGTCGCGTTGGTCTCCTGCAGGAACTGCACGGCTTGGAGGTTCTCGCGGCCGCCGTACTCGTTGGGCAGCCACTCGCCGTCCTTGCGCGAGTAGTCGAGGTAGAGCATCGAGGCGACGGCGTCGACCCGCAGCCCGTCGGCGTGGAACTCCTCGCACCAGTAGAGGGCGTTGGCGACGAGGAAGTTGCGCACCTGCGGGCGGCCGAAGTCGAACACGTGCGTGCCCCAGTCGGGCTGGTCGCCGCGCCGGGGGTCGGGGTGCTCGTAGAGCGCCTGGCCGTCGAAGCGGGCGAGGGCGAAGGCGTCCTTCGGGAAGTGCGCCGGCACCCAGTCGAGGATCACGCCGATGCCCGCCTGGTGCAGGCGGTCGACCAGGTAGCGGAAGTCGTCCGGCGAGCCGAACCGCGCGGTCGGGGCGTAGTAGCCGGTGACCTGGTAGCCCCACGACGGACCGTACGGGTGCTCCATCACCGGCATGAGCTCGACGTGGGTGAAGCCGGTCTCGACGACGTAGTCGACCAGCTGCTCGGCCAGCTCGCGGTAGCCCAGCCCCGCGCGCCACGACCCCAGGTGCACCTCGTAGGTGCTCATCGGGCCCTGGTGCGGGTCGGTCTCGGCGCGGCGGCGCATCCACTCGCCGTCGCCCCACTCGTAGGTGCTCTCGGTGACGACCGACGCCGTGGACGGCGGAGCCTCGGTCGCACGGGCCATGGGGTCGGCCTTCAGCCGGCGCTCGCCGTCGGAGCCGGTGATCTCGAACTTGTAGCGCGTGCCCGCACCGACCCCGGGCACGAACAGCTCCCACACGCCGGTCGAGCCGAGCGAGCGCATCGGGTGGCCCTGGCCGTCCCAGTGGTTGAAGTCGCCGACGAGCCGGATGCCGCGGGCGTGCGGCGCCCACACGGCGAACGACGTGCCGGTGACCTCGCCCAGCTGGCCCCCGTAGCGGCGCACGTGGGCGCCGAGCACGCTCCACAGCTGCTCGTGGCGTCCCTCGCCGATGAGGTGGAGGTCGACGTCGCCCAGCGTGGGCAGGAAGCGGTAGGGGTCGTCACTGGGGTAGGTGGTCGTGGTGCCGTCGTCGCCGTCGTAGGTGACGTCGAGCCGGTAGTCGCTCACCTCGGTGCCCGGGACGACGCCCGCGAACACACCGTCGTACTCGTGGGTCAGCGGCGTGCGCGAGCCGTCGGGGAGCACGGCGACGACCTCGCGGGCGTAGGGGCGCAGCGCGCGCAGGGTCAGGCCGCCGTCGTGCGGGTGCAGGCCGAGGATCTCGTGCGGGTTGCCGTGCGAGCCGTGGACGAGCAGCTCGAGCTCGCCAGGCGGCACGGGTCGCACCTGCGGCGTGCGGGCGGTGGCACCGGTCGATCCGTTCGCACCGGTCGATCCGTTCGCACCGGTCGATCCGGCGTCGGGCTGGCTCATGGGGGGCCGCTCCTTCTCGGTCGGGGACTCGGTGGGTGACTCGGTGGGTGACTCGGTGGGTGATTCGGTGGGTGATTCGGCGGGTGTGGGGGACTGGCTGCCCAGGAGCCGCTCGACGGCGGCCAGGGGGATGGGCAGCCAGGTCGGCCGGTTGCCGGCCTCGTACGCCGCCTCGTAGAGCGCCTTGTCGAGCTCGAGTGCGGGCAGCAGCGGGCCGCTGTCGCGGGGGTCGTGCCCCGCCACCTCGGCGTACCCCGCGCAGAACGCGTCGCGGCAGGCCTCGGCCCACTGCCGGGCGCGCGCGGACGTCGCGGTGTCGCTCGGGTCGGCGTCGACGAGCAGGTGGCCGGCCGCGTAGTCGAACGAGCGCAGCATGCCGGCGACGTCGCGCAGGGCGAGGTCGGGGCGGTTGCGGTCGGCGAGCGGGCGCAGCGGCTCGCCCTCGAAGTCGATGACGACCCAGCCGCGCGCGCCGCCGTCGAGCACCTGGCCGAGGTGGAGGTCGCCGTGCACCCGTTGCAGCGCAGGGCGATCGCTGAGGTGACGCACCGACTCCAGCACCCCGCGCGCGGCCGGCTCGTGCGGCGCGAGCTGGGGCACCTGGCGCACCGCCCAGTCGAGCCGCGCGCTGAGGCCGTCGGCGAGGGCGGCCACGGCGCGGTCGTCGAGCTCGGCCGTCGGCAGCGCCTCGGCGAGCGTGGAGTGCACGCGGGCGGTGACGGCGCCCAGCTCGCGGGCCCGCTCGGCGAAGTCCGCACCGGCGGCGACCGCCTCGACGGCCTCGCGCCAGGCGTCCCGCGCACCGGGGATGAGCTCCTGCACGAACGCCAGGTGGCCTTCGGCCGTCGCGCCCTCAGCGGTCCACGAGCCGATGACGTGGCCGACCGGCCGGGGCACGAGGGTCGAGCCGGCGTCCGCGAGCGCGCTCTGGACGACAACGTCGGGGTTGAGCCCGTCGCTGAGCACGCGGAACAGCTTGAGGATCAACGAGATCGGGGGACGCCCGTCGGTGGTCTCGAGGTCGAGCACCACCGAGGTGTTGGACTGCTCGCCCCGCATGACGCGGCTCGACACGACCGATCCGAGGCGGGTCAGGTCGACGTCGCGCTGCGGCACGCCGCGGGCCTCGCCGGTGCCGGCGGGTCCGTCGGAGCCGACCGTCGCGCCGCTCAGCACCAGGCGCATGACGGCGCGCACGTACGCTGGGTCGTGGGGCGCGTCGTAGACGTAGCGGCGGCCGAGCCGGCTGTGCTCGGCGGTGGCCACGAGTGCGTCGTCGGCGCCGGGGAGCGGCTCGCGTCGGTAGGTGAGCGGCACCTGGTAGACGGTGCGGCGCTCACCGGAGGTGTCGACCACCAGCCAGGTCTCGATGCCGACCTCGCCGTCGGGGTCCTGCCAGCGCAGACCGCCGATGCGCTGCAGCTGCGGTCGACGACCCTTGGCGGTGTACCACCGTTGCCGGGCCACCCAGTCGGGCAGGAACTCGGCGAAGGCCGGCGTCAGGCTCGCGGGGCTCGCGGGGCTCGCGGGGCTCGTGGGGCCGTCGCTCGGAGCATGTGAGTCAGCCACGGTCGGCCTCCGGCGCCTTGAGCCGCAGCCAGAAGAAGTCGCGCGAGCCCAGCGAGAGCGTGAGCGTGCCTTCCGGCGACACCGACGGGAAGCCCGAACCGCCGAAGAGGTCCTCGAGGCCGGCTGCGGCGTGCTCGGGCAGCCGCAGCGTCGTGGCCTGCGGCGTCTGCGCCAGGTTGTTGACGCACAGCACCGCCTCCGGCGCCTCGCCCGTCGACTCGTCGTCGATCACCCGCAGGAACGCCAGCACCGCGTCGTTGTCGGCGTCGACGGGCACGTAGCGCCCGACGCCGAACACCGGGTGACGCTTGCGCAGCGCCAGCATGCCGCGGGTCCAGTGCAGCAACGACGAGCGGGTCGCCAGCTGGGCCTCGACGTTCACGGTGTTGTAGTGGTGCACCAGCGACTGGATGGTCGGCAGGTAGAGCTTGCCCGGGTCGGCGGAGGAGAAGCCGGCGTTGCGGTCGGGCGTCCACTGCATCGGCGTCCGGACGGCGTCGCGGTCGTCGAGCCAGATGTTGTCGCCCATGCCGATCTCGTCGCCGTAGTACAGGCACGGGCTGCCGGGCAGCGACAGCAGCAACGCGTTGATGAGCTCGATCTCGGCGCGGGAGTTGTCGAGCAGGGTCGACAGGCGCCGCCGGATGCCGATGTTGGCGCGCATGCGTGGGTCGGGGGCGTACCAGCCGTACATCGCCGCGCGTTCCTCCGTGGTGACCATCTCGAGCGTCAGCTCGTCGTGGTTGCGCAGGAACGTGCCCCACTGGCCGTGCATCGGCAGGTCCGGGGTGTCGGCGAGGATGTCGATGATCGGGCGCGCCGACTCGTCGCGCAGCGCGTAGTAGATGCGCGGCATGACGGGGAAGTGGAAGGCCATGTGGCATTCGTCGCCGCCGGAGGAGAAGTCGCCGAAGTAGTCGACGACGTCCTCCGGCCACTGGTTCGCCTCCGCCAGCAGCACGGTGTCCGG
>JBQCES010000136.1:0-2878 GCA_051960055.1 Angustibacter sp. | reverse complement strand
GCCCCCCCGGCGGGGGGCCCCCCGCGGGGCCCGTGTGGGTGGGGGGCGGCCCCCGCGCCGAGTTGGTGGACCACGGGCTGAGACGGCAGGCTAGGGCACCGTGGAGCCCCAGATGCAGCCCGACGCGCTGCTCGCAGCCGTCGAGGGGCTGCGGGCCGGGCTGCACGACCTCTCCTTCCCCCTGGACGTCGAGTCCGCCGACCGCGCGCGTGCCGACCGCCGCGCGCTGGTCGACCAGCTCGACGACTACGTGCTGCCGCGGCTGCGCTCGCTGGACGCCCCGCTGCTCGCCGTCGTCGGCGGCTCCACGGGCGCCGGCAAGTCCACGCTGGTCAACTCCGTGCTCGGCGCCAAGGTCACCCGCAGCGGCGTGCTGCGGCCCACCACGCGCTCGCCCGTGCTCGTGCACCATCCGGACGACGCGGCCGCCTTCGAGGGCGACCGCGTGCTCGCGTCGCTGGTGCGCGTCACCGGCGACGAGCCCGAGCCCGACCGCGGCGACGACCGGCGCATCACCGCCGTCCGCCTGGCCACGAGCGACGCGCTCCCGCCCGGACTCGCGCTGCTCGACGCCCCCGACATCGACTCGGTCGTCACCGCCAACCGCGAGCTCGCCGCCCAGCTGCTGGCCGCGGCCGACCTGTGGCTGTTCGTCACCACCGCGGCCCGGTACGCCGACGCCGTGCCGTGGGACCTGCTGCTCGGCGCGCAGGAGCGGGGCGCCTCGGTGGCCGTGGTGCTCGACCGCGTGCCGCCCGAGGCGATGCAGGAGGTGCGCACGCACCTCGCGCAGATGCTGCGCGAGCGCGGACTCACGACGACGCCGCTGTTCACCATCCCCGAGACCACCACGGACGACGGCCTGCTGGCTCCCGACGTCGTGCGCCCCGTGCGGTCGTGGCTGGTCGCGCTCGCGCGCGACTCCCAGGCGCGCCAGGTGGTGGTGCGGCGCACCCTCACCGGCGCGCTGGGTTCGCTGAACGCCCGCCTGGCCACCCTGGTCGAGGCCGCCCAGAGCCAGGACGACGCCCGGGCGGCCCTCGAGCGCGAGGTCGACGAGACGTACGCCCACGCCTACGGCAAGATCGAGCAGGGCCTGTCGGACGGCTCGCTGCTGCGCGGCGAGGTGCTCGCCCGCTGGCAGGAGTTCGTCGGCACGGGCGAGCTGTTCCGCAACCTCGAGGCGGCGGTCGGCCGGTTGCGCGACCGCGTCGTGTCGGCGCTGCGGGGACGCCCCGCCCCGGCCGACGAGATCGGCGAGGCGCTGCAGAGCGGCGTCCAGAGCCTGCTCGTCGCGCAGGCGCAGCTCGCGGCCCGCGACGCGTGGCAGCGGTGGCGCTCGCTCGACGGCGGCCGCCCGCTCGCCGACCAGCACCGTGATCTCGCCGAGCCCGCTCCCGGCCTCGACGAGCGCGCCGCCCGCACCGTGCGCGACTGGCAGCGTTATGTCCTCGAGCTGGTCAGCCGCGAGGGCGCCGACCGGCGCACCACCGCGCGCGCCCTGTCGTTCGGCGTCAACGGCGCGGGCGTGCTGCTCATGCTCGTCGTCTTCAGCCAGAGCTACGGGCTCTCGGGCGCCGAGGTCGGCATCGCCGGCGGCACCGCCGTGGTCGCCCAGCGCCTGCTCGAGGCGGTGTTCGGCGACCAGGCGGTCCGCTCGCTCGCCGCCAACGCCGAGGCCGAGCTGCTGCAGCGAGCCCGCACGCTGCTCGACGCCGACCGCCAGCGCTTCACCGCCGCCCTGGCCGCGCTCGAGCCCGACCTCGACGTCGAGCGTCTGCGCGAGCTGCAGCACGACCTGGAGGAAGCGCAGTGAGCCGACGTTCCCGAGGCGACGTCGGTGGCGTCGGCCGCGATGTCGATGTCGCGGCGCAGGCGGCTGCGCTCACCGAGGCCCTCGACTCCGGTGGCCACCGGCTGGACGCCGCCGCGGCCCGGCGCGCCCGCACGCTGGTCGGCAAGGTCGACGAGCGCGTGCGGCTCAGCGCCGACCACACCGTCGTGGCGCTCGCGGGGGCCACGGGCAGTGGCAAGTCGAGCCTGTTCAACGCGCTGACCCGGCTCGACATCGCGACGGTCGGTGCCCGGCGTCCGACGACGTCCGCGGCCTCGGCGTGCGTGTGGGGCGCGGAGGGGGCCGACGCCCTCCTCGAGTGGCTCGGTGTGCCGCGCCAGCACCGGGTGAGCCGCGAGAGCGCGCTCGACGCCGGCGACGACGACCTGCACGGCCTGGTGCTGCTCGACCTGCCCGACCACGACTCCACCGAGGTCGCCCACCGGCTCGAGGTCGACCGGCTCGTCGAGCTCGTCGACGTGCTCGTGTGGGTCACCGACCCGCAGAAGTACGCCGACGCCGCCATGCACCGCCGCTACCTCTCGCGTCTCGCCGGGCACGACGCGGTGGTCGTGGTGGTGCTCAACCACGCCGACCGGCTCGCGCCCAAGGAGCTCGTCGCGTGCCTGCGCGACCTCGAGCGCCTGCTCGTGGCTGACGGCCTCACCGGTGTCGAGGTGGTGGCGACGTCGGCCACCACCGGCGACGGCGTCGTGGGCCTGCGCCAGCTGCTGGCCGGTGCCGTCGGACGACGCACGGCGTGGCGCGAGCGGCTCACCGCCGACCTGCAGGCATCGGCGGGCGAGCTGCGGCACGACGTGGGCGACGGCGAGGCCGACCCCTCGCGCCTGGCCGAGCAGACCGGTCTGGTCGACGCGCTCGCCGACGCGGCCGGCGTCGAGACCGTCGCGCGGGCGGTCGAGCGCGACCAGGTGCGCCGGACGACGGCCGCCGCCGGGTGGCCAGTGACCCGTTGGGCCGGGCGGCTGACGCCAGACCCGTTGCGACGCCTGCGACTCGGGCGTTCCGGAGGCACACGGCCGG
>JBQCES010000135.1:0-8502 GCA_051960055.1 Angustibacter sp. | reverse complement strand
CCTGGCCGGCCAGGACTCGCGTCGTGGCACGTTCGTGCAGCGCCACTCGGTGCTCATCGACAAGCACACGGCCGAGGAGTGGACGCCGCTGCAGTACCTCACCGACGACCAGGCGAGGTTCTGGGTCTACGACTCGCTGCTGTCCGAGTACGCCGCGATGGGCTTCGAGTACGGCTACTCGGTGGAGCGGCCGGACGCCCTGGTGCTGTGGGAGGCGCAGTTCGGCGACTTCGTCAACGGCGCCCAGACCATCATCGACGAGTTCATCTCCTCGTCGGAGCAGAAGTGGGGCCAGCACTCCTCCGTGGTGCTGCTGCTCCCGCACGGCTACGAGGGTCAGGGCCCCGACCACTCCTCCGCCCGCATCGAGCGCTTCCTGCAGATGTGCGCCGAGGACAACATGACGGTGGCCATGCCGAGCACGCCGGCGTCGTACTTCCACCTGCTGCGCCGCCAGGCGTACGCGCGGCCGCGGCGCCCGATGGTCGTCTTCACGCCGAAGTCGATGCTGCGGCTCAAGGCCGCCGTGAGCGCACCGGACGACTTCACCACCGGCCACTTCCTGCCGGTGATCGGTGACGCCACCGCCGACGCCTCGCGCGTCGACCGCGTGCTGCTGTGCTCGGGCAAGATCTACTGGGACCTCGTGGCCGAGCGCACCGCGCGCGGCGACGACCGGACGGCGATCGTCCGCGTCGAGCAGCTCGCGCCGCTGCCGGTCGACGAGATCCTGGCCGAGCTGGCGAAGTACCCGGACGCCGAGCTCGTGTGGACCCAGCAGGAGCCCGCGAACATGGGCCCCTGGCCGCACGTGGCGCTGCACCTGCCCGAGCACCTGGGCGGTCGAGCGCTGCACCGCGCCTCGCGGCCGGCGTCCGCGTCGCCCGCGAGCGGGTCGTCCAAGCGGCACGAGGTCGAGCAGGGCGCCCTGCTCGAGCAGGCGTTCGGCCGGTAGCCGGCGATGTACTTCACCGACCGCGGCATCGAGGAGCTCGAGCAGCGCCGGGGCGACGAGCAGGTCTCGCTGGCGTGGGTGTCCGAGCGGCTTCAGGAGTTCGTCGACCTCCATCCCGAGTTCGAGACGCCCGTCGAGCGGCTCGCCACCTGGCTCGCGCGGCTCGACGACGACGAGGACGACTGACCGTGGGCCCGGACGGCCGCGGCGGCGTCGACGGTGAGGGCAGGCGCGACGTCCGGATCACCATCGTCGGTGACTCCTACGTCACCGGCTACGGCGACCCCAAGGCGCTGGGCTGGGTCGGGCGCGTTGTCGCGCGCACGCCGCGCGACGACCTCGACCTCACCGTGCACCAGATCGGGATCCGAGGTGACTCGACGGCCGGCGTCCTCGAGCGCTGGCGGGAGGAGACCGGACGCCGGCTCTTCGACGGCGCCGACAACCGCTTGGTCATCGCGGCCGGCGCGAACGACGTCGGGCAGGGCATCTCGCTGGCTCGCACCCGGCTCAACCTGGCCAACGTCGTCGACGAGGCGGCAGCCGACGGCCTGCAGCCGTTCGTCGTCGGGCCGGCGCCGTGGGCCGACCCGGCCGCCAACGACCGGCTGCGGTCGGTGGTGGACGCCGAGCGCGACGTCTGCGAGCGCCGCGGCGTGCCGTTCGTCGACTGCTTCGCCCCGCTGCTCTCGCACGAGCAGTGGTTCGCTGACCTCAGCGCCGGCGACGGCATGCACCCCGGGCAGGCGGGCTACGGCCTGCTGGCCTGGCTGGTGCTGCACTGCGGCTGGCCGCAGTGGCTCGGCGTCCAGCCCAGCTGAGCCCTCCCAGCCGTCCCGCCCCCTCCGCAGAAGCGGGTTGACGGAGGCTGGGACTCGCGATATATCTTGTTCACCACAGACGCGATATATCGTGAACGGAGTGCGAGATGAGCGAGAGCTGGCAGGTCGACGGGCCCCGGATCCTGGAGGTCGGCGGCGAGGGTGAACCGGTGCACGAGCTGCGCGTCGGGCTCGTGGCCGGGCGGGTCGACGTCGTGGCCCACGCGGCCGACGCCGAGGACGGCGCCGCCGCCCGCCTGGAGGTCACCACCGTGTCCGGCCGTCCGCTGGAGGTGACGTGGGAGAACGGTGTGCTGTCGGTGCAGCACCCCAAGGTCACCTGGGACGGCCTCCTGGAGTCGATCAAGGCCATGGCCCGCCGCGACGACCGGGCCGAGATCAGCGTGGCCCTGCCCGCCAGTGCCCGGGTGCGCGTGTCGACGGTGTCGGCCGACGGGCTGGTCGCCGGTCTGCGGCAGGGCGCCACGGTGCGTACGGTGAGCGGCGAGCTGGCGGTGGCCGACGTGCACGGGGACGTCGCCGCGCGCACGATCTCCGGCCGCATCGACGTCAGCGACCTGCGCGGCTCGCTCAGCGGTGAGTCGGTGAGCGGCTCGATCGTCGTGCAGGCGGTCGAGCTGCCGCGGCTCGACGTCAAGACCGTCTCGGGTGAGCTCGTCGTCGACCTGCACACCGCCCCGAGCAAGGTCGACATGAAGAGCGTCTCCGGCGACCTCGTCGTGCGGATCCCCGGTGAATCCGGCTTCCGCCTCGACGCCCGCAGCGTGTCGGGCCAGATCGTCGCCGACGGACGCCGGATCGGCGCCGGACGCCCCGGCCCGCCGCAGGGCGAGATCCGCGACGGCGACGAGTCGGTGCGCGTCTCAGCCACGTCGGTGAGCGGGGACGTCACCCTGCTGCGCAAGGACGCGTCGTGAGCCCCGTCTTCGCCCACGGCCAGCTGCGCCTGTATTTGCTGACGGCGCTCGCTGACGGCCCCAAGCACGGCTACGAGATCATCCGTGACCTCGAGGAGCGCTTCGGCGGCCTCTACTCCCCCAGCGCCGGCACGATCTACCCCCGGCTGGCCCGCCTGGAGGACGAGGGCCTGGTGGTGCGCGAGGACGAGGGCCGCAAGGCCGTCTACCGCATCACCGACGTCGGGCGCGCCGAGCTGCAGCACCGCGCCGGCGACGTCGACGACCTGCGCGTCGACCTCGAGCGCTCGGTGCGCCAGCTCGCCGAGCAGGTGCGCGCCCAGGTGCGAGGCGGGTCGAAGGAGCTGCGCGCCGAGCTGCTCGCCGCGGCCAAGACCGCCCGCAGCAGCGCGCACGACGAGCCGGCCGCGAGCGCCGCGCCGCGCGGTCGTCAGGGCCAGGTGGAGCGCGCCGTCGAGGAGCTGCGGCACGGCCTGCGCACGGCGACCCGCCGCGAGTGGATCGACCAGGAGTCCGTCAACCAGATCGTCACCATCATCGACCGGGCTCGAGCCGACGTCATGGACGTCGTCAACCGGGCCGTCGACCAGCACCGGAGGAACTCATGACCGTCCCCGTCAGCACCGAGCAGGTGCTCAGCTACGTCGTCCAGGAGCGCGTGCGCACCACGGTGCGCCGCCGTCGTCCGAGCGCGCGCCTGCGCGGTGACCTCAGCGAGTGAAGACGATCTTGCCGAAGACGTCCTCGTGCAGCATCCGCTCGAAGCCCTCGCGGGCGTCCTCGAGCGGCAGCACGTGGTCGATCAGCGGCCGGACGCCGGTCACCGCGCACAGCCGCATGAGCCTCATCAGCTCGTCGCGCGTGCCCATGGTGGAGCCGACGACGCTCAGCTGCAGGAAGAAGATGCGGGTCAGCTCGGCCGGCGGGGCGTCGCCGCTCGTGGCCCCGCACGTCACGATGACGCCGCCGGGCTTGAGCGACTTCACCGAGTGCGACCAGGTCGCCTTGCCGACGGTCTCCATGACGCCGTCGACGCGCTCAGGCAGGCGGGCGCCGGACTCGAAGGCCTGGTCGGCACCGAGCTCGAGGGCCTTGGCGCGCTTGGCCTCGTCGCGGCTGGTCACCCACATCCGGTAGCCGGCAGCTGAGCCGAGCGCCACGAGCGCGGTGGCCACGCCGCCGCCGGCGCCTTGCACCAGCACCGTCGAGCCGGGAGCCAGGCCGGAGCGGGTGAAGAGCATCCGGTAGGCCGTCAGCCAGGCCGTCGGCAGGCAGGCGGCCTCCTCGAACGACAGCTCGGCCGGCTTCGGCACGAGGTTGCGCTTGGGCACGACCACCTCGTCGGCGAAGGTGCCCTGGTGGCGCTCGGAGAGCAGGCTGCGCCGGGGGTCGAGGGTCTCGTCGCCGGTCCAGTCGGGGTCGCTCACGACGGCGTGGACGACGACCTCGCGGCCCTCGTCGTCGACGCCGGCCCCGTCGCAACCGAGGATCATCGGCAGCCGGTCGGCGGGCAGCCCGACCCCGCGCAGGCTCCACAGGTCGTGGTGGTTCAGGCTCGCGGCTCGCAGCCGCACCCGCGCCCAGCCCTCGGGCACCTCGGGAGCGGGCCGCTCACCCGTGCGCAGCGCGGCCAGCGGGTCGTCGGCGTTCGATTCGGCGGCGTAGACGGCGAACATGGTGCGACCCTAGCCCCCGTGACCACTTCCGCCGACGGGCCCTCCGTCGTCGTCGGCCCGCTGCTGCGGTACGTCGGCGACACCACCGCGACCCTCTGGGTCGAGACCGACCGCCCGTGCGAGGTCGAGGTGCTGGGTCACCGCACGCGCACGTGGGACGTCCACGACCACCACTACGCGCTCGTCGTCGTCGAGGGCCTCGAGCCCGACAGCCGCAACCCCTACGAGGTGCGCCTCGACGGGCAGGTGGCGTGGCCGGAGCCGGGTTCGCCGCACCCGCCGAGCGTGATCCACACCCTGGGTGACGACGACCGGCTGCGCCTGGCCTTCGGCTCGTGTCGGCGGGCCGCGCCCTTCGACCGGCACACCCTGCGCACGGTCGGCGCCGACGCCCTGGTCGCCCTGGCCCAGCGGATGATGGCCGGTGACGACGGCCACTGGCCGCACGCGCTGCTGCTCGCGGGCGACCAGGTGTACGCCGATGAGCCTTCTCCCGCCCTGAAGGAGCGGCTGCGCCGGCTGCACGATCTCGGCGAGCGCGTGCAGGACGCTGACGAGCGACGCGAGCGCGGTTACCGCGACCCCGAGGTGCGCGAGGAGATCGTCGACTTCGAGGAGTACACCTGGCTCTACCACGAGTCCTGGCGCACACCGTCGGTGCGCTGGCTGCTGTCGACCCTGCCGACGGCGATGATCCTCGACGACCACGACCTGCGTGACGACTGGAACAGCTCGTGGTCGTGGCGGCAGGAGACGAGCGCCAAGCCGTGGTGGCGCGACCGCGTCGTGGGCGCCTTCTCGTCGTACTGGGTCTACCAGCACCTGGGCAACCTCTCGCCGCGCGAGCTCGAGGACGACGAGCTCTACCGTCAGGTGCGCGATGCGCCGGACGGCGCTACCCGCGCGCAGCTGCTGGCCGACTTCTCGCTGCGCGCCGACACCGAGCCCGACACCGCCCGGTGGAGCTTCGTGCGCGACTTCGGCCGCACGCGGCTGGTGGTGCTCGACTCGCGCTGCTCGCGCCGTCTCGACCCCGACGACCGCGCCATGGTCGACGACAAGGAGTGGGCGTGGTTCCGCGAGGTGACCGCGGCGGACGTCGACCACCTGCTCATCGGAACGTCGCTGCCGTTCCTGCTCGTGCACGGCGTGCACCACCTCGAGGGCTGGGACGAGGCCATCGCCCAGGGCGCATGGGGCGAGCCCGGACGCCGGCTGGGTGAGCAGCTGCGCCGCGCGGTCGACCTCGAGCACTGGGCGGCGTTCCGCGGTTCGTTCGACGCGATGGTCGAGCTCGTTCAGTCGGTGGCTGGGCGCGAGCGGCCGCCCGCGAGCGTGCTGTGGCTGTCGGGCGACGTGCACTGCTCCTACATCGCGACGGCCGACGTGGAGGGCGTCGACGACGAACGCACCGCGATCGTGCAGCTCACGATGTCGCCGTTCCGCAACCCGTTGGGGCCGTTCATCCGTCGGGCCAACCGCTGGCTCGACCGGCCGGCGGTGGCGGGGACCCTGCGCTGGCTGGCCCGGCGCGCCGGGGTGCGCGACCCCGGCATCGCCTGGGACGTCGACGGCGGCCCGTGGTTCAGCAACGGCGTGATGACTGTCGACATCGCCGGACGCCGGGCCGCCGTCGAGGTCGAGCACGCGCACGTGGTGCAGGGCAGCCAGGTGCTCGACCGCACGCTCACCCGCACGCTGACGCACTAGGCGCGCGCGACACCCTCCCGCCGAGCCGCCACGGCGACCGCCTCGGCGACCGCCGGCACGACGCGCTCGTCGAAGACGCAGGGCACGATCTCGCCCGGCGTCGGGTCAGCGACCAGGTCCGCGATCGCCTGCGCCGCAACCAGTTTCATCGACTCCGTGACCGCGGTGGCGCGAGCGTCGAGCGCTCCGCGGAAGATGCCGGGGAAGGCCAGCACGTTGTTGATCTGGTTCGGGTAGTCGCTGCGCCCGGTGGCGACGACGTCGGCGTAGCGGGCGGCGACGTCGGGGTGCACCTCGGGGTCGGGGTTGGCGAGGCCGAAGATGATCGCTCGCGACGCCATGCGCGCCAGGGCTTCCTCGGGCACGGTGCCCCCACTGACGCCGATGTAGGCGTCGGCGCCGGCCAGCGCGTCGGCGAGGCTGCCGGCGACGCCGCGCGGGTTCGTGGTGGCGGCGAGCTTGCGCTTGTGCACCGCCAGGTCGGTGCGGCCCGGCTCGATGACGCCACGGCTGTCGCACACGACGACGTCACCGACGCCCGCACGCAGCAGGATCTTGGTGACCGCCACTCCGGCGGCGCCCGCGCCGCCCACGACCACGCGCAGGCTCTCGAGCGGCTTGGCCACGACCCGGGCGGCGTTCATGAGCGCCGCGAGCGCCACCACCGCCGTCCCGTGCTGGTCGTCGTGGAACACCGGGATCGGCAGCCGCTCCTTCAGCCGCCGCTCCACCTCGAAGCAGCGCGGGGCCGAGATGTCCTCGAGGTTGATGCCGCCGAACGACGGCGCGAGCCGGGCGACGGTCTCGACCAGCTCGTCAACGTCCGTGGTGTCGAGGCAGACCGGCACCGCGTCGATCCCGGCGAAGTGCTTGAACAGCACCGCCTTGCCCTCCATCACCGGCAGCGCGGCGGCGGGCCCGATGTCGCCGAGGCCGAGCACCGCCGTCCCGTCGGTGACGACAGCGACGGTGTTGGCGCGCGAGGTGTAGACGTCGGCCAGCTCGGGGTCGAGCGCGATGGCGCGGGAGACCTCGGCGACCCCCGGGGTGTAGGCGAGCGAGAGCTCGGCGCGGCCGGTGAGCGGGGTGCGCGCTCGCACCTCGAGCTTGCCACCGCGGTGGTACTCGAACACCGGGGACGACAGGTCGTGGCTCGGTCGGCTCGCACCGGCGTCGCCGGTGGGCGGAATGGACAGTTCGGCGGACATGGGTCCGTTTCACCTCATCTGAGTTGCTTCGGGGACCTCGAGACCCGTTCCCGCATGCGGCCGGCGATGCTGCCGTAGTGCACGAGCTGGGGCGGCCGGGTGTGGCCGCGGGGCCTTCGTACGGGGGTCTCCCGCAAGACCTGACCATCGTGCCACACGGATTTCGTCGTCACCATGGGTCGCGGGTTACGAGATGGCCGCAATCGGTGTGACGTGCATGACGCTGCCGTCAGCGGGGTGGCAGGATGCGCCTCATCAGACCGAAGCCCCGTAGGAGGCCTCCCTTGTTGCTCCGCTCCCGTCGCGCTGCCGCTGCTGTCGTCTTCGGCACCGGGATCGCGATCTCGCTGTCCGCCTGTGGTTCGGACTCGCTGTCGTCCGGCAGCAGCTCGAACACGAAGAGCGTCGCGTCCGCGACCGTCGACTCCGCACTGGCCGCCAAGCTTCCTGAGAAGGTCAAGACGGCCAAGAAGATCGTGGTGGGCACCGACGCCTCCTACGCCCCCAGCGAGTTCCTCGCCGCCGACGGCAAGACCGTCGAGGGCTTCGACGTCGACCTGTTCAAGGCCGTCGGCCAGAAGTTCGGGGTCGACGTCGAGTTCGCACCGGCCGACTTCGACTCCATCATCACCGGCGTGCAGGGCGGCAAGTACGACGTCGGCGTCTCGTCGTTCACCATCAACGACAAGCGCAAGACGCAGGTCAACATGGTGAGCTACTACAGCGCGGGCACGCAGTGGGCGACGGCCAAGGGCAACCCCAAGAACGTCAGCCCCGACGACGCCTGCGGCAAGACGGTGGCCGTCCAGATCGGCACCGTGTAGCAGGAGGAGGACCTGCCCAAGCGGCAGAAGGACTGCAAGGACGCGGGCAAGCCGGCCATCAAGGTCCTGCCGTACAAGGGACAGGACCAGGCCACTGCCGCCGTCGCGACGGGCAAGGCCGACGCGATGCTGGCCGACTCCCCCGTCTGCGCCTACGCGGTGCTGCAGTCCTCCGGTGCGCTCATGACCGTGGGTGACGTCTACGACTCCGCGCCGTACGGCTACGTCGTGCCGAAGGCCCAGAGTGACTTCGCGAACGCCATCGTCGACGCGCTGAAGGCGCTGAAGTCCGACGGCACCTACGACAAGGTGCTGGACAAGTGGGGCGTGAAGTCCGGCGGGATCAGCGACTTCGCCGTCAACCCGTGAC
>JBQCES010000134.1:0-5716 GCA_051960055.1 Angustibacter sp. | reverse complement strand
AGGTCGTCGCTGGTGAAGGGAGCCCACGTGAAGCTGCGCCTGGCCTGGAGCGCCGTCGTCTGGTCTCTGCTGGCCGCGCTCGCCATCTCGCTGTTCTGCGTCGGGCTCGTGGGCTGGCACGAGGGCTACCGGCTGTACGCCGTGCGCACGGGCTCGATGACGCCGACGTATCCCACCGGGTCGCTCCTCCTCGACGCGCCGGCCCGGCCCGGGCTGCCGCGCGTGGGCCGGGTCATCACCTTCCGGACCATCGAAGGTCTCGTGACCCACCGCGTGCACGAGCTCACGCCGGCTGGCATCAAGACCAAGGGCGACGCGAACGAGACGCCGGACCCCTGGACCCTCCCGCGGCGCAACGTCGAGGGCGCCGTCGTCGGCGGCGTGCCGTACGGCGGGTACCTGCTCGTCTTCCTCCAGCAGCCCACGGGCGTGCCGTCGCTGATGGTGCTGGCCCTCTCGATCGTGCTCGCCTGGAGCGTCTTCTTCGGTGCGCCCACGCCGAAGCCGGCCCGTACACCGCGGCACGCGGCCGCCCACGCTCGACCTGCGCGACTGTCGGTGGCTCGCTAACGTCGCGGCGTGCTCTCAGCTGCGTGGTGGGGATTCGTCGGCGGAGCAGCGCTCCTGATCGGGGCGCTGCTCGGCATCTACCTGCGCGCGTCGAACCGCGTGGTGGGCATCGTCATGGCCTTCGGGGCGGGCGTCCTCATCAGCGCCCTGGCGTTCGAGCTCACGAGTGAGGCGTACGACCAGTCCGGTGGGACCGCCGTCGTCCTCGGCCTCGTGGCCGGTTCGCTCGTGTTCTTCGTCGGCGACTGGCTCATCGACCGCCATGGTGGTCACCGCCGCAAGAGCCCGAACGGCCCTCAGCAGGGTGCGGGCCCGACGACGCTGGTGCTCGGCGCGCTGCTCGACGGCATCCCCGAGTCGGCGGCCATCGGGGTGAGCCTCATCGGCGGTGGTCACGTCGGCATCCCGGTGGTGGCCGCGGTGTTCCTCTCCAACGTCCCCGAGTCGCTCTCGGCGTCCAGTGGGATGCGCAAGGCGGGGCGCTCGACGCGCTACATCCTCGGTCTCTGGGTCGCGGTGCTGGTCGTGTCGACGCTCGCCGCGGCGCTCGGGTACGCCTTCCTCAGCGGTGCGTCGGGCGGGGTGATCGCCGTGATCCAGTCGTTCGCGGCCGGGGCGATCCTCACGATGCTGGCCGACACGATGATGCCCGAGGCGATGGAGCACGCCGGTGCCCTCGTCGGCCTGGTCACCGTGGCCGGCTTCGCCAGCGCGTTCCTGCTCTCGATGGCCTGAGCCGACGTCGTTCAGGCGTGTAGGAGCGCTCGGATGCGGCGCTCGGCGGCGCTCGGCGAGCAGGCGCTGGCCCCCATCCGCACTTGACGGGCCACGATCGCCGGCTCGGCCCGCATGAGCCCCCAGCCGCGGCGCAGCAGCGTCAGCGGCGGCTTGCGCGACTCCTTGAGGTCGCGCAGCAGCCGCCGGGTGAACGTGACGGCCGGGCGGTGGGTCAGTGCGATGGCGTCGGCCAGCACGCCGGCCGCCGCGAGCAGCGGGATGGTCTCGGCCGCGAAGATGCCCTCGGCGATCACGAGCGGGGAACGCGCGGCCTCGACGACGTAGTGCCCCACGGCCTTGGACGTCGGGATGTCGTACCGGGGGACGTCCACCGATCCGGTGCGGCACAGGGTCACCGCGGCCTCGACGGCCGCGTCGCGGTCCCACGACGCCGGGTCGTCCCAGTCGACGATGCCGAAGGCGTGCGGCAGACCGGGGTCGTCGCCGTCACGGTAGAAGTCGTCGAGGCGCAGCACCGGCAGCTGCAGGCGGGCGGCGAGGTGCGACTTGCCGCTTCCCGACGGGCCGGCGAGCACCACCACGCGCGTGGTGAGGTCAGGGACGTCGGGCACGGACAGTCATTCTCGCAGACGGCGCTGGTGGGTGAGCGCGCCCGGGCGCACACTGGGGGCATGGCTGCGGGGCCAGCGCGCGCCGGCGCGCGTCAGCACGCTGCCCGAGCCGCGCGGGCGGCCCTCGAGGCAGTGGGTGTGCGACGCCTTCAGGTGGGCGCGAGTGACGCCGAGCGGTTCGTGCGGCTGTGCGCGGCCCTGCGCCGGCTCGACCGTGAGCTGTCGTGGCTGCGCCGCTGTGACCGGCGGACGCCGGCCCTGTACCACCGCCTCAGCTCGGTGACGATGGCCTACGACGCGGTGTTGCGCGAGACCGGCCAGGTGGTCGGCGTCCCGGTGCCGGAGCGGCTGCCGTTCGACCCCGTCGCGCGGCTCGAGGTGGAGGCGGCGCTCACCGCCGCGGGCGTCTCGTGGTGACGGACCTGCCGCGCTGAGAGGATCTCGCGCAACAGGTGTCGGATCGCGTCCGAGCACTTCGTAGACAGGGTGAGCGGCCGCCCGGCAGGGGCGCCCACAGCACAGGAGATGAGCTGACATGCAGTACCTGTTCTCCGTCGTCCACGACGGCACCGACCTGGCCACCGACGACGAGATGGCCGCGATCGACGTCTTCAACGAGCGGCTGCAGGCCGGAGGACACTGGGTCTTCGCCGGCGGCCTCGGGGGGCCGGACACCGCCACGGTGATCGACAACCGCGGCGCGGACGCGGTGATCAGCGACGGGCCGTTCGTGGAGTCCAAGGAGTACCTCGCCGGCTTCTGGGTCGTCGAGGCGGCCGACCTCGACGAGGCGCTGCGGCTGGCCACCGACGGCTCGAAGAGCTGCAACCGCAAGGTCGAGGTGCGCCCGTTCCTGTGACGGACGTCGACGCCGCCGAGGCCGTCACCCGGGCCCACCGCCAGGAGTGGGCCCGCGTGGTCGGGGCGCTGGCGCGCCGTTTCGGTGACCTCGACGTCGCCGAGGACGCCGCCGCCGAGGCCTTCGCGACCGCCGTCGAGCGCTGGCCGGCCGACGGCGTGCCGCCCAACCCGGGCGCCTGGCTCACCACCACCGCGACGCGCAAGGCGATCGACCGGCTGCGCCGCGAGAGCAAGCGGGACGACAAGCAGCGGGAGGCCGAGCGCATGGTCGACGACTCACCGCCGGCACCCGTCGGGGCCGTCGACGACGACCGGTTGCGGCTCATCTTCATCTGCGCCCACCCGGCGCTCGCGATGGAGGCTCGGGTGTCGCTCACGCTGCGCCTGGTGGGCGGACTCACGGTCGCCGAGATCGCGCGGGCCTTCCTGGCGGCCGAACCCACGGTGGGGCAGCGGATCACGCGCGCCAAGGCGAAGATCAAGGCCGCGCGCATCCCGTACCGCGTGCCCTCGGACGACGACCTGCCCGCCCGGTTGTCCGGCGTCCTGGCGGTGCTGTTCCTCGTCTTCAACGAGGGCTACCTGGCGTCGGGACCCGACACCGCGCCGGTGCGGCACGAGCTCACCGCGGAGGCGATCCGCCTGGCGCGGCTGCTGCACGCGCTGCTGCCGCGCGACGGCGAGGTCACCGGCCTGCTCGCCCTCATGCTGCTCATCGAGGCGCGCCGCGACGCGCGCGTGTCGGCGAGCGGTGAGCTCGTGACGCTCGACCAGCAGGACCGCGGCGCGTGGGACGCCGCGCTCATCGCCGAGGGGCACGGCCTCGTGCGCGAGCGGCTGGCGTCGGGAGAGCGGCCGGGGCGCTACCAGGTGCTCGCTGCGATCAACGCGGTGCACACGTCGGCGCGCGACATGCGCGACACCGACTGGCCGCAGATCGTGGCGCTCTACGACCAGCTGGTGCGGCTCGACCCGTCACCGGTGGTCGCGCTGAACCGCGCCGTGGCGGTCGCCGAGCTCGACGGCCCGCAGGTCGCGTTGGCCGCGGTCGACCGGTTGGCCGGCGCGCTCGCGGGCTACCACGCGTTCCATGCTACGCGCGCAGACCTGTTGCGGCGCTTGGGTCGCAGCGCCGACGCCCGTGCGGCGTACGATCGGGCGATCGAGCTCGCGGGCAACACCGCGGAGACCGCCTACCTCACCCGCCGCCGCGACGAGCTCGCCTGACTGGGGGCCTCTGTCGAGGGCAGAGAAGTGGGGGACTGAAGGGCCGCGAAGTGCCCGGCTTCTCTGCTCTGGTGTTCGCGCAGCGGTCAGTGGGCGGTGAGGCCGAGCGGGAGTCTCTCGCCCGCCTCGAGCGGGACGTCGAGCCGGTTGCCTGGCGGCGGCAGCGGGCACACGAAGTGGTCGCTGAACGCGCACGGCGGCAGGCGCAGCCGGTTGAGGTCGGCAGTGACCCGGCCCTCGTCGTCGGGTGCGTCGAGGTCGAGGAAGCGGAAGCGGTAGGTGCTGTGGCCGCTCGTGCCGTCGGAGAGCACCGCCTGCATGCCCCGCGTTTCGGGGTCGACCTCGACGGCGAGCCGGATCTCGTTGCCGTCGAGCTCGAACGCGATCTCGCCACTGAGCGGTAGCCCTCGCTCGACGCCGTCGACGTGCGGGATGCGCACGACGCGTTCGGCGTCGTACGGCGTGAACGTCGCCTCGCGCACCCACCGCGCGTCGAACGCGAACCTATCGATGCCTTGGAATGCCTGCAGCGCAGGTGAATGCGGGTCGTACACGCGGATGGCGAGCGCACCTTCCCGGTTGACCACCACGAGGCGGACGTCGCCCGCGCGGACGTCGGTGACGTCGTCATCGATGTCGCTGCGCACCTCGACCGTGCCGTCGAGCGGGTGGCCGTCGACCACTACGCCCTCGGCCGCTCGGGCACTGAGCCGCACCGTGCCGTCGACGACCTGCCAGTGCCCGGGGACGCCGTCGAGCTCGAGCTCGTCGTCGAACCAGTGCGTGCCGGTGAGGGCCAGCGGACCCCACGCCGAGCGCACGGCGCTGTCTCGGCTCTCGCGCCACCGCTCCCACGCGGCGCGCGCGTCGGCGGTGCTCACGTGCCCTTGGGGTGCCACACGGTCTTGGTCTCGAGGAACGCCCGCATCCGCGACAGGCCGGGGTCGACGCGCCAGTCGGGCTCGACGGCCTCGCCGCCGTCACCCGCGGGGCGCAGCACGCGCTTGAGGTTGTCGGCAGCGGCCACCTCGAGGTCACCCCAGGCCACGCCCTCGGCGTCCGCGGCACCGGTGAGGTCGATGGCGTTGACGTCCATGTGGGACGCCAGCCACGGCGCCACCTCGGCGGTGCGCCCGGTGAGCAGGTTGACCACGCCGCCCGGCACGTCGGACGTCGCGAGCACCTCGCCCAGCGTCACCGCCGGCAGCGGCCGCCGCTCGCTCGCCAGCACCACGACGGTGTTGCCCGTGACGATGGCGGGCGCCACCACCGACACGAGCCCGAGCAGCGAAGAACGTTGCGGCGCAAGGACTGCGACGACGCCGGTGGGCTCGGGTGCGCTGATGTCGAAGAACGGGCCGGCCACCGGGTTGAGGTTGCCCATGACCTGAGCGACCTTGTCGGACCAGCCCGCGTACCAGACCCAGCGGTCGATCGCGGCGTCGACGACCTTCTCGGCGCGCGGGCGGGTGAGCCCCTCACCGGCGGCCACCTCGTCGACGAACTGGCTGCGGCGCCCCTCGAGCACCTCGGCCACGCGGTAGAGCACCTGGCCGCGGTTGTAGGCGGTCGCGCCGGACCACGTGCCGAACGCGCTGCGGGCGGCGACGACGGCGTCCCGGGCGTCCTTGCGCGAGGCCTGCGCGGCGTTCGCGAGGAAGTTGCCCTTGGCGTCCTCGACCACGTAGGAGCGGCCGGACTCCGAGCGG
>JBQCES010000133.1:0-4756 GCA_051960055.1 Angustibacter sp. | reverse complement strand
CGCCCCCCCCCCCCCGGGGCGCGGCCCCCCGCCCCCCCCCCCGCCCCGTCAGCATGCCCGCCCGCGCAGGGGGGGGGCGGGGGCGTGCAGGACCACGGCTGCGGAGGGTGCGCTGGCGTGCATGATCACGCCGAGGAGGGGAGGGAAGGCAGGGGGAGGGAGGGGGTCAGAGGCGGTCGGACGCCGGGTCGACGGCGCGGCGCGCGTCGGGGTCGAGCACGCCCCAGCTGATGAGCTCCTCGGCCAGCATCGCGGGAGGCATGTCGTAGATGACGGCCAGGGTGCGCAGGTCGTCCTGACGGATCGAGAGCACCTTGCCGTTGTAGTCGCCGCGCTGGGACTGGATCGTCGAGGCGTAGCGGGCGAGGGGGCCGGCCCGCTCCGCCGGCACGTTACCGAGCCGCTCGAGGTCGATCACCAGGCGCGGCGGCGCCTCGACGACCGAGCTGCTGCCGGCGTCGGGCAGCAGCGCCGAGACCGGCACGCCGTAGAAGTCGGCCAGCTCGGCCAGTCGCTGCACCGTGACGGCGCGGTCGCCGCGCTCGTAGGAGCCGACGACGACGGCCTTCCACTTGCCCTCAGACCGCTCCTCCACGCCGTGCAGGGACAGCCCCTGCTGCGTGCGGATCGCGCGCAGTCGCGCCCCCAGCGATCTGGCGTAGTCCGTCGACATGCTCGTCTCCTCGGTCGGGCCCGCTGGCCACCCGTGGACCAGCTGCCCCCACATGGTCACGGAGCGTGACGACTCGCGTCAAGTGCGACACGGGAGGAGCACCTGAACAACACCCGACTGCCGGGTCTGCCCGACCGTGGGGTACCGTCATCGGCGAATCCTTTAACGACCCGTCCTGTGAGGCGGGGAAGGAGCGTGCGATGACTCATGTCCCGGATCCTCTGAGCGACGCTGGCCCCCTCGTCGAGACGACGGTGCTGGAGGCCCCCGAGATCCGCCGGGTGCTCACGCGGATCGCCCACGAGATCCTCGAGCAGAACAAGGGCTCGCAGAACCTCGTCCTGCTGGGCATCCCGACCCGCGGTGTGGCGCTGGCCCACCGGCTCGCCGAGCGCATCGCCGAGGTCGAGGGCGGCACCGTCCCGGTCGGCGCCCTCGACGTCACGATGTACCGCGACGACCTGCGCCACCAGCCCGTGCGGTCGCTCGAGCGCACCGACCTGCCGGCGGAGGGGGTCGACGTCCGCACGGTCGTGCTGGTAGACGACGTGCTCTTCTCCGGGCGCACCGGGCGCGCGGCCCTGGACGCCCTGGCCAACGTCGGCCGGCCCCGCGTCGTGCGGCTCGCGGTGCTCGTCGACCGCGGCCACCGCGAGCTGCCGATCCGCGCCGACCACGTCGGCAAGAACCTGCCGACGTCGCTCACTGAGCGGGTGAGCGTCCTGCTGACCGAGCACGACGGCCGCGACGAGGTACGGATCAGCCGCCCGGCGCCGACGGGGGGCGAGCGCTGATGCGCCACCTGCTCTCCGCCGCCGACCTCGACCGTGCGGGCGCCGTGCAGGTGCTCGACACCACCGAGCAGATGGCCGCCACCCAGCAGCGCGAGATCAAGAAGCTGCCCACGCTGCGCGGCCGCACGGTGATCAACCTGTTCTTCGAGGACTCCACCCGCACCCGCGTGTCGTTCGAGGTCGCGGCCAAGCGGCTGTCGGCCGACGTCATCAACTTCTCGGCCAAGGGCTCGAGCGTGTCGAAGGGCGAGAGCCTCAAGGACACCGCGCTCACCCTGCAGGCCATGGGCGCGGACGCCGTCGTGATCCGACACGGAGCCAGCGGCGCACCGCACCGCCTGGCGACGTCGGGCTGGATCGACGGCGCCGTGGTCCACGCCGGCTACGGCACGAACGAGCACCCGACCCAGGCGCTGATCGACGCGTACAAGATGCGCCACCACCTCCTCCGCCGTGGCCAGGCGGGCGCCGCTACCGGCCAGGACCTCGCGGGCAAGCGGGTCACCATCGTGGGTGACGTGCTGCACAGCCGGGTCGCCCGCAGCAACGTGCTGCTGCTGCGCACGCTCGGTGCCGAGGTCACGCTCGTGGCGCCGCCTACCCTGCTGCCCCAGCGGGTCGACACCTGGCCGTGCGCCACGTCGTACGACCTCGACGCCGCCCTGCCGGAGGCCGACGCGGTGATGATGCTGCGCGTGCAGCGCGAGCGGATGAACGCCGCGTACTTCCCGAGCGCCCGCGAGTACTCGCGGCGCTACGGCCTGGACGCACGGCGCCTGAGGCTGCTCAAGGACGACGCCATCGTCATGCACCCCGGCCCGATGAACCGGGGACTGGAGATCTCGGCCGACGCCGCGGACTGCGAGCGCTCGACCATCGTCGAGCAGGTGGGCAACGGCGTGTCGGTGCGGATGGCCGTGCTGTACCTGCTGCTCGCCGGCAGCGAGCGCGAGGAGGCACGATGACACCCGCCACGACCCACCAGACCACGACCTACCTGCTGCGTGGGGTGCGTCCGCTCGGCGGCGAGCCCACCGACCTGCTGCTGCGCGGCGGGGTGATCGCGGACGTCGGCACCGGGCTCGACGCGGACGACGCCACCGTCGTCGACGGCGCTGGCCTCGTCGCGCTGCCCGGCCTGGTCGACCTGCACACCCACCTGCGCGAACCGGGACGCGAGGACGCCGAGACCGTCGAGTCCGGCACCCGCGCGGCCGCCGCCGGCGGCTTCACGGCCGTGCACGCCATGGCCAACACCGACCCGGTGGCCGACACGGCGGGCGTCGTCGAGCAGGTGTGGCGCCTCGGGCGCGAGGCCGGCTGGGTCGACGTCCACCCGGTGGGCGCGGTCACCGTGGGGCTCGCGGGGGAGCGGCTCGCCGAACTCGGTGCCATGGCCGACTCGGCGGCCCGGGTGCGCGTCTTCAGCGACGACGGCCACTGCGTCGACGACGCCGTGCTGATGCGCCGGGCCCTGGAGTACGTCAAGGCGTTCGACGGTGTCGTGGCCCAGCACGCCCAGGAGCCGCGGCTCACGGCCGGCGCGCAGATGCACGAGGGCGAGGTCTCCGCGGTGCTCGGCCTCACCGGCTGGCCCGCGGTGGCCGAGGAGGCGATCATCGCCCGCGACGTCCTGCTGGCAGAGCACGTCGGGTCGCGGCTGCACGTGTGCCACGTCAGCACCGCCGGCTCGGTCGAGATCGTGCGCTGGGCCAAGGCCCGCGGTGTCGAGGTCACCGCCGAGGTGACTCCGCACCACCTGGTGCTCACCGACGAGCTCGTGCGCAGCTACGACCCGCGCTACAAGGTCAACCCCCCGCTGCGCACCGCCGCCGACGTCCAGGCGCTGCGCGAGGCGCTGGCCGACGGCACGATCGACGCCGTCGCCACCGACCACGCCCCGCACCCGGCGGAGGACAAGGACTGCGAGTGGCCCGCGGCCGCCATGGGCATGACCGGCCTCGAGACCGCGCTGTCGGTGGTGGTCGAGGCGATGGTCGAGACCGGGCTGCTCGACTGGGCCGGCGTCGCCGACCGGATGTCGGTGCGGCCCGCCCGCATCGGCCGCCTCGAGGGTCACGGCCGGCCGCTGCAGGTGGGTGAGCCGGCGAACCTCACGCTGGTCGATCCCGAAGCCCGGTGGGACGTCGACCCCGCGGCGATGGCGACGGCGGCACGCAACACGCCGTTCGCCGGACGGCAGATGCACGGCCGGGTGGTCGCGACCTTCCTGCGAGGCCGGCCCACGGTGCTCGACGGCGCACCGGTCGACGGCGGCCAGGCGGCGCACCGGTGAACCGCCCCGCCGCCGTCGCGATCGTCGTCCTCGTGGTGCTGCTGGCCTGGGGGCTGATGTACGTCGGGTGGCGGGGCCGCGCGCGTCGCCAGGCCGACCTCCCGGCCCCGGCGGCACCCTCACCAGAGCTTGCCGGGCGCGCCGAGCGCGACGGCGCCGAGGTCAGCTACGTGTCGACCACCGCGCGGGCCGACTGGCTCGACCGGGTGGCGGCGCACGGGCTCGGTGTGCCGAGCGAGGCGCGCCTGCTCGTGGTGCCCGAGGGTGTGGTGCTGCACCGCGTGGGCGCCACCGATCTGCTGATCCCCGCCGCCGACGTCCACGGTGCGCGCCGCGAGACCGTGCGCGCCGGCAAGGCGGTTCCAGGTGCCGGACTGCTCGTCATCGACTGGGCCCTCGGTGACACCGTGGTGACGACCGCGCTGCGCGTCCGCCACGGCGACGACCGCGAGGCGCTGATCGCGCAGGTGCAGGCGCTGGCCACGACCCCCGACCAGCCAGGAGAGACCTCATGACCTCAACGACACTCTCGACCCAGGACGCCGTGCTCGTGCTCGAGGACGGCCGCACCTTCGCCGGTGAGGCGTACGGTGCGGTCGGTCGCTGCGTGGGCGAGGCGGTCTTCTCGACCGGTATGACCGGTTACCAGGAGACGCTCACCGACCCGAGCTACCACGGCCAGGTCGTGGTGCAGACCGCGCCGCACATCGGCAACACCGGTATCAACGACGAGGACGGCGAGTCGCGCCGCATCTGGGTGAGCGGCTACGTCGTGCGCGACCCGGCCCGCCGACCGTCGTCCTGGCGGTCCCGCCGGTCGCTGGGGGAGGAGCTCGCCGAGCAGGGCGTCGTGGGCATCAGCGGGGTCGACACCCGGGCGCTCACCCGGCACCTGCGCGAGCGCGGTGCGATGCGGGCCGTGATCGCCCCGGCCCCGGTCGACGAGGCCGGCGAGCAGGAGTTGCTGCAGCGGGTTCTCGACAGCCCCGGCAT
>JBQCES010000132.1:0-14797 GCA_051960055.1 Angustibacter sp. | reverse complement strand
CACGACAGGCGGGGCAGGACTGGCAGTGCCTGACGCCCGACGTCGGCGGCCCGGGCGCCGTGGCCGTCGGCTGAGGCCGCGACACACCGGCGAGGACGCTCACGGAGGGAAACACGGCGTCGCACGGCTGGTGTTATCGTGACTGCGCGTCCCGGCTCCGGCGCGCTCCCCGCCTTCCGGATGCCGACGCAGCCGCCACCTCCACTCGTCCCTTCGAGGGACGTGCTTCCGCGAGCCCATCACCTCACCGCCTCGTGCGGTTCCCTTGAGGGGCGTGGGCTGACGGGACCGAGAGCGGCAACCCCACCCAGGCAGCAGCGCCGGGTGGCGAGACCGTGGCCGATCTGCCGGTCACGACGAGGGGAGAAGGATTCCTTGACCGAAACCACCGAACGCGTCGCCGACAGCGCTGACGCGTCGACGCCGGCCGCCTCCGCGTCGCGTCCCGCCCGCAGCGGGGCCGGCCTGAGCGGCAAGCGCCTGCCCGAGCTGCAGGCCATGGCCGCCGACCTCGGCATCAGCGGCATCGCCAAGATGCGCAAGAGCGACCTGGTCGCCGCCATCTCCGAGCGGCGTGGCGGCGGCGCGGCGCGGGCGGAGAAGCCCGCGGAGCAGCGCTCCGAGGCGCAGGCGCCCGCCGCGCCGCAGCGCAGCGAGGCCCCGGCCCAGCCGCAGGAGGCCCGCGAGCCCGTCGACGCCCGGCAGGGCGAGACCCCGGCCGAGCGCGCACCTCAGCGCGAGCGCCAGGGCGGCCGCGGCGGACAGCGCCAGCAGGACCGCCAGAGCGAGCGTGGCCAGCAGGACCGCCAGAGCGAGCGTGGCCAGCAGGACCGCCAGAGCGAGCGTGCCCAGAGCGAGCGCGGCCAGCAGGACCGCCAGAGCGAGCGAGGCCAGCAGGACCGCCAGAGCGAGCGCGGCCAGCAGGACCGCCAGAGCGACCGCCAGAACGAGCGCGGCCAGCAGGACCGCCAGAACGGCCCCGTGGACGACGACGAAGAGGGCGGCGGGCGTCGGCGCCGTGGCCGCTACCGCGACCGCAAGCGCCGTGGGCGCGGTGCCGAGGGCGGCCAGGGCCTCGACGAGCCGGAGATCACCGAGGACGACGTCCTGCTCCCGGTGGGCGGCATCCTCGACGTCCTCGACAGCTACGCGTTCGTGCGCACGTCGGGTTACCTGCCCGGCCCGAACGACGTCTACGTCTCGCTGGGCCAGGTGAAGAAGTACGGCCTGCGCAAGGGTGACGCCGTCACCGGCGCCGTCCGCCAGCCCCACGAGGGCGACCACCAGGGCCAGGGCCGGCACAACAAGTTCAACGCGCTCGTGCGGCTCGACACGGTCAACGGCATGTCGCCGGAGCAGGCCAAGCAGCGCGTCGAGTTCGGCAAGCTGACGCCGCTGTACCCGCAGGAGCGGCTGCGCCTGGAGACCGAGCCCGGCATCCTGACGACGCGGATCATCGACCTGGTCTCGCCGATCGGCAAGGGTCAGCGCGGCCTCATCGTGTCGCCGCCCAAGGCCGGTAAGACCCTGGTGCTGCAGGCGATCGCCAACGCGATCACCAAGAACAACCCCGAGGCCCACCTCATGGTCGTGCTCGTCGACGAGCGCCCGGAGGAGGTCACGGACATGCAGCGCACGGTGAAGGGCGAGGTCATCGCCTCGACCTTCGACCGTCCGGCCGACGACCACACGGCCGTGGCCGAGCTGGCGATCGAGCGCGCCAAGCGGCTGGTCGAGCTCGGCAACGACGTGGTCGTGCTGCTGGACTCGATCACTCGCCTGGGTCGCGCGTACAACCTCGCGGCCCCGGCGAGCGGGCGCATCCTGTCGGGCGGTGTCGACTCCAGCGCGCTCTACCCGCCCAAGCGGTTCTTCGGCGCCGCGCGCAACATCGAGGACGGCGGCTCGCTGACCATCCTCGCCACCGCGCTCGTCGAGACGGGCTCGAAGATGGACGAGGTGATCTTCGAGGAGTTCAAGGGCACCGGCAACATGGAGCTGCGGCTCGACCGCCGCCTGGCCGACAAGCGCCTCTTCCCGGCCGTCGACGTCAACCCGTCGGGCACGCGCCGCGAGGAGATCCTGCTCGGGCGCGAGGAGCTGCAGGTGATCTGGAAGCTGCGCCGGGTGCTGTCAGGGCTCGACTCCGTGCAGGCGCTCGAGCTGCTCATGTCGCGGCTGAAGGACACCCGCAGCAACACCGAGTTCCTGATGCAGGTGCAGAAGACGACGCCGGTGCCGGGCAAGGGCGACGACGACTGAGGTCGCCGCGCTGAGCCGCTGACCTTGCCGGACTGACCTCTCGGTTTGCGACGACCAGGCGCCCCCGACACGCTGTGCGTGGCGGGGGCGCCGTCATGTCACCCGTTCGGCTTAAGGTCGGTCGAGAACCGGCCGACACAGCACCTGCGGGACGGCAGCGGGCCGCCCCCACCACACCTGCCGCGGAGGCTGCCGTGACCACCGTGCTCGTCGCCGACGACGACCGCGACATCCGCGAGCTCGTGGCCTTCAAGCTGCAGGCCGCGGGGTTCACGGTGCTCACGGCGGCGGACGGCGACGACGCGCTCGCGCAGGTACTGCAGCACCGGCCCGACCTGGCCGTGCTCGACGTGATGATGCCCGGCCGCAGCGGCCGCCAGGTGCTGCAGGAGGTGCGTGGCCACGACGAGGTGGGCGCCACCCGGGTGATCCTGCTGACGGCCAAGGCGCAGGAGTCCGACGTCGAGTCCGGCTTCTCCCTCGGCGCCGACGACTACGTCGTGAAGCCCTTCAGCCCCCGCGAGCTGCTCAGCCGGGTGCAGGCGGTGCTCGCGCGCACCACGTCGTGACCGCCGCGGCGCTGTTCGTCGTCGGCGGCACGGCGATCGCCGGGCTGTGCCTCGTGCTCGCGCTGGCCATCGTGGCCCGTCGCGGACTGCGCGAGCGGGCCCAGCGCCGGTCGCGCGCCCTCGCCGAGCCGCACCGCCAGCTGCTCGTGGCCCTCGTCGTCGACGACGACATCGACCAGGAGCACCTCGCGACGCTGCTCCGGCTCGACGCCGCCACCTGGGCCGCCCTCGAGCCCATCGTCGTGTCGATGGTGCGCAAGCTGCGGGGAGAGGCCCGCGAGGTGCTCGTCGACCTGCTCGACCGACGGGGCACGATCGCCCGGCTGACCCGGCGCCTGAGCTCGCGCGGCGCTGTGCGCCGGGCGCGGTCGGCCGAGCTGCTCGGTCTGCTGGGCGAGCACGCGCCGCGCGCGGAGCTCGAGCGGCTGCTGCTGCGTGACCGCGACCCGGAGGTGCGGATCGTGGCGGCCCGAGCGCTGGGTGAGGTCGGTGACCCGGCCTCGGCGGCCGCGCTGCTCGCTGCGGTGTCGGGGCCGCAGGCGGTGCCGATGCGCATCGTGGCGCGCAGCCTGGCCCGGCTCGGTCCGGGAGCCGCGCCGGCGCTCGTGGAGTCCATGACGTCGGCGCAGGCGCCCGCTCGCGCGGTCGCGGCCGAGATCCTCGGGCTCGGGGGAGCGGTGACCGCCGTGGGGGTGCTGTCGAGCCACGCGCTGCGCGACGGCGACGAAGACGTGCGCATCCGCTGTGCTCGCGCGCTCGGCCGCATCGGCGTCCCCTCGGCGCTCTCGGTGCTGCGGCGGTGCGTCGCACCACAGGAGCCGGCCGCGCTGCGCGCCGTCGCCGCGCGCGCGGTGGGCGACGTGGGCGGCCCGGAGGCCGTGCGCATCCTGCGGCCGCTGCTCGCCGACGCTGAGCACCGCGTGGCGAGCAACGCCGCCCGCGCCCTCGCCGGGCTGGGACCGGGCGGCCTGGACGCGCTGCAGGAGGTCGTCGACGCCGCCGAGCCCGGAGCGACGTACGCAGCCGAGGCCCTCGCGGTGCGCGACCTGGCGCGGCCGCGCACCGAAGCCCCGTCCTCCGTCCCGACGCCGGTGCGGACGTCGCCGTGAGCGACCTGCTGACCGCGCTGCGGCCGACCGTCGTGCAGGTGCTGGCGGCGTTCGACGTCGGCGTGCTCGGCTACTTCCTGGCCATCAACACCTCGTACCTGGTGCTCGTGGTGCTGGCGTCGCTGGAGTTCGCGCGCCAGCTGCGGCGCGTGCCCTTCGCGGGCTACGACGAGGCCCACGCCAGCCCGCTCACGCTGCCGGTCTCGCTGGTGGTGCCCGCGTACAACGAGCAGGTCGGCATCGTGGAGTCCGTGCGGAGCCTGCTGGCCCTGCGCTACCCCGAGCTCGAGGTGGTCGTCGTCGACGACGGCAGCACCGACGACACCTTCGGCGTGCTCGACGCCGCCTTCGACCTGCGCCGGGTGCCTCGCGAGATCCCGCAGGAGATCGCGACGGCCGGCGAGGTGGTCGACGTCCACATGGCCGCGTCGGCGCCGCTCGTGGTGGTGCGCAAGACCAACAGCGGACGCTCGGACTCGCTCAACGTCGGGACGAACGCCGCGCGCTACCCCCTGGTGTGCTACGTCGACGCCGACTCGGTGCTCGACACCGACGCGCTGCTGCTGGTGAGCAAGCCGTTCGCCGACGACCCCCAGCGCGTCGTCGCCACGGGCGGCGTCGTGCGGGCGGTCAACGACTGCCTCGTCGCTGCCGGTCGGGTGGTCGACGTCCGCATGCCGCGCCGGTGGCTCCCGCGCATCCAGGCCGTCGAGTACCTGCGTGCGTTCCTGATGGGGCGCACCGGCTGGTCGCGGCTCGGGGCGCTCGCGATCATCTCCGGTGCGTTCGGCATGTTCCGCCGCGACGTCGTCGTCGCCGTCGGTGGGCTCGACGTCACCAACGTCGGCGAGGACTTCGACCTCGTGACGCGCATCCACAAGCACATGCGCCGCGCGCGCCGTCCCTACCGCGTGGTGTTCGTGCCGGAGCCGGTGGTGTGGACCGAGGTCCCCTCGACCCTGGCGGTGCTGGCGCGCCAGCGTCGCCGCTGGCACCGCGGGCTCGCGCAGACCCTGTGGCGCCACCGCACGATGATCGGCAACCCCCGCTACGGGCGCATCGGCTTGGTCACGCTGCCGTACTACGTGGTCTTCGAGCTGCTCGCGCCGGTGATCGAGCTCGTCGGGCTCGTGGCGATGCTGCTGGGTCTGGCCGTCGGCGCCGTCAACGTGCCGTTCGCGCTGCTGTTCAGCGCCGTCGCGTTCGGCTACGCGTTCCTGCTCACGATCGCCTCGGCCGCCCTCGAGGAGTTCTCGTTCCACCGCTACCGCCGCTGGAGCGACCTGCTGCTGACAGCGGCCGCCGCCCTCGTCGAGAACGTCGGCTACCGCCAGCTGACCGCCGTGTGGCGCCTGCAGGGTCTGTGGTCGGCCATGCGTCGCAGCACCGTCGAGTGGGGCGTGATGACCCGCGTCGGCTTCGCGACGGCGCCCGCGGCGTCGTCCGACCCGGTCCCGTCGAGGGAGCAGGCGTGAGCGCGGACGACGAGCCGCGCCGCGCCGGCAGCATGCGCAGCCGACTGCTCACCGCCTTCACCGTCGTCGGACTGCTCGTGGTGGGCTCGGCCGCGGCCGGGGTCCTGGTGATCGGGTCGTCGTCGTCCGCGGTGACGGACGTCGCCCGGGCCGGGGTGCCCTTGCAGCGGGCCAACGCCCAGCTGCGCGACGCCGCGACGGGTGCGGCCGCCGACCTGCGCGGCTACCTCATCTCCGGTGACCGCCGGCTGCTCACCGACCTGGGCACGCGGTGGGATGGGTACGCCCCGGCGCTCACGCGGGCCCGCGCCGCGTGCCCCCAGCAGCCGGGCGCCTGCGCGCTGCTGGCCCGCTCGGACGCCGCCGCCCAGCGCTGGTACACCCGCTACGCCGCGCCCGTCGCCGCCGGCCGGGTGTCGCGCACGACGGCGAGCGACCAGTACGCGACGTCACGCGCGCAGTTCAGCACCTTCAGCGACGCCAACACCCAGCTCACGGCGCTGGTCGAGCACCAGATCGACGACGCGCTGCGGCAGGCCGACCGGCAACGCCAGGTCGGCCGGTGGCTGCTCGTCGCCAGCACGCTGCTCGCGGTAGTGTGCCTGGTGGCGCTCGCCTGGCTCACGGTGCGGCAGGTCGTGCCGCCCCTGACCGCGCTGCGTGACGTGCTGCGCCGGCTCGCGGCCGGTGACCTCGAGGCCCGCATGCCCGTGCGTGGCCCGAGCGAGATGCAGGCGGTGGCCGTGAGCGTCAACCGGCTGGCTGAGCAGAGCCTGCGCCTGCGCGACGCCGAGTTCGACCGGGCCCAGGTCCGCGGCCTCACGCGCGACCTCGACCGTCGCATGCGCCAGCACCTGCACGGCGACGCCGTGGCCGAGGAGGTCGTCGGTGGTGTCGGCGCGATGGTGCACGCCGACCGCGTGCACGTGCGGTTCATCGAAGGCGGCCGGATGGGAGGCGTCGCCGCCCAGTGGGCGACCCGCGGCCTCGCGAGCGTCGACTCGGCGCCTCCGGGTCCGACGCACCCGCTGGAGTCGGCCGGTGCGGTGGCGTCTCGGGGCCACCAGTCGCTGGCGGTCGACGACGTCGACACGTACCTCCAGGGCGGCCCGGCGGGCACGGGCGGTGCCGTCGCGGCTCGCGCCTACGCCGGTGCCGGGCCCATGGTGGTCGCGCCCGTGCTCGTGGGCCAGGAGCGCATCGGCGTGCTCGTCTGCGCCCGGGCCGCGGGCCGGCCGCGCTTCGACGCCGCCGAGGTCGGCCTGATCGAGACGGTCGCCGGCGACCTCGCGCGTGCGGTGCACCACGCCCGGCTGTTCGAGCAGCAGAACACCGTGGTGGGTCAGCTGCGCGAGCTCGACCGCACCAAGTCCGACTTCCTGTCGACGATCAGCCACGAGCTGCGCACGCCGCTCACGAGCATCGCCGGGTACGTCGAGATGATGCGCGACGGCGACGCCGGCGAGCTGCAACCCATGCAGGACAACATGCTCGAGATCGTGGGCCGCAACACCCAGCGGCTGCGCGACCTCATCGAGGACGTGCTCATGATCTCGAAGGTCGAGGCGGGAGCCGTGCGCAGCGAGCGCCTGCCGGTGGCGCTGGCCGGCGTGGTCGACCACGTCGTGACGTCCCTTCGCCCGCAGGCCGACGCGGCCGGCGTCAGCATCGACGCGTTCCCCGTGCCGGCCGAGGCCGTGCTGCTGGGTGACCACAGCCAGATCGACCGCATGCTGCTCAACCTCGTGGGCAACGCGATCAAGTTCACCCCGCGCCGCGGGCGGGTGAGCATCACCGTCCAGGTCACTGGCGACGACGTCGTCGTGCAGGTGCAGGACACCGGCATCGGCATCCCCGCCGGTGAGATCGCGTCGCTGTTCACCCGGTTCTACCGGGCCTCCAACGCCACCCAGCGCCAGATCCCCGGCACGGGCCTCGGCCTGGTGATCATCGCCGGCATCGTCGCCGCCCACGACGGCCAGGTCGAGGTCGACTCGGTCGAGGGCACGGGCACGACGTTCACGGTGACGCTGCCGCGACTGGACGTCTCGCGGGGGACGGGCCAGCAGACCGCCAGCCTGCGGTTCTGACCGGTCGGCCACCCGGAATGCCCGACCTGCCCCGCGCGTTGTGACCCCCGGGACAGTGTCTGGCACACTGGACCGCTGGTTCCGGTTCACGTCCACGGCACTCCGCCGCCCTGACGACCCGGCGACCCTTCCACCCCGAGGAGCATCGTGAAGACCGACATCCACCCCGAGTACGTCGAGACGCAGGTCACCTGCACCTGCGGCGCGCAGTTCACCACGCGCAGCACCGCGACGTCCGGCCAGATCCACGCCGACGTCTGCAGCCAGTGCCACCCCTTCTACACCGGCAAGCAGAAGCTCATGGACACCGGCGGCCGCGTGGCCCGGTTCCAGGCTCGCTACGGCAAGAAGGACGCCAAGACCGAGGCCAAGTAGCGCTTCCGACGGTGCCGGTACCCCTGGTGGGTGCCGGCACCGTCGCGTTTCCCCCCAACCTCGCCCCACCCCCCACCGCCCGTGATCATGCACGCCACACCAGGAGGCCCGGTGCAGGACGCCGTCGAGGCGCTCGTCGCCGAGCACGCCGACCTCGAGCGGCAGCTCGCCGACCCCGAGGTGCACGCCGACCAGGCCCGCGCGCGGCGACTGGCCCGGCGCTACGCCGAGCTGACGCCCGTGGTGTCGGCCCGTGCCGCGTGGCAGCAGGCGAGCGACGACGTCGAGGCCGCCCGCGAGCGGGCGGCCGACGACCCAGGGTTCGCCGAGGAGCTGCCGGCCCTGATCGAGCAGCGCGACGCGGCGGCCGAGCACCTGCGCCGGCTGCTCGTGCCCCGCGACCCGGACGACGACCGCGACGTGATCCTGGAGGTCAAGGCCGGCGAGGGCGGCGAGGAGTCCGCGCTGTTCGCCGGTGACCTGCTGCGCATGTACCTGCGCTTCGCCGAGCGCCAGGGCTGGTCGACCCAGGTGCTCGACGCCACCGAGTCCGACCTCGGCGGGTACAAGGACGTCTCGGTCGCGATCAAGGCCCGCGGCACGCCCGAGCCGGGGCACGGCGTGTGGTCGCGGCTGAAGTACGAGGGCGGTGTGCACCGCGTGCAGCGCGTGCCCGTCACCGAGTCGCAGGGCCGCATCCACACCTCGGCTGCCGGCGTCCTGGTCATGCCCGAGCCCGACGAGACGGTCGAGCTCGAGATCCCGGCGAGCGACATCCGGGTCGACGTCTTCCGCTCCAGCGGCCCCGGCGGCCAGAGCGTCAACACCACCGACTCGGCGGTGCGCATCACGCACCTGCCCACCGGCGTGGTCGTGTCGTGCCAGAACGAGAAGAGCCAGCTGCAGAACCGCGAGCAGGCGATGCGGATCCTGCGCGCGCGCCTGCACGCCATCGCCCAGGAGCAGGCGCAGGCCGAGGCCGCCGCCGCCCGGCGCTCGCAGGTGCGCACCGTCGACCGGTCCGAGCGCATCCGCACCTACAACTTCCCCGAGAACCGCATCAGCGACCACCGCACGGGCTTCAAGGCGTACAACCTCGACGCGGTGCTCGACGGTGACCTCGACCCGGTCGTGCAGTCGGCCGTCGACGCCGACGAGGCCGCCCAGCTCGCGGCGATGGGGGAGTGAGCGAGCAGCCGCTGGCCGAGGCGGTGCGCGAGGCCGCCGCCCGGCTGCAGCGCGCCGGCGTCGCCAGCCCGCGCCATGACGCCGAGGTGCTGGCCGCGCACGTGCTCGACCGCCCGCTCTCCGACGTCCGGCTCGCGGTGCTGCGCGGGGACGACGTGTCGCTGGGCGAGCCGTTCGCCGCCCTGGTCGACGAGCGCTGCCGGCGCGTGCCGCTGCAGCACCTGACGGGCACGGCGCCGTTCCGCGGGTTCGACCTCGCGGTCGGCCCGGGCGTCTTCGTGCCGCGGCCCGAGACCGAGGTCGTGGCCCAGCCGGCGATCGACGAGGCCCAGCGGGTGCTGGACGACGACGCTCGCAGCGCCGTCGTGGTCGACCTGTGCACCGGGTCAGGCGCCATCGCGATCGCGGTGGCCCGCGAGGTGCCGCACGCCGAGGTGCACGCGGTCGAGCTCGACGCCCAGGCCCTGGCCTGGGCCCAGCGCAACGTGGCGGCGTTGGCGCCGCGCGTCGACCTGCGCGCGGGGGACGCCACCACGGCCTGCCCTGACCTCGAGGGCGTGGTCGACGTCGTGGTGAGCAACCCGCCGTACGTGCCGCCGGACGCCGTACCGGTCGACCCCGAGGTGCGCGACCACGACCCGGAGGTGGCGCTGTACGGCCTCGGGCCGGACGGCCTGCAGGTGCCGCGCGCCGTCATCGCCCGAGCGGCGGTGCTGCTCGCGCCCGGCGGCCTGCTGGTGGTGGAGCACGCCGACGTCCAGCAGGACGCGCTGCTGCGCGCGCTCACGGCCTCGGGCGCCTGGGTCGACGTCCAGGGTCACCGCGACCTCACCGGACGCCCCCGCTACGTCACCGCCCGCCGCCGGAGCCCATGATCGCGGAGGCGAGCCGCCTGGCAGGATGTCGCCCGTGAACCGGATCGACGCCCGCACCGACACCGGCCGGACGACGGGAGCCCGCCTCGCCGCGGACGCCGTCCAGCGCGGTGAGGTGATCGTGCTGCCCACCGACACCGTGTACGGCGTGGGCGCCGACGCCTTCGACCCGCAGGCCGTGGCCGCCGTCCTCGCCGCCAAGGGCCGTGGCCGCGACGTCCCCCCGCCGGTGCTCGTACCGAGCGTGCGCACCCTCGACGGTCTGGCCATGGACGTCAGCCCCGCCGCCCGTGAGCTCGTCGCCGCCTTCTGGCCCGGCCCCCTCACGATCGTCTGCCGCGCCGCCCCGACGCTCGACTGGGACCTCGGCGACACCGGCGGCACGGTCGCCCTGCGCATGCCGCTGCACCGCGTGGCGCTCGCGGTGCTCGAGCTCACCGGGCCCATGGCGGTCACCAGCGCCAACAAGCACGGCCAGCCGCCCGCCACGACGGTCGATGACGCGATCGCCCAGCTCGGCGACGCCGTGAGCGTCTACCTCGACGGCGGCCCGAGCCCGTCGTCGACCGCCTCCACCATCGTCGACGTCACCGGCGCCGTGCCGCGCGTGCTGCGCGCCGGGCCGATCCCGCTCGAGCGGCTGCGGGCCGTGGCCGGCGACGTCGAGGGCCTGGCCGAGGCAATAGAGTGACGCGCGTCCTCGCCAGCCAGCTCACCACACCGGAGTGACGACCATGAGCGACACCTTCTGGGGTCCGGACTTCGACGCCCTGCAGCAGCAGGACCCCGAGATCGCGGAGGTGGTGCTCGGTGAGCTCGACCGCCTGCGCAGCGGCCTGCAGCTCATCGCGAGCGAGAACTTCACCTCGCCGGCCGTGCTCGCGGCGCTCGGCTCGACGCTGAGCAACAAGTACGCCGAGGGCTACCCGGGCCGTCGCTACTACGGCGGCTGCGCCGAGGTCGACAAGGCCGAGGAGCTCGGCATCGAGCGGGCCAAGGAGCTGTTCGGCGCCGAGCACGCCAACCTGCAGCCGCACTCGGGCGCGAGCGCCAACATCGCGGCGTACGGCGCGTTCTGCTCGCCCGGTGACACCGTGCTGGCGATGAGCCTGCCGCACGGGGGTCACCTCACGCACGGCACGAAGGTGTCGTTCAGCGGCAAGTGGTTCAACGCCGTGCACTACGGCGTCGACCCGAAGACCGAGGACATCGACTACGACCAGGTGCGCGACCTGGCGCGCGAGCACCGCCCCAAGATGATCATCTGCGGCGGCTCGGCGATCCCGCGCCTCATCGACTTCAAGGCCTTCCGTGAGGTGGCCGACGAGGTCGGCGCGATCCTCATGGTCGACGCCGCCCACTTCATCGGCCTGGTCGCCGGCAAGGCGATCCCGAGCCCGGTGCCGTACGCCGACGTCGTCACCTTCACCACGCACAAGGTGCTGCGCGGCCCGCGCGGTGGCGCCCTGGTGTGCAAGGCCGAGCACGCCGCCAAGCTCGACAAGGCGGTGTTCCCGATGATGCAGGGCGGCCCGCTCATGCACGCGGTGGCGGCCAAGGCCGTCAACCTCAAGGAGTGCATGACGCCCGAGTACCAGCAGTACGCCCGGCAGGTCATCACCAACGCCCAGGCGCTCACCCAGGGGCTGGCCGAGCACGGCATGCGCCCGGTCACCGGCGGCACCGACACCCACCTGGCGCTGCTCGACCTGGGCAGCACCGGGGTCACCGGCAAGGACGCCGAGGCCCGCTGCGACGCGGCCGGCATCGTGCTCAACAAGAACGCGATCCCCAACGACCCGCAGCCGCCGAGCGTGGCGTCGGGCATCCGCGTCGGCAGCCCGTCGGTGACCACGCAGGGCATGGGTGAGGCCGAGATGGGCCGCATCGCCGGCCTCATCGCCCGCGCGGTGAAGGACACGGACGGCGACCCCGACCACGCCGTGGCCCGTGAGGTGCGCGCCGAGGTGAGCGAGCTGGTCACCGCCTTCCCGGCGTACCCGCACGGCTGACGGGCGCGCGTGCGCGAGTACCTGTTCGTCCTGCTGGTGGCCGCGGCGGTCACGTACGTCGTCACGCCGCTGGTGCGCACCGTGGCGATCCGTCGCGGCGCGGTGACGGCGGTGCGCGACCGCGACGTCCACGCCGTGCCCATGCCCCGCCTGGGCGGCCTGGCGATGTTCGTGGGCGTGGCCGTGGCGCTGCTCGTGGCCACGCACCTGCCGCGGCTGTCGCAGGTGACCCACGACTCCACCGACCTGCGGGCGGTGCTGATCGGCGCGGTGCTGGTGGTGGCCCTGGGGGTCGTCGACGACATCTGGGGCCTGGAGGCGTGGGCCAAGTTCGCCGGGCAGCTGCTGGCTGCGGGCGTGATGGCGCAGCAGGGCGTGCAGATGCTCTCGCTGCCCATCTTCGGCGTCACCTACCTGCCGACGACGGCGCTCATCGCCATCACCGTGCTCGTCGTGGTGACCACGATGAACGCGGTGAACTTCGTCGACGGCCTCGACGGCCTGGCGGCGGGCATCACCGGCATCGCCGCGGTGGGCTTCTTCAGCTACGCGTACTCGATCTCGCGCGACTACTCAGCCAACGTGTTCTCGGTCGCGGCCCTCGTGGCGGCGGTGCTGATCGGGTGCTGCGTGGGCTTCCTGCCGTTCAACTTCAACCCGGCCAAGATCTTCATGGGCGACACCGGGGCGATGCTGCTCGGGCTGCTGCTGTCGGCGGCGACCATCTCGCTGACGGGCAACATCGACCCTCAGGGCGTGACGTCGGGCGACCTGCCGCCGCAGCTGGTGTACCTGTTCCCGCTGCTCATGCCCGTGGCCGTGCTGGTGGTGCCGCTGCTCGACCTCGTGCGGGCCATCGTGCGGCGCACGCGCGCCGGCGGGCTGCCGTGGCAGCCGGACGCCCAGCACCTGCACCACCAGATGCTCTCGCTGGGCCACAGCCACGCGGGTGCGGTGATCGTGCTCTACCTCTGGGCGGCGCTCGTGGGACTGGGGATGGCCGCCCTGGCCCTGCTCCCGTTGCGCTGGGCCCTGCCGGTGATCGCGGCCCTCGCGCTGCTGGCCGTCACCACCACCCTCGCCGGGCCGCTGCTGCGCCGCTCGCGGGGGAGCGGGCCGACGCGGCGCTTGTGATAGCATTCACAAGCCGTTCACATTTGAGAGAGCGGTAGCCCAGGAACTGTTCGAGCACCGCCCGAAGACCACCCCCGAGCCGCCGAGAGGCAGGCCCCCGTGATGGCCGAGGACGTCCGTCCGCACCCCGAGAGCGCCGCGCGCACGCGTGAGCAGTTCTCGGCGATGCTGCGTGGCTCGCTCGTGCCGACGCTCGTGGTCGGCGTGCTCGCTGTGGTGCTCGCCGCCGTCCTGGGCGGCTCCAAGCCGGCGACGTCCGCGGCCCTCGGCGCGGCGCTCGTGATCGTCTTCTTCGCGCTCAGCCTGCTGGTGATGCGCCAGACGGCGCACCTGCAGCCCACCGCCGTCATGGCCGTGGTGCTCGCCACCTACACCGGCAAGATCCTGGCGCTCGGCATCGCGATGATCGTGCTGCGCGACGCCTCGTGGCTGTCGGGTCAGGCGCTCGCGCTGTCGATCATCGCCTGCACGGTGGTCTGGCTCGCCTTCGAGATGCGCGCCTTCACGCGCATGCGCGTCCTCGTCGCGCCGCAGGCCGACCACCCCGCTGACCACCGCGCTGACCACTCCGCCGACCACCCCGACGACGGGGAGGGGCGGCCGTGAGCAGCAGGTACCCTGGATGCCGACATGAGCTCCACGAAGCCGCCGGACGGCGAGCGTCCGGGCGCCGAGGCCAACCGCGCCTGGCGGTCGTTCTCGTACCTGCTGGCCGGACCGCTGGTGTACGGCGGACTCGGCTGGCTGCTCGACCGCTGGCTGGGCACGTCGTTCCTGCTGCCGGTCGGGCTCGTGGCCGGGATGGGGCTGTCGCTGTACCTGATCTGGTTCCGGTACGGTACGCACTGACCCCGGCCGCCCGTCGAGGCGCCGTTGCGCGCCCACCCGCCGGGTCCCACGGTTTCGCGCGCACGTCGCACTTCCGCACTTGGCACACCCGCACCTCGCACACCCGAACGTCGCACACCCGAACGTCGCACACCCTGCCTGAGGAGAACCTGTGAGCACGCTGGCCGCTCTTGCCGCCGAGGGCTCGACGTACGAGACCCCGGGTGTCAAGGACTTCTGGCAGCCGCTGATCGGCGACGGCGCCTTCGCGGTCACCCGCGCGTCGATCGTGATCCTGATCTCGGTCGCGATCATCGCCTGGCTGCTGCTCGCGGGCACCAAGAAGCTCACGGTGGTGCCGAGCCGCAAGCAGGCCGCCACCGAGGTCACCTACGGGATGATCCGAAACGGCCTGGGCCGCGACGTCATCGGCAGCCACGACTTCCTGCGGTTCATGCCGCTGCTGTTCACCCTGTTCACGCTGATCCTGCTCAACAACCTGTTCAGCGTGGTGCCGGTGATCCAGTTCCCGACGATGAGCCGGATCGCCTTCCCGGCGGTGCTCGCGATCGTGGTCTTCGTGGTCTACCACTGGATCGGCATCGAGAAGCACGGCTTCGTCGGCTACTTCAAGTCGCTGGTGCCCTCGGGCCTGCCGGCCGGGCTGATCCCGCCGATCTTCGTGCTCGAGCTGATCACCGACATGTTCACCCGGCCGGTCACGCTCGCGCTGCGACTGTTCGGCAACATGTTCGCCGGCCACCTGCTGCTCGTGCTGTTCATCGGCGGCGGCGAGTACATGCTCACGCACGGCGCGTTCGGACTGAAGATCGCCGGCGGCGGCTCGCTGCTCATGGGCTTCGTGATGACCGTGTTCGAG
>JBQCES010000131.1:0-2931 GCA_051960055.1 Angustibacter sp. | reverse complement strand
GGACCATCCGTTCATCACCAAAGGAATCGCCTGACACCAGCACCACAGACCGAACGGCCCACAGCCACTGATGCCACGACGAGAATTACTTGGCATCGATTTTTGGCACGCTGTTGAGTTCTCAAGGATCGGACGCGCACCGCGTCGGGCCGTGAGGCCTGTCTGTCGGGGCTGCCGTTCTCAGTCTACTTCTCCCCATCCGCGTCGAGAGCCTCGCTGCTGGGCGTGAGCCCAGTGCCGAGGCCCCTCAGTGGGGACCGGGGTTCCCTACTCTAGCAGGCTCTGCGAGCCGGTCTGACCAGCGCCCTCAGGACGCTGGCGACCCCCGGGCAGACACCCGGCGCCATCAGCAGGAAGCCAGCCTGCGGGACCGGCCACCTCGCGGTGTCCGTGCCTCCCAGCCGGGCTGACATCGAGAACAGTACGGGGGCCGTCTTGACTGCGTCAAATCCGCCGCGCCGAGCGCCCTCGACGGTCGAATCAGCTGCCGACGACCGCTGCCGCCAGGGACTTCTTGCCGCGCCGCAGCACCGCGAAGCGACCGTGCAGCAGGTCGTCGGCGGTCAGCACGGCCTCCACGTCCACGACCTTGGCGTTGTTGACGTACGCGCCGCCCTCCTCGATGGTGCGCCGGGCCGCCGACCGGCTCGCCGACAGGCCGGCGTCGACGAAGGCGTCGACCACGGAGCTGCCCACCTTCACGGAAGCCTGGGGTAGCTCTGCGGTGGCGTCTGCGAGGGTCTGCGCGTCCAGCTCGTCCAACGCGCCCCGCCCGAACAGCGCCCGGCTGGCGCGCTCCACCGCCTCGGTGGCCGCGGCGCCGTGCACCAGGGTCGTCACGTCGGCCGCCAGCGTGCGCTGGGCCTCGCGCGCGAAGGGTCGCTCCGCCACCTCGCGCTCCAGCGCCTCGATCTCCTCGCGGCCGCGGTCGGTGAACACCTTGAGCAACGTGACCACCGAGGCGTCCTCGACGTTGAGCCAGTACTGGTAGAAGGCGTACGGGCTGGTCATGTCGCCCGACAGCCAGATGGCGTTGCCGGCGCTCTTGCCGAACTTCTCCCCCGAGGAGTCGGTGAGCAGCGGCGTCGTCAGCAGGTGCACCGACTCGCCCTCGACGCGGTGGATCAGGTCGGTCCCGGCGGTGAGGTTGCCCCACTGGTCGTTGCCGCCGGTCTGCAGGGTGCAGCCGTAGTCGCGGAACAGCTGCAGGTAGTCCAGGCCCTGCAGCAGCTGGTAGCTGAACTCGGTGTAGGAGATGCCCTCGTCGGAGTTCAGCCGGGCCGCGATCGCCTCCTTCTTCACCATGTGGTTGACCCGGAAGTGCTTGCCGACGTCGCGCAGGAAGTCCAGCGCCGACAGCCCCTGGGTCCAGTCCAGGTTGTTGACGAACACCGCCGGGTTGTCGCCGTCGCTGCGCAGGAACGGGCGCACCTGGTCCTGGATGCGCGCCACCCACTGCGCCGTCTGCTCCTTGGTCTTGAGCACCCGCTCGGCGCTGGGCCGCGGGTCACCGATGAGACCGGTGGAGCCGCCGACGAGGCAGATGACGCGGTGGCCGGCTCGCTGCAGGTGACGCAGCACGACCAGCTGCACGAGGTTGCCGAAGTGCAGTGACGGGGCGGTGGGGTCGAAGCCGCAGTAGGCCGTGATCGGACCGTCCGCGAGGGCCTGGCGCAGCGCGTCCTCGTCGGTGGTCTGCGCCACCAGCCCGCGCCACTTCAGCTCGTCGAGGATGTCGACCACGATCGTCCCTTCGTCCGTGCCGGGGCCCGTGCCCCGCCGTCTGCTGCGGCCAGCCTGCCCGATCAGCCCACGCTGCGGCGAACCGGTTCCGCCGACTCATCCTCGCGGGCGGCCCCGCGCACCACGCCCGGCCGGTACGCCGACACGCTGGCCTCGCCGTCGAGCCAGAACCGCCAGGGGTAGCGCTCGCCGTCACCCCCGCTGCCGCTCACGCCCACGCGCGGGCCGGTGCGCACACCGCTCGCGGCCTGCGCCGCGAGCACGAGCCGCACGGGCGACAGCGAGCGCCGGCCGCCGACGGCCACGCCGTCGAGCGAGCCGTCGAGTCCGAGGGCCGAGGCGAGCCGGGCCGGGCCCCGGGCCAGATCGCGGTCGGCCTTGGCCGCCGGACGCCGGGCCCGGGCCAGGTCGTGACCCGCGACCACCTCGCCGGCCCGCAGCAGCACCGCGGACGCCGAACCCTCCGGCGCGCACACGACGTTGACGCACCAGTGCATCCCGTAGGAGAAGTACACGTAGAGGTGGCCGGGCGGCCCGAACATCAACTCGGTGCGCGGGGTGCGCCCGTTGCGCGCGTGCGAGCCCGGATCGCCGGGCCCGGCGTACGCCTCGACCTCGGTGAGCCGGACGGCGACGCTGCCCGCGTCGGTGCGGTGCTCGATCACGGCACCCAGCAGCCTCGGCGCGACGTCGAGCACCGGGCCGCTGAGCAGCCGCGCCAGCGCACGCGGCGGCGTCGCGGCAGCGGGTGAGCGCTCGAGATCGGCCACCTGCGGATCGTACGTGCGGCCGGACGCTCGAGCCTGCCGGGCACCTCAGGCACCTCAGGCGCCTCGGGCGGCCGGGAGGCAGACTCGAGTCATGGCCCGTCGAGAGCGGCGAACCCCGCGCTACGACATCGTCACGCCGACCGAGCGCGAGGCACTCGACGCCGACATCGCGCGTCGGCGTCGCCGCTACTTCCTGCTGTGGGTGCCCTGCATCGTGCTGGTGGTGTTCGGCTTCTTCGTGCCGGCACCCACGCCCTGGCGCATCGCCGCCCTCGTCGTGGCGGCTCCGCTGCTGCCGGCCGCGGCGTTCGTCGGCAACCGGCGCGGCCGCTAGCGGCCCCGGGCCGACGGCGCGGCGGCTGCGCCGGCCCACCCCCGCGCGGCGGCGAGCGCAGCGCGCGCCGCCTCGAGCTGCTCG
>JBQCES010000130.1:0-3996 GCA_051960055.1 Angustibacter sp. | reverse complement strand
CCCTGCCCCGGCCTGGCGATGTTGATCACGTGGTGGGGGGGACAGGCCGCGTGCCGAGGGTTGCACCCCTCGGCAAGCGGAGTGAAACCTACTTACCGTGATCAACGGGGCAGGGCCGCCCGCGGGTGGGTCAGGCGCTGGGGAGCGGGACGCGCCACCGCACCTGCGTGCCGCGGGGCTCCACGGCCTCGAGCTCGAGCGTGCCGCCGTGCGTCTTGGCGCGTTCGGTGAGGTTGGCCAGCCCGCTGCGCCGGCCCTGGGCCGGGTCGAGGCCGTTGCCGTCGTCGCGCACGACGACGTCGACCTCGCTGCCCACCCGCAGCCGCACCTCCACGTGCGAGGCCTGGGCGTGCCGGGCGGCGTTCGACAGCAGCTCGCGGACGACGGCCACGACGTCGGCCGCCACCGTCGGCGGGACGGCGATCACCGGCCCCTCGATGACGAGCCGGGGCGCGAAGCCCAGGCCGCGGCGCGCGGCGGCCACGACGTCGTCGAGCTGGTTGCGCAGGTCCTGACCGGTCGGCGAGTGCAGCTGGAAGATCGTGCGGCGCACGTCCTTGATCGTGTCGTCGAGGTCGTCGACCGCCCGCCGCAGCCGCTCGACCACCTCGGGCCGCACGGCGTCGGCCTCGGCCGACTGCACCGACAGCCCGACGGCGAACAGCCGCTGGATCACCAGGTCGTGCAGGTCTCGGGCGATGCGGTCGCGGTCCTCGAGCACCGCCAGCCGCGCGCGGTAGGCCTGGCTGGACGCGACGTCGAGCGCCATCGCCACCCGCTCGGCGAAGACGCCTACCGGCCCGATGCCGTCGCTCGAGAGCCTCCGGTCGTCGCGCCAGGCCAGGATCAGCGTGCCCATGAAGGTCTCGCCCGACCACATCGGAGCCGCGAGCGCCCGGCGCCAGGCACCGGCGTCCAGCAGACCGCCCAGCGCGGGGTCGACGATCACCGGCAGCGAGCCGACCTCGGGGCCGAACACCTGGCCGACCTTGAGGTGGCTGGGCACGGCCACGGGGGCGTCCGCCGACTGTGCGCCGACACGCAGCTGGACGTCCTCGTCGGCCTGGACGCCGGACTCCCCGACCTCCTGCCCCACCGGCGCGGCCGCGCTGAGCGCGAGGATCGCGAGGTCGGCGTCACCGGCCCCGCGCGCCGCGTGCGCCACCTGCTGCAGCGCCGCCGCCGTCCCGCCCTCCGACACCAGGCGCTGGCTGGACGCGCCGGCGGCCTCGAGCCACGCCTCGCGCGTGCGCGTGCGCTCGTAGAGCTGGGCGTTCTCGACCGCGACGCCGGCCGCGGCCGCGAGCGCCTCGACGACCTCCTCGTCGTCCTGCGTGAAGTCGCGTCGCTCGCCGTTCGCGTCGTGCTTCTCGGCCAGGTAGAGGTTGCCGAACACCGCCTCGCGCGTGCGCAGGGGGACGCCGAGGAAGCTGTGCATCGGCGGGTGGTGCTCGGGGAAGCCCACGGACGCCGGGTGGTCGGCGATGTCGTGCAGCCGCATCGGCTGGGGGTTCTCGATGAGCAGGAGCCCGAGGACGCCGTGACCCGTGGGCAGGGGCCCGATCTTGTCGCGCGTCTCGTCGTCGATGCCGTAGGTGATGAACTGGCTCAGGTGGTCGCGCTCGGGTGACAGCACGCCGAGGGCGCCGTACTGCGCACCCGAGAGCTGGCAGGCGGTCTGGACGATCGTCGTCAGCACCGTGGGCAGGTCGAGGTCGGCCGTGACGGCGACCACGGCGTCGAGCAGGGCAGCGAGCCGGCGCTGGGCGTCCTGGGCCAGCCCCGCGCGGTCACGCAGCTCGAGCAGCAGGTCATCGAGATCCAGCGTCGACAGCGTGGGGCCGAACCGCGGCTCGAGCGAACCAGACTGGCGGCGGCGCTCCCCTGCGGGCGACGTCATGCAGTGATCGTACGACGCCGGCGGCTCGGCGGCAGAGCCCTCGGGACCTTGGTCCTCGTCGCAACCCCTCCGCGCGGCCGCCGATCGCCGTAGGGTGGGGCCATGGCTGCGATCAGGGTCTTCCTGCTCGACGACCACGAGATCGTCCGGCGCGGGCTGCGCGAACTGCTGGAGCGCGAGGACGACATCGAGGTCGTCGGCGAGTCCGGCGAGGCCGAGCAGGCCCGGCGCCGCATCCCCGCCCTGCGGCCGGACGTCGCGATCCTCGACGCCCGTCTGCCCGACGGCAGCGGCATCGACGTGTGCCGCGACGTCCGCTCGATCGACCCGACGATCAAGGCCCTGATCCTCACGTCGTACGACGACGACGAGGCGCTGTTCGCCGCGATCATGGCCGGTGCGGCCGGCTACGTGCTCAAGCAGGTGCGCAGCAGCGAGCTCGTCGAGGGCGTGCGCCGCGTGGCGGCCGGGCAGTCGCTGCTCGACCCCGCGGTGACGACGCAGGTGCTCACCCGCCTGCGCACCGGCCCGCAGCAGGACCCGCGCCTGGCCGGCCTGACGGGCCAGGAGCGGCGCATCCTCGACTGCATCGCCGAGGGCATGTCGAACCGCGAGATCGCCGAGCACCTGTCGCTCGCCGAGAAGACCGTGAAGAACTACGTGACGAGCGTGCTGGCCAAGCTGGGCATGCAGCGCCGCACGCAGGCGGCGGTGTTCGCCGCGCGCATGGACGACAAGCACTGATGCGCGTCGTCGACGTCGAGGGCCTGGCCGGGCACCTCGCAGGACTCGCTGCCGACCAGCCCGAGGGCCCGCGCGTCGTCGTGAGCGGCAACCACGCGACGCCGTGGCCGCTGCTCGAGGCGTTCGACCGCGCCGTCGAGCGCTACCGGCTCTTCGTGCTCAACGCCCAGCCAGGTGTGCCCGACCGCGACGGCGTCGTGCTCGAGACGCCGTTCGTCGGCTCCGGCATGCGCCGCAGCCCGCGGCTGCGCTACCTGCCCTCGCGCCTGTCGCTCGTGCCGCGGCTGTTCGGCACGACGGTGCCGCCCGACGTCGTGCTGCTGCACACCACCGCGCCGCGCGACGGCCAGGTGTCGCTCGGCGTCGAGGTCAACGTGCTGCCCGCGGCCGTGGAGGCCGTGCGCGCGCGCGGCGGCCTGGTGGTCGCCCAGCTCAACCCCGGCATGCCGTGGACGTCGGGCGACGCCGTGATGTCGGCCGACCTCATCGACCTCGGGGTCGAGGTCGACCAGCCGCTCAGCGCGGGCCACGCCGTGCCGCCGGACGACGACGCCTTGGCGATCGGCTCGCGCGTGGCCTCGCTCGTCGGCGACGGCGCGACGCTGCAGACGGGCATCGGCGCCGTCCCGGACGCCACGCTGCACGCGCTCACCGAGCGCCGCGGGCTGCGGATCTGGACCGAGACGTTCAGCGACGGCGTCCTCGGGCTCGAGCGCGCGGGTGCGCTGGATCTCGACCACGCGGTCGTCGCGTCGTTCCTCTTCGGCTCCGACGAGCTGTACGCGTGGGCGCACGACAACCCGCGGCTCACGATGCTCCGCACCGAGCGCACGAACGCCCCCGCGCTGATCGCGCAGCAGCCGGCGATGACGTCGATCAACTCGGCCCTGCAGGTCGACCTGTTCGCGCAGGCCAACGCCTCGCGCATCAACGCGCGCATCTACTCGGGCTTCGGCGGCCAGACCGACTTCATCGTCGGCGCGATGCACTCACCGGGCGGGCAGGCCGTGATCGCGCTGCGCTCGTGGCACCCGCGGGCGAACTGCTCGACGGTCGTGGCGCTCGTCGACGAGCCGGTGACGTCGTTCCAGCACAGCTCGATCATCACCGAGCAGGGCCGGGCGCAGATCTGGGGCGCCGACCAGTGCGAGCAGGCGCGGCAGATCATCGAGCACGTGGCGCACCCCGACGTCCGCGACGAGCTGCGCGAGGAGGCCCGGGCCCTCGGCCTGGCCTGACCGCCGTCCTCCCCCTCGCCCCCTCCCCCCCCAGGGGGGGGGGGGGCCACCCGGACACCGCGCCCGGCACCGCCCTGGCCGCCGCGCGGGACGAGGTCGTCGTCGCCTTCGAGG
>JBQCES010000129.1:0-6047 GCA_051960055.1 Angustibacter sp. | reverse complement strand
CACCGATCTCGAGGCGGCCGGCCTCGACCTGCTGGCGCGCTACGAGGAGCCCCACCGTCACTACCACGACCAGCGGCACCTCAGCGAGGTCGTGGCCGCCGTCGCTCTGCTCGCCGAGCACGCCCGCGACCTGTCGGCCGTGATGCTCGCCGCGTGGTGGCACGACGCGATCTACATCGTCGGCGCCGACGAGAACGAGGAGGCCAGCGCCCGGCTGGCCACCGCCACGCTCGCCTCGTGGGACGCCGACCCCGACCGCGTCCTGCACGTCGGCGAGCTCGTGCGGCTCACCGCCACGCACGACCCGGCGCCCAGCGACGCCGACGGCCAGGTGCTGTGCGACGCCGACCTCGCGATCCTCGCCAGCCCGCCGCACCGCTACGCCACCTACACCGCCGACGTCCGCCGCGAGTACGCGATCGTGCCGGATGCCGCCTTCCGCGCCGGGCGCTCGCAGCTGCTGCGCGGTCTGCTCGAGCGCCCGCAGCTCTACCGGACCCCCTCGGCGCACGAGCGCTGGGAGGCCGCGGCCCGCGCGAACGTCGAGGCCGAGCTGCGCGAACTCGCCCGCGACGTCTGAGCGCGCCCTTAGACTCCCGCGAATGCGCAGCCACCTCTTCGACGCCGCCCTGCAGGAGAAGCAGTCCACGGAGGCGTGGACCATGCAGAGCTCCAAGATGCTCAAGGTCACCCTCGGCACCGACGTCCTCGCGGCCAAGGGCTCGATGGTCGCCTACCAGGGCGACGTGCAGTTCCACCACGAGGGCGCGGGCAGCGTCAACAAGATGCTCAAGAAGATGCTGACGGCGGAGGACACGCCGCTCATGCGCGTCTCGGGCCGCGGCGAGGTGTTCTTCGCGCGCCTGGCGCAGGACGTCTTCACCGTGCAGCTCGAGGGCGACGCGCTCAGCATCGACGGCGCCAACCTGCTGGCGTTCGACGCCTCGCTCAGCTGGGACATCCACCGCGTGCAGGGCGCCGGCGTCTTCAGCGGCGGGCTCTACAACGTCGTGCTCAGCGGGCAGGGGCAGGTGGCGCTCACCAGCGACGGGCCGCCCATGCTGCTCGACTGCTCGCAGCAGCCGACGTTCGTCGACATCCAGGCGGCGGTCGCGTGGTCGGCGAACCTCGTGCCTCAGGTGCGCAGCAGCATGAACGTGAAGTCGCTGCTGCGCGGCGGCAGCGGTGAGGCGTTGCAGTACGCGTTCCACGGCCCGGGCTTCGTCGTCGTGCAGCCGAGCGAGAGCGAGGTCGGCGGCACCCAGCCCCAGCAGGGCGGCAACGGCCCCGGCGGCATCGTCGGCAACCTGTTCGGCTGAGGTTAGCTGCGCGCGGCGAGCCACTCGACGAGCGGCCACCACCGCGGCGGGGTGGCGCCGACGTCCGCCGCAGCGAGCCAGCGCAGGCCGTCCGGCACCGGCGCGGACGGCGCGACGTCGGCCCGCAGCACCGTGCGCCAGGTGGCGCGGCTGAGGTCGGGCCCTGCGGCGCGCAGCGGCGAGGTGCGCTCGTGCCCGCAGGGGCGAGCGGCGCTCAGGTCGGCGCCGGCGATCTCGGCGAGGTCGGGAGGCAGCAGGTCCCAGGCCCCGGTGGCATCCCCGGCGAGCACCTCGACGCCGCGCGACGACGAGCGCTGCGCGAGCACCACCACCGGTGCGGGCACGGGCGCCGCCAGACGTGAGGCGATGAGGTCCCACCACCGGCCGTCCGGGGCGGCCTCGGACGCGATGACCCGCTCGCCCTTGCGCTTCGGGCGCCGCAGCCCGCTGCGCTGCAGGGCGCCGAGCAGGTCGCGGGACGCCACCGGCAGCGCGCCCGCGCTCACCAGCGCGTCATAGCGGTCGGCGGGCACGTCGTAGTGGTCGCCCTCGAAGGCCCGGCGCGGCAGGGCCCACCGCTCGGCGAAGGCGTGCAGCTCGTCGTACGACGTGTCGCTCGCCAGGTGCGACCACAGCCGTCCGTGCGCCGGCCACGACGGCGGGTCGATGAGCACTGCCACGACCCGAGCGTAGGTGGCCCGGACCGCGGCCGCCTCAGCCGATCAGGCCGGCGACCACCCGCAGGTCGGCCACGAACGCGTCGTAGGCGGCGAAGTCCTTGCGCGCGCGGGCACGCAGCACCGACGACGGGTGCATCGTGGGGACGACGCGCCCCTCGCCGTCCGGGGCCGGCAGCACCTGGCCGCGCTGCTGGGTCACCTTGACGCCCGGCCCGAGCACCGCGCGCGCGGCTGTGGCGCCCATGGCCACCACGACCTCGGGGTGCACCACCTGCAGCTCGGCGTCGAGCCACGGCCGGCAGGCCAGCACGTGGGCGACGTCGGGCGTCTGGTGGATCCGCCGCTTGCCCTGCGGGGTGAACCGGAAGTGCTTCACGGCGTTGGTGAGGTAGACGTCGTCGCGGTCGAGGCCGGCGTCGTCCACGGCCTTCGTCAGCAGCCGCCCGGCCGGGCCGACGAACGGCTCGCCCTCGCGGTCCTCGACGTCGCCCGGCTGCTCGCCCACCAGCACCACGCGGGCCCCCGGCCGCCCGCTCGAGAACACCACCTGGGACGCCGGCTCCCACAGCTCGCAGCCGCGGCACGCCGGCGCGGCCCGCCGCAGGGCGGCGAGGTTCGGGTCGTCGGGCACCCACCGCTCGGCGCCGGGGCGCTCGGGGTCGGGGCGCTCGGGGTCGGGGCTCGCACCAGCCATCACCCCAGGCTGGCACCGACCGTCCTCGGCCGCGCGCGCAGCCTGTGGATGACGGCCGAGGCGCAGCCGCCGTCTCCTCTAGCGTCGAAGGACCACGGCGGACGAGCCGGACGGCGACAGAGAGGGCACGCCCATGAGCACGCAGTTCCAGGTCGACACCGAGCGCATCCAGGCGGCAGCCGGCGACGTGCACCGGATCAGCGCCGACATCGAGCGCGAGGTCGGCGCGATGATGACCCGGCTGGTCGGGCTGCAGGACGCCTGGCGGGGCCAGGCGGCCGGGCGCTTCCAGGAGGTCGCCACCGAGTGGCGCGGGGCGCAGGCGCACGTGCGCGAGGCGCTCGAGCAGATCAGCCGGCTGCTCGGCCAGGCCGGTCAGCAGTACGCCGCCGCGGAGCAGGCGACGGCGGCGCTGTTCCGCTGACGTCAGCGTGATGTGCGCCACGATCCCCGGCGTGGCGGCGCGCGCACCCCGCTGGGGTTCGGTACAACAGGAGGGCAGCATCCCGCTCCACACACGACGAGGCCCCTCCAAGTATGAGTTGGAGGGGCCTCGCGTGGTGCGGGCTGCGGCGCGGCTCGGTCGAGACCTGCCGGCCACCGGGTTGACGCCCTGCGCTCCGCCCGACCAGGCTCCGCGCGTCCCGAGCACCTCGTCAACGGTGCTCCCCGCGCGGCACGCCGCCCGGGTGTGGGACGCCGGTCTCCTGACCGTCCACCTCAGCCTCTGTCGGCGCCCTCCGGCCCGGGTCTCCCCGGCCCCTCCGGCTCCGCCGTCCGCTGCGGTGTGAGCAAGTTCTATCCCCTGCGATCCCTGCGGCGCAAGGGTTTTGGCGAACTTCTTCGTCGCGACGCCGACGCGGCCAACGCACCTCCTGTGGACGACGATGTGGACCAGCTGTGGACCTCTCGGGTCCTGCCTGTGGACGGCTTGCGCCCGCGCGCACCCGCCCATGTGGACGGCGCGTCCGGCCACCCCTGTGGACGGCGGTGGGGTCACCCGCCTGAAAGAGTGAGGCCGTGTCGTCCACACCCCGCTCCGCCCGCGAGACCCTGCGCCGTCGTGCCTCACGCGCCGTGCGTTCGTCGTCTCCGCCGTTGCGCCCGGTGGCCCCCGCCGCCGGGGCCGACGGCGTCGACGCCGCCACCGCCCGCGCGGTGCTCGACCTGGCCCTGCGCACCGGTGAGGCCCTGCTGTCGACAGGTGCACCGGCACTCGACGTGACCGCGTCGGTGCTGCGCCTCGTCGACGCCTTCGGGCTGTCGTCGTGCCACGTCGACGTCACCTACACGTCCATCACGGTGTCGTACCACCGCGGTGAGGTCGACGAGCCGATGACGGTGCTGCGCGTGGTAAAGGTGCGGGCGGCCGACTACAGCCGCCTGCAGCACCTGCAGGCGCTCGTACGCGACGTCGCCGCCGGCGAGCTCGACGTCCAGCGGGCGCGGGCGCGGCTCGAGGAGACCGTGCGCGCCCCGCACCCCTACCAGCGGTGGCTCGTGACCGTCGCGCTCGCCGGGATGGGCGCCGCGGTCGCCGCGCTGCTGGGTGGCGGTCCGCTGCTGATGACGATCGCGGCCGCCACGACGGCTGCGATCGACCGTGTGCAGCGGGCCCTCGAGCGGGTGGGCCTGCCGGCGTTCTTCACCCAGGCGGTCGGCGGCGCGATGCCCACGCTCGTGGCGGTGGGGCTGCTGTCGCTCGTCCCACGCGGCGCCTTGCGCGACAGCCAGGTGTCGCCGTCCCTCGTCGTGGCCACGGGCATCGTCGTGCTGCTGGCCGGGCTGTCGGTGGTGGGCGCGGCCCAGGACGCCCTCGACGGCTTCTATGTCACCGCCGGTGCGCGGGGGCTGGAGGTGCTCGTGCTCACCCTGGGCATCGTCGCCGGCATCGTCACCGTGCTGTCGATGGCCCAGCACGTCGGGGTGCCGCTGCGCGTGGTGGCCAGCCAGTCGCTCGCCAGCGATCCGGTGGTGCAGGTGCTGGCGGCCGTCGGCGTCTCCGCGCTGTTCGCCGTGTCGGGCTACACGCGCGGGCGCGGCGTCGTCGTGGCCGCCGGAGCCGGCGGCCTCGGCTGGGCCACCTTCGTCACCGCGACGACGGCGGGTGTGGGCCCTGCAGGCTCCTCGGCCGTCGCGGCCGCGGTGATCGGGCTGGTGGCCCAGGTCGTGGCCGAGCGCTGGCAGGTGCCGAGCCTGGTGATCACCACCGCGGGCATCGTGCCCCTGCTGCCCGGCCTCGCGGTCTACCGCGGGCTGTTCCAGCTCGTCGAGCAGGGGCCGACGCAGGCCCTCACGCCGGGCCTGAGCTCGCTCTTCGCTGCCGCGGCGACCGGCATCGGCCTGGCCGCCGGCCTCAGCCTCGGGGCATTCGCGGGGCGCCGGCTGCGGCGCGAGCTCGACCAGTGGCAGCGCCGTCTGCTGCGTCGCAGCGCCGGCTCGCTGCGCGACTGACCCAAGCCCGCAGGCACGCGAACGGGGCGGCCCTCCCGAAGGAGGACCGCCCCGTCGACTGCGGTACTACGAGACCTCTGGGATCAGAAGTCCATGCCGCCCATGCCGCCGTCGCCACCCGGCGCAGCCGGGGTCTTCTCCGGCTTGTCGGCGATGACGGCCTCGGTGGTGAGGAACAGCGCGGCGATCGACGCGGCGTTCTGCAGCGCGGACCGCGTGACCTTCACCGGGTCGTTGATGCCGGCCTTCAGCATGTCGACGTACTCGCCCGTGGCGGCGTTCAGGCCGTGGCCGGACTCCAGGCCACGCACCTTCTCCGCCACGACGCCGCCCTCGAGGCCGGCGTTGATCGCGATCTGCTTCAGCGGGGCCTCGACGGCGACCTTGACGATGTTCGCGCCGGTGGCCTCGTCGCCCTCGAGCTCGAGCTTGTCGAACGCGGTCTTGCCCGCCTGGATGAGGGCCACGCCGCCGCCGGCGACGATGCCCTCCTCGACGGCCGCCTTCGCGTTGCGCACGGCGTCCTCGATGCGGTGCTTGCGCTCCTTGAGCTCGACCTCGGTGGCCGCGCCCGCCTTGATGACGGCCACGCCGCCGGCGAGCTTGGCGAGGCGCTCCTGGAGCTTCTCGCGGTCGTAGTCGGAGTCCGACTTCTCGATCTCGGCGCGGATCTGGTTGACCCGGCCGGCGATCTGCTCGGCGTCGCCCGCACCCTCGACGATGGTGGTCTCGTCCTTGGTGATGACGACCTTGCGCGCGCGGCCCAGCAGGTCGAGGTCGGTGGTCTCGAGCTTGAGGCCGACCTCCTCGCTGATGACCTGGCCACCGGTGAGGATCGCGATGTCCTGCAGCATGGCCTTGCGGCGGTCACCGAAGCCCGGGGCCTTGACGGCGACGGAC
>JBQCES010000128.1:0-4944 GCA_051960055.1 Angustibacter sp. | reverse complement strand
GCTCGGGCCCCCCGGGCGGGGGCGGCCCCATCCCCCCCCTCCCCCCCGTCCCTTTGCACCCCGCCGGGCCCGCCGGGCGCGTTTCGGGTGTCCACTGTGTCTACCAGGCCCACGAGGGGGGCGGGCGCGTCCTCAGGCGGTGGGGAGCTCGCCGGACGCCACGACCTTGGCGTACCAGCGCCCGCTGTCCTTGATCGTGCGTCCTTGGGTGTCGTAGTCGACGTGCACGACGCCGAACCGCTTGGAGTACCCGAACGACCACTCGAAGTTGTCGAGCAGCGACCACAGGTAGTACCCGCGCACCGGCGCCCCGGCCCGGATCGCGTCGAGCACCGCACCGAGGTGCTGGTCGAGGTAGTCGATGCGCGCCGGGTCGTGCACGGCGCCGTCGTCCGAGACCTGGTCGGGGAAGGCCGCGCCGTTCTCGGTGACCATGAGCTCGACACCCGGGTAGTCGCGGTGCAGCCGCAGCAGCAGCTCGCTCATGCCCCGCGGGTCGATCGCCCAGCCCATGTCGGTGTGCTCGCCCGGCTGCTCGGGGAACTCCACGTCGTCGCAGGCGATCCACGGGCTGGCCGCGCTGGCGTCGTGACCGTCGGCCGTCTGCCGCGGGGACGAGCCGTCCCACTGGCGCACGAGCGTCGGCGAGTAGTAGTTCAGGCCCAGGACGTCGGGTACCTGGTGGATCAGCGCGAGGTCGCCGTCGCGCACGAACGACCAGTCGGTGACGCCCGCGGTGTCGCGCTGCACGTCGGCCGGGTAGCGCCCGCTCATCACCGGGTCGAGGAAGACGCGGTTCTGCAGCCCGTCGATCCGCCGCACGGCGTCGAGGTCGCCCTCGGACGACGTCGCCAGGTCGGGCGAGTAGGCCGTGCCGTCGGGCGCGTGCACCCACGCCAGGTTGAGCGTCAGGGCGACGCGAGCCGACGGCACGGCAGCTCGGATGGCCGACGTGGCCAGGCCGTGAGCGAGGTTCAGGTGGTGCACCGCAGCCAGAGCGGACGCCGGCTCCTGGCGCCCGGGGGCGTGGACGCCGCTGGCGTAGCCCAGGTAGGCCGAGCACCACGGCTCGTTGAGCGTGATGAACGTGCCCACTTGCGGCGACAGTGCGCGGGCGACCACCTCGGCGTACTCGGCGAACCGCTCGGCGGTGCGGCGGTCGGCCCAGCCGCCGGCGTCCTCGAGCGCCTGGGGCAGGTCCCAGTGGTAGAGCGTGACGGCGGGCTCGATGCCCGCGGCCACGAGCTCGGCCACGAGCGCGCGGTAGAAGTCCAGCCCCTCGTCGTTCACCGGGCCGAGCGCGTCCGGCGTGACCTGCGGCGTGATGCGCGGCCAGGCCACCGAGAACCGGTAGGAGCGCAGGCCGAGGTCGCGCATGATCGCGACGTCCTCGCGGAACCGGTGGTAGTGGTCGTCGGCCACGTCGCCGGTGTCGCCGTTCGCGACCTTGCCCGGGGTGTGGCTGAACGTGTCCCAGATCGACGGCGTGCGGCCGCCCTCGGCCACCGCTCCCTCGATCTGGTACGACGCCGTCGCCGAGCCCCAGAGGAAGTCCTCGGGGAACTGGCGGGTGTTTCCGGGCTGAGCCACGTGCTGCCTCGTCTCTCGGTGGATGGGTGTGGTGAGGGTGTCTTCGACGGTACGTCGGTCGGGCGCGAGAGGGCGGTTCACCCCTTCACCGCGCCGGCGATGATCCCGCTGACGACCTGACGCCCGAGCAGCACGAACACGACGATCACCGGGAGCGTGCCGACGAGCGTGCCGGCCAGGATGATCGACTGGTCGGGCACGTAGCCGCCGCCGAGGTTGTTGAGCGCCACCTGAACGGTCGGGTTGGTCGAGTCCAGCGCGATGATCGGCCAGAAGAAGTCGTTCCAGGCCGCCATGAACGTCAGCATCCCCAGCACCGCCATGCCGGGACGCGCGATGGGCAGCACGATGCTGAGGAACGTGCGGGTCGTCGTGGCGCCGTCGACACGGGCCGCCTCGAGCAGCTCGTCGGGCAGCGACTGGCTGAGGAACTGCCGCATGAAGAACACGCCGAACGCGCTGACGAGCGAGGGCAGGATCACCGAGCCGAGACGTCCGGTGAGGTGCAGCGCCGACATCACCTGGTACAGGGGGACGACGCCCAGCGTCGGCGGGATCATCATCGTGCCCACGGCGATGGTGAACAGCACCACCTTGCCGCGAAAGCGCAGCTTGGCGAACGCGAAGCCGGCGAGCGTGCAGAACAGCACGGTGCTCACCGTGATGCAGCCCGACACGATCACCGAGTTGAGCAGCGCCTTGCCGATGTTCTGCTGCTCCAAGGCGGCCTGGATGTTGTGCAGCAGGTTGCCGCCCGGGGTGAGTGGCGGCGGCACCTGGTTGACCTCGGCCATCGTGCGGCTCGCCACGACGAGCATGTAGTAGAAGGGCAGCACGAACAGCAGGGCCGTGAGGCCGAGCAGGATGTAGGTGACCGGCCCCGCGCGCAGGCCGGACGCGGCCGGGCGGCGGGTGCCGCGTCGGGCGCTGCCCAGGGCGCCGGGCAGGGGGACGGTGGTCATCGCTCGCTCCTCGTCCGCCAGCGCGCCAGCGTCGTGTTGACCAGCACCAGCAGCACGATGAGCACGAAGGTCACCCACGCCACCGACGCCGCCTTGCCGAGCTGCAGGTACTGCCAGCCCTGCTGGTACATGAACAGGCCGATCGTCTGGTACTGGTGCACCGCACCGCCGTCGGGGACGCCGTTGCCGAACAGCAGCGGCTCACCGAACAGCTGGGTCGCACCGATGGTCGACACCACGATCGTGAAGAGGATCGTCGGGCGCAGGCCGGGCAGCGTGACGTGCCGGAACTGCTGCCACCGGCTGGCGCCGTCGATCGCCGCGGCCTCGTAGAGGTCCTGCGAGATCGACTGCATGCCGGCCAGGTAGATCAGCGCGTTGTAGCCGGTCCAGCGCCAGGTGACGATGATCGAGATCGCGATCTGCGCCGTCCAGTTGCCGTTGCGCCAGTCGATCGCGCCGACGCCGAACCACGACAGGATCCAGTTGGCGAACCCGTTGTCGCGCCCGAACAGCTGGGCGAACACCAGCGTGGACGCCGCCACCGACGTCGCGTACGGCATGATCATCGAGACGCGGAAGAACGTCCGCACCCGCATGGAGTAGTTGAGCAGGTGCGCGAGGCCCAGGGCCAGCAGCAGCTGCGGCACCGTCGAGATGACGCCGATGGTGAAGGTCTTCCACAACGCGTTGTAGAACAACGGGTTCGTGAACAGCCAGCGGTAGTTGTCGAGCCCGATCCAGCTCATGTCGGAGCCGAGCTGGTAGTCGTGCAGGCTGATCCACGCCGTGTAGATCAGCGGAAAGAGCCCGAACGCGCCGAACACCAGGAAGAACGGCGCGACGTACGCGTACGGCGCGGCGCGGCGCTCGGCGTGGAACAGCCGGTGGCGCCAGCCGCGCGCCGACGGCGGTGGCGACGTCGGCGACGCTGCTGACGGTGAGACCGCCGGGCCGGCGGAGGACGCTGCGACGGCGGGGTGCGCAGCGACCTCCGGGCCCGGCCCGGCGGTGGTCCGAGGGGACACGATGAGCAGGCCTCCGCGTCAGCCGAGCTGGTTCTTCAGCTGGTCGCGCAGGGTGTTCCACGCCTTGTCGGGTGCGACGTTGTTCGACTCGACCGACTGCAGCGCGGTGCCGATCTGGTTGCCGATGACGCCGTCGTCCTTGCCGTGGATCTGCGTCGGCGCGGACTTGGCGATGTCACCGAAGACCTTGCCGATGGGAGCGCCGCTGAAGTAGTCGTCCTTGGTGTCGGCGACCATCGGGAACGCCTTGGTGTTCGAGGGGAAGTTGCCGACCTTCGCGAACACCGTGGCCTGCTGCTCCGGGGCGGTGAGCCACTTGATCAGCTCGACGGCCTGCTTCTGGTGCTTGCTGCTGGCCGGAACGCCGAGGTACGCGCCGCCCCAGTTGCCGCCCACACCACCGGGCAGCGTCGTGACGTTCCACTTGCCGCTGCCGGCGTCACCGGCCTTGCCCTTGATGTAGCCGATCATCCACGACGGGCAGGCGAGGGTGGCGAACGAGCCGGTGCTGAAGCCCTGGTCCCACTCGGGCGTGAACTGGCCGAGCTTGGCGGTGAGGCCCTGCTGCGCGGCCTGGGCGCCGAGGTCGAAGGCGTGCTTCACCGCGGGGTTGGTGTCCCACACGAGCTTGCCGTCGGCGTCGTAGAAGATCTCCTTCTCGGTCGCCATCACGACGTTGTAGATGCCGCCGGCCGAGTCGGTCCACGCGGTGCCCTTGGGCGCCTTGGCCTTGAACTGCTGCCCGAGGGCGATGTAGTCGTCCCAGGAGGTCAGCTTCGCCGCGAGCTGCTGCGGGTCGTCGGGCAGGCCGGCCTGCTTCAGCAGGTCGGTGCGGTAGCAGATGCCGGTGGGGCCGATGTCGGTGCCGAGTCCGACGACCTGGCCGCCCTTGGTGGTGGCCGCAGCCTCCTTCCACTCCGGGTAGTCGGCGATCTGGTCGCTGGCCGAGGTCTTCTTCAGGTCGACCCACTTGCTCGCCTGGTTGGCGACGACGTCGGTGATCCGGCCGACCTCGATGCCCTGGACGTCGGAGGCGCCGCGGCCCGAGGCCAGCTTGGTCTGCAGGGCCGTCCAGTAGTTCTTCTCCTGCTGGGTGGAGTCGTACTTGATCGTGACGTCCGGGTGCAGCTGGTGGTACTTCTCGAAGAGCCCGGCCTCCTGGTAGCCGAAGGTGCCGAACAGGCTGACCGTGAGGGTCGTGGGGCCGCTCGCGCTGGCCGAGTCGTCGTTGCTGCCGCCGCAGGCGGTGAGGCTGAGGGCGGTGCAGATCGTCGCGGCCGCCAGGGCGGTCACGGGCCGTCGCAGGTGCATCCGGTGCTCCTTTCGGCCCAGCGGGCCGGGGGTGTTCGAGGGAGGGAGACGGT
>JBQCES010000127.1:0-5404 GCA_051960055.1 Angustibacter sp. | reverse complement strand
AGCCTGCCCCCGGCGTACAGCAGCGGGCTGGCACTCGGCGTCCGCACGGCCGTGGTCGGCAGCACCGACGACGGCTACGGCGTCCGCGTGCACGTCGTCGACCCGGACGCCGGGCCCGACGCCCCCGCGCGCCTGCTCTACGAGCACGAGGAGGAGGCCTACGTCGGCGACCTCTCGCGCGACGAGACGCTCGTCGTCCTCGCCCACAGCGAGCACGGCGACTCGCGCCACCCCGCCCTGCGGGTCCTGCGCGTCGACGACGGCTCCACGGTCGCCGAGCTCTGGGACGGCGAGGGCAAGGGCCTGCACCCCGCCGCCTTCTCCCCCGTGGCCGGCGACCAGCGCCTGCTCGTGGTGCACGAGCGCGAGGGCGTCCCGGCCCTGCTCATCTGGGACCCCGTCACCGGCACCGAGACCCCGCTCAGCATCGACGCCCCCGGCGAGGTCGAGGACGCCGAGTGGTGGCCGGACGCCACCGCCGTCGTCGTCGCCCTGTCGCACGAGGCCCGCACCCGCCTGGTGCACGTCGACCTTGGAACCCTTGCGACACAGCCGTTCGGGCCGACCACCGGCACCGTCACCTCGGCCGCCGTCCGCGACGACGGCAGCGTCTGGGCCACCTGGTCGTCGGCCGCCAGCCCGTCGTCCGTGCGCGTCCTGCGCCGCGACCGCGCCGACGAGGGCGACCTGCTGCTCGCCCCGCCCGGGCCGGCCGCCCCGCCGTCGGTCGCCGTCGAGGACGTCTGGGTCGACGGCCCCGGCGGCCGCATCCACGCCCTCCTGCGCCGACCCGCCGACGCCGGCCCCGGCCCGCTCCCCCTGGTCGTCGAGGTGCACGGAGGCCCGACCCACCACGACATCGACGCCTTCATGGCCTACCCGAGCGCTTGGGTCGACCACGGCTTCGCCGTCGTCCAGGTCAACTACCGCGGGTCGACGGGCTACGGCTCGGCCTGGCGCGACGCCCTCGAGGCGCGCGTGGGGCACGTCGAGCTCGAGGACGTCGTCGCCGTCCGCGACCACCTCGTGGGCACCGGGGTCGCCGACCCGCAGCGCGTCGTGCTCGCGGGCGCGTCGTGGGGCGGCTTCATCACGCTGCTCGGCCTGGGCGTGCGGCCCGAGGCCTGGGCGCTGGGTCTGGCCGGCGTCCCCGTGGCCGACTACGTCGCGGCCTACGAGGACGAGATGGAGGGCCTCAAGGCCTTCGACCGCTCGCTGTTCGGCGGCTCACCGGACGACGTCCCCGAGCGCTACGCCGACTCCAGCCCTCTCACCTACGTCGACCAGGTGCGCGTTCCCGTGCTGGTGCTGGCGGGCGAGAACGACCCCCGCTGCCCGATCCGGCAGATCGAGAACTACCTCGACCGGCTGACCGAGCGCGGGGTGCCGCACGAGGTCTACCGCTACGACGCCGGCCACGGCTCGCTGGTCAACGACGAGCGCGTGCGGCAGATGCGCGTCGAGCTCGACTTCGCGGCGCGCCACCTGCCGCGGGGCTGACCGACCGGCGTCCGATCCGGACGGCGGCGAGCACCATCACCAGGCCGGTGACGAGCAGGATCACGGGCACGGCGAGGCGTCCGGGGAACCACTCCTCCACGATCCGCGGCACCAGCTCCAGCGATCCGCCTGCCGCCACCACGAGCAGCCACAGGTCGCGCCACCGGACGGCGAGCACCACCAGGGCGACGACCGTGGCCAGGCCCAGCCACAGCCCCCAGTCCGCCATCGACGTCATGACCGCGCCGAGGACGATGGCCGCGGGCCCCAGCGCCGTCGCAGTGCGGCGCGGGGTCACCAGCCCCCGCGCGCCAAGGATCCACCACGCCGCACCGACGACCCAGACGGCGATCCCCAGCCACGCGCCCTCCAGCGAGGTGAAGCGCGTGAGCAGGGCGAGCACGCTGGCGACGGTGGCCACCAGCAGCGCGATCTGCAGCAGGGCCGACCGCTCGCGCCACCACAGCAGGCCGAGCAGCACGGCGGCGCCACTGGCGACCCACGACGCCAGGCCGGCCTCGGTCCAGCCCCACCACTCACCCCCCAGCAGCCCCAGCGCGAAGGCGAACGCCGCTGCGCCCGCGAGCCACAGCACCGAGCGCACCCGCGAGCCCTGCCGGCCCAGGCGCTCGGGGACAGCGAAGCCGGCGCCCAGCAGCACCAGCCAGACGGCGAGCACCAGCCCGGTGCGGACGGCCCGGGAGAGGTCGTCCCAGAACTGCCCGACCAGCAGGCCCGACGCGGTGAGCATGAGGATGCCCCCGAGATAGCCGAGCGCTTCCAGCACGAGGGACGTCGCGTGCTCCGACGGGTGCGGCTCGAGCGCCGCCTCGGGGTGCTCGCCGCCCAGCTCGGCGTCGCGGATCAGGTCGGCCTGGCTGCGGCTGATGTAGCCGGCCGCGACCCAGCGCTCGAGCAGCGCCCGCTCGGCGTCGGCCGGCACCGGCTGCGCTCGATGCAGCACGTCGTCCACGAGGTCATGATCACCGCCACGCCGGGAGGGCGGCAGGGACCGAAGTCACCCCCGCGGGTTAGCGTGTGACCGTGACCGCCGCGCCGCCTGTACCACCCACAGCCCCGTTGCTGCTCGCGGTCGACGGCAACAGCCTGCTGCACCGGGCCCACCACGCCCACGCCTACAGCGGCCAGCGCGACCTCGACGGCCGTCCGGTGTGGGGTCTGCGCGGGCTCGTCACCTCCATCGCCGGGGCCGCCGCCCGGCTCACGCCCGACGCCGTGGTGGTCGGCTTCGACTGCTCCGTGGCCTCGCGCCGTCGCGACGAGTACCCGGAGTACAAGGCCGGGCGCCGCGAGAAGGAGCCCGAGCTGGTCGACCAGCTCGCCAGCGCCCCCGACCTGCTGCGCGAGGCCGGCTTCGCCGTCGTCCAGCACCAGGGGTGGGAGGCCGACGACGTGCTGTGCTCGTCCGCGACGCTGGCCCGCCGCTCGGGCTGGCGGTGCGCGGTGGTGACGAGCGACCGCGACTCCTTCGCGCTCATCGACGAGAGCACCGCGGTGCTGCGGCTCATCACCGGCGGCGTCGAAGCCTCACCGCTGCTCACGGCGTCGCGGCTGCCGGCGGCGTGCGGGGTGGCGGCCGGGCAGTACCGCGACTTCGCCGCACTGCGCGGTGACACGTCCGACAACCTGCCCGGAGCCCTCGGCATCGGCGCCAAGACCGCGGCCAAGCTGCTCGCCGCGTTCACCGGCGTGGCCGAGGTCTACGCCGCGATCGACGCCGGCCGGGGGAGCGACGTCGAGGCCGTCGTGGGCCGCGCCGCCACCCGCCGCCTGGCCGAGCCGGCCGCGCGGGCCAACGTCGAGCGCAACCTGCGGCTGATGGCCATGCGGCCCGACCTGCCGCTGCCCGAGCTGGCGAGCATGCGCGTGCCGATGGACGTGCCGCGGCTGCACGCCGGCCTGGCCGCCCGCGACATCCGCCTCGGCCCGTCGCTGTGGGCGCTCACCGGCGCACCTCCGCCCGGCAGCGACAGCTGGGCATGGCAGGCGGAGCAGGATGACGTGCCGCCCGTGCCGCTCGACGAGCCCGTCGCCGTCCCGACCCAGAAGGCGCCCGAGCCGGAGCCCGAGCTCACGCTCTTCTAGGCCGCCCAGCGCCGCCAGGGGCTGACCAGGGACGCCTCCGGGCGATGCCTGATGATCTTGTGCGCCCGATCCTCCTAGCGTCGTGACGTCACGTCACCCAGCATCGAGGACGGCCATGAAGGCGATCATCCAGCACCGGTACGGCGGCCCCGAGCGCCTCGAGCTCGCGGAGATCGAGCGGCCGGAGCCCGCGGCTGGCGAGGTGCTCGTGCGCGTGGCCGCCGCGTCGGTCAACGCCGCGGACTGGCACGTCATGCGTGGCGACCCCCTTCTGGCCCGCGCGCAGCTGGGCCTGCGCCGGCCGCGAGCGCTGGTGCGCGGACGCGACTTCGCCGGCGAGGTGGTGGCCATCGGACCGAGCGTCAGCCACGTGGCGCCCGGCGACGCGGTGTTCGGCGAGACCGGCCTGGGAGGTGGCACGTTCGCCGAGTACGTCTGCGCGCCCGCGACCCAGACCGCGGCGGCACCGGCCTGCATCGGGCTGGACGAGGCGGCGGCCCTGCCGCTCGCAGGCTGCACGGCGCTGCAGGCACTGCGCGACGCAGCCGACCTCAGCCCGGGTCAGCGACTGCTCATCAACGGGGCGTCCGGTGGCGTGGGCACCTTCGCCGTGCAGCTCGGGCGGGCTCTCGGGGCACACGTCACCGGGATGTGCAGCAGCCGCAACGTCGAGCTGGTGCGCTCGCTCGGTGCGGACGCCGTCGTCGACTACACGCGCGAAGACGTCGCGACGTCGGGTGAGCGCTACGACGTCGTCCTCGACCTCGTAGGCAACCGCAGCCTGCGCGACCTGCGGCGCCTGGCCACCGAGCGCGGCACCGTGGTGCTCTCCGGCGGCGGCGTCTGGGACGGCGGTTCTGTGGCCGGCCCGTTGGGGCTCATCGCCCGCGGCGCCCTGGCCGGACGCTTCGCGCGCCAACGGCTCATCGTGCTGACCGCGCAGACGACCACCGAGCGGCTGACGGCGCTCGCCGAGCTGGTGGACGCCGGCCGGCTGCGCCCGGTGATCGACCGCACCTTCGCCCTCACCGGCGCGGCGGACGCCCTGCGCTACGTCGAGACCGAGCACGCGCGGGCGAAGGTGATGGTCACCGTGTTGATACCTCCACGCTGAGCGGGTCGGACGCCCGCGCCCGACCCTTGACCTCAGGCGAAGGTCAGCGCAGGCTCAACGCCCGGTGCCGCCGTACACGACCGCCTCAGTCTCCTCGGCGTCGAGGCCGAACGCCGTGTGCACGGCGCGGACGGCGGTGTCGACGTCCCCGGCGCGGGTGACCACCGAGATGCGGATCTCGGAGGTCGAGATCATCTCGATGTTGACCCCGGCGTTGGCGAGCGCCTCGAAGAAGGTGGCCGAGACGCCCGGGTGGGTGCGCATGCCGGCACCGATGAGCGACACCTTGCCGATCTGGTCGTCGTACTGCAGTGACGCGAAGCCGACCTCGGCCTGGATGCCCTCGAGCGTCGACATGGCGATGACGCCGTCGGTCTTGGGCAGCGTGAACGAGACGTCGGTGAGGCCGGTGGCCGCCGCCGAGACGTTCTGCACGATCATGTCGATGTTGATCTCGGCCCGGGCCACGGCCTGGAAGATCGCAGCCGCCTTGCCGGGCAGGTCGGGCACGCCGACGACCGTGATCTTGGCCTCGCTGCGGTCGTGCGAGACGCCCGAGATGATCGCCTGCTCCATGTCCTGACCTTCCGTCTCGTCGGCCGGGGTGTCGACGACCCACGTGCCCTCTCGGGTGCTGAACGACGACCGCACGTGCACCGGCATGCGGTAGCGGCGGGCGTACTC
>JBQCES010000126.1:0-4696 GCA_051960055.1 Angustibacter sp. | reverse complement strand
GACCAGCGCGACCTCCAGGCGCTTGCCGTCGGTGGAGCGGTTGGCGACGAGGAAGTCGCCGGAGAAGGAGTCGCCGTACGCCGAGCGCAGCACGGTTTCGACCTGCCAGCCCGGCGGCAGCACCGGCACCTCGCCCTGCATGCGCAGGCGGTCGCGCAGGTCGACGAGCATGGCGTCGCCCAGCGTGCCCTGCAGCCCGAGGCGCGCGCGGCTGCGGGCCACGAACCACATCAGCACCGCCATCGAGCTGAGCACCACCACCAGGCCCTTGTTGACGCTGGGGTCCTGCGACTGCACGTACACCAGTCCGGCGAGCACGAGCACGTAGATCAGCAGGAGCGAGCGCAGGTTGAGCAGGAAGCCCCCGGCCACGAGCACCAGGGAGAACGACGCGACGGGCACCCACTCGCGGGCCGACAGGGTGGCCAGGGTGATGGCGACGGTGAACACCGTGAGGCTCAGCAGGTGGAAGCTGCTGCTCGGCAGCACGCGGCGACGGACGACGGACCGGGCACGTCGCAGCACGGACAGGCGCCGACGCGCCGTGCCCCTCGCACTCAGCGAAGCCGCCACACGGGGAACCCTACTGACTCCACCCCCCAGCGCCGCCCACTTGACCGACTCATGACCTGGCGCGCCGCGGTCGGCGGTGGTCACGACGCCCTCACCGGCGCTGCTCGACCAGGCCCACGAGGTTGCCCTCGCTGTCGCGCACGAACGCCATGCGCTCCTGCGCACCCGCCGGGCCGAGCGAGTCGTCCTCGTGGGCGTACACCAGGTGCGGCTCGGTCTCGACCAGGACGCCGAGCGCCCGCAGGTGCTCGACGCGACCGTCGAGGTCGTCGACCGCGAGGTAGAGCAGGCTCGACGTGGCGCCGCGTTCGAGCAGCAGCCGGACGCCGTCGAGGTCGAAGAACGCGAGGCCGGGCGGGTCGAACGTCGCGACGTGCCGCAGGCCGAGCACGTCACGGTAGAAGCCGACGGCCCGGTCGAGGTCGTGCACCGCCTGGGCGACCTGCAGCAGCCGCATCGGCGCCTCCCGAGTCCCTGGCCAAATCCCTTTGCTCGACGATAGGGCGCCCCGCCAGGGTGGAGCCATGGTCGACACCACCCGCACCGCTGCTCGCTCCGCCGCCGGGGACGTCGTCCCGCTCGGTCCGTCCGACGCAGCGGCGCTGCTGTGGAACGACCAGGCGGCGTTCGTCTTCCCGATCGACCCCGACTACCGGCTCGACTTCATCGAGTGGGACCGCACCTTCGGCGTCCGGGTCGAGGGCGAGCTCGCGGGCACGAACACGGCGTTCTCGCTGTCGGTGGAGCTGCCCGACGGCGCGGGCGCGACGCGCACCGTGCCCATGGCGGGCCTGAGCTGGGTGGCGGTGCACCCCGGCTACCGGCGCCGCGGCGTGCTCACGACGATGGTCCGCGACCACCTCCACCGGTTGCACGACGAGGGCCGCGAGCCGCTCAGCGGGCTGCACGCCTCGGAGCCGGCGATCTACGGACGGTTCGGCTACGGCCTCGCGACCGTCGGCTACCAGCTCTCGCTCGGCCGCGACGTCGGGCTGCGGCCGCTCACGGGCGCGGACGCCGAGGCGGCCGAGAGCCTGCGCGTGCGGTTCGAGACGGCCGACCCCGACCGCCACGGCGACCTCGTGCACGACCTCTACCACCGCGCCTGCCGGCGGCGTCCGGGCATGGTCGGGCGCACGCGCGAGCTGACGCTGGCCGACCTGCGCGACACCCCGCGCGAGCTCGAGCGGGGCGAGCCGCTGCGGTTGCTGGTGGCCGAGCGCGACGGCGTCCCCACCGGCTACGCGCTGCTGCGACGCAGCATGCGGTGGGAGGACTTCGCCCCCGACGGCACCGTCGAGGTCCGGGAGCTGGCCGCGGTCGACCGGCCCACCGAGCACCGGCTGTGGCAGGCCGTCACGCAGTTCGACCTCACCAGCCGCACCAAGGCCGGCCGCGTCGCCACCGACGACTCGCTGCTCAGCTGGCTGGTCGACGCGCGCGCGGCCAAGCCCGTGCGCACCGACGAGCTCTGGCTGCGCGTCGTCGACGTCGACCGCGCCCTCGCCGCGCGGGGCTACGCGGACGCCGTCGACGTCGTCCTGCAGGTGCGCGATGCGCTGTGCCCGTGGAACGACGGGCGCTGGCGGCTGCGCGCCGACCCCGCTGGCGACGTCGAGTGCGCCCGTTCGGACGACGCCCCGCACCTGGCGCTCGACGTCCGCGAGCTCGGATCGGTGCTGGCAGGCGGAACGACCGTCGCCACCCTCGCCGGCGCAGGGCTCGTCACCGAGCTGCAGCCCGGCTCGGCCCAGGCGCTGTCGCGGGCCCTGCGCTCCGACGTCGAGCCCGCGACCACCTACGGGTTCTAGCGGTCGGGCAGGGCGGGCTCAGCCCTCGGCGCCCGGGATCGGCGGCAGCTCCTCGTGGTCCTCGTAGCGAGAGACCATCTCGAGCCGGCGCCGGTGCCGGGCGTCCTTGGAGAACTTGGTGGCGAGGAACGCGTCGACGATGGCGGTGGCGTCCTCGAGGGAGTGCATGCGCGCCCCGATCGACACGACCTGCGCGTCGTTGTGCTCGCGCGCCAGCTGCGCGGTCTCGACGCTCCACGCCAGGGCGGCGCGGATGCCGAGCACCTTGTTGGCGGCGATCTGCTCGCCGTTGCCCGAGCCACCGAGCACGACGCCGAGGCTGCCCTCGTCGCTGCGCACACCCGTGGCGGCGCGCAGCACCGCCACCGGGTAGTCGTCGTCGGGGTCGAGGTGGTCAGGACCGTGGTCGATCACGTCGAACCCCTGCGACTGCAGGTGGTTGACCAGGTGCACCTTCAGGTCGTACGCGGCGTGGTCGCCGCCGATGTGGACGCGCATGGCGGCCAGTCTGTCACCAACCGGCCGCCCGCGGTCGGCCTCGCGTCAGTCGAAGACGGGTCCCTGGGTGCGGGTGCGCTTCAGCTCGTAGAAGCCCGGCGTGCCCGCGACGAGCACCGCGCCGTCCCACAGCCGGCCGGCGGCCTCACCCTTGGGCGCGGGGGTGACGACCGGGCCGAAGAACGCGACGCCGTTGACGGCGACGACGGGCGTGCCGACGTCCTCACCCACGAGCGAGATGCCCTCGGCGTGGCTGGCGCGCAGCGCGTCGTCGTACTCGGTGGAGTAGGCCGCCTTCGCCAGGTCGGACGGCAGACCGAGCTCCTCGAGAGCGCCGGCGATGACCGCGTCGTAGTCCTTCTCGCCGCCGGGGTGGATGCGGGTGCCCATGGCGTCGTAGAGCTTCTTGACCAGGGTCGGGTCGTCGTCCCCGAAGCGCTGGTGCGCGGCGATGATCACGCGCACCGGGCCCCACGCGCGGTCCATGAGGTCGCGGTAGTCGTCCGGCAGGTCGCGGCCCTCGTTGAGCACGGCCAGGCTCATGACGTGCCAGTTGGTCTCGATGTCACGGACCTTCTCGACCTCGCCGATCCACCGCGACGTCATCCAGGCCCAGGGGCACACGGGGTCGAACCAGAAGTCGACGGTGCCGGTCTGCTCGGTGGTGATGGCGTCGCTCACGGTGGCTGCTCCAGAACTGGTCGGGCGGAACTCGGTGGACGGGTCAGGGCACCGGCCGGTAGACACACCGGTGCGCACCACCACGTCAATGCGTGCGGGTGCGCAGTCATTCCCCGGCCCGGGGCGTCGTCCGGGGTCGTGCGACGATGACCAGACCCCCCGAGAATCCCGGAGCTGCGTGTGCCTGGCATGAACCTCACCCGCGACGAAGCCGTCGAGCGGGCGTCCCACCTGTCGGTGTCGTCGTACGACATCGCGCTCGACCTCACGACCGGCCCGGAGGTGTTCCGCTCGACGACGGTCGTGACGTTCTCGTCGTCGACCCCCGGCGCGAGCACCTTCATCGACCTGGTCGCGCGCACCGTGCACGAGGTCGAGCTCAACGGTCGCACCCTCGACCCGGCCCAGGTCGCCGACGGCGTGCGCGTGCAGCTCGACGACCTCGCGGCCGAGAACGAGCTGCGCGTGGTCGCCGACTGCCTCTACATGAACACCGGCGAGGGCCTGCACCGCTTCGTCGACCCGGTCGACAAGGAGGTCTACCTCTACAGCCAGTTCGAGGTGGCCGACTCGCGGCGCGTGTTCGCGGTGTTCGAGCAGCCCGATCTCAAGGGCGAGTTCACCTTCACCGTCACGGCGCCGAACCACTGGACCGTCGTCAGCAACTCGCCGACGCCGGAGCCCGAGGACCTCGGCGAGGGCAAGGCCGTGTGGCGCTTCGCTCCCACGCCGCGCCTGGCCTCCTACGTCACCGCGATCGTGGCCGGGCCGTACCACGTCGAGCGCTCCGAGCTCACCAGCTCCGACGGCCGCACGATCCCGCTCGGGGTGTTCTGCCGCCACTCGCTGCGCGAGCACCTGGACGCCGACAACGTCGTCGAGGTCACCAAGCAGGGCTTCGAGTACTTCGAGCGCGTCTTCGACCTGCCGTACCCGTTCGAGAAGTACGACCAGCTGTTCGTCCCCGAGTTCAACGCGGGCGCCATGGAGAACGCCGGCGCCGTGACGTTCCTCGAGGCGTACGTCTTCCGCTCGAAGGTCCCCGAGGCGCTCGTCGAGCGGCGCGCGCTGACGATCCTGCACGAGCTGGCCCACATGTGGTTCGGCGACCTCGTCACCATGCGCTGGTGGGA
>JBQCES010000125.1:0-2979 GCA_051960055.1 Angustibacter sp. | reverse complement strand
GACCGCCGAGCGGCTGACCGAGGAGCGGGAGCCGGCGGTGCCGCAGTTCCGGCTGCGGGTCGGCGGGCTGCGCACGCTGGGGGCCCCGGTGCACGATCCCACGCTCGTCCTCGACGCCTACCTGCTGCGCGCGCTGTCGGTGGCGGGCTGGGCACCGAGCTTCGTCGACTGCTCGCGGTGCGGCGCGCCCGGGCCGCACCGCGCCTTCGCCGTCGCGTCCGGCGGCGTGGTGTGCCCGGCCTGTCGCCCCGGGGGAGCGGTCGCGCCGGCGCCGGCGACCCTCGACCTGCTCGCCGCGCTGCTCGCGGGAGACTGGGACGCCGCCGATGCGAGCGAGCAGCGGCACCGACGAGAGGGCAGCGGACTCGTGACCGCGTACCTGCAGTGGCACCTGGAGCGCGGCGTGCGCGCCATGCGGCTGGTGGAGCGCTCGTGAGGGCCCGCCGCACTGCGCGGGTGACACCCGCGCCGGCCGCTCCCGTCGCACCGCCGCCTCATCCGTCGGGCGCGCGCCCGCCGCAGGTGCCGCCGGACCTCGTGCCTCGCCACGTCGCGGTGGTCATGGACGGAAACGGCCGGTGGGCCAACGCGCGCGGACTGCCGCGCACCGAGGGCCACGCCCGCGGCGAGGCGTCGCTGCTCGACGTCGTCGCGGGAGCCATCGAGATCGGCGTGACGCACCTGTCGGCGTACGCGTTCTCCACCGAGAACTGGCGCCGCTCGCCCGAGGAGGTGCGCTACCTCATGGGCTTCAACCGCGACGTGATCCGCCGGCGCCGCGACGAGATGCACGCGTGGGGCGTGCGAGTGCGTTGGGCCGGCCGGCGCCCCCGCTTGTGGCGCAGTGTGATCCGTGAGCTCGAGACCGCCGAGGAGCTCACGCGCGACAACCGCGTGCTGACGCTGACGATGTGCGTCAACTACGGCGGACGCGCCGAGATCGCCGACGCCGCAAGGGCTCTGGCCCACGACGTGGCTGCCGGTCGAGTCGACCCCGACCGTGTCGACGAGCGCCTGCTGAGCCGCTACCTCGACGAGCCCGACATGCCGGACGTCGACCTGTTCTGGCGCTCGTCCGGCGAGCAGCGCACCTCGAACTTCCTGCTGTGGCAGTCGGCGTACGCCGAGATGGTCTTCGACGACGTCCTGTGGCCCGACGTCGACCGGCGTCACCTGTGGCGCGCCATCGAGACGTACGCGCAGCGCGAGCGGCGGTACGGCGGAGCGGTCGACGCGACTCAGTGATCGCTGCAGGTGCCGAAGACCTCGAGCGTGTGGCTGACGTCGCGGAAGCCGTGCTGGGTGGCCACTGACTCGGCCCAGCGCTCGACGGCAGGGCCCTCGACCTCCACCGTGCGGCCGCACTCGCGGCACACCAGGTGGTGGTGGTGCTGGCCCGAGGTGCAGCGCCGGTAGACCACCTCGCCGTCGGCGCCGCGCAGGACGTCGACGGCGCCGTCAGCCGCCAGCCCTTGCAGCGTGCGGTAGACCGTGGCCAGACCGATGCTGCTGCCGGCGGCCCGCAGACCGGCGTAGATCTGCTGCGCGCTCACGAACGTCTCGGCCTCGGTCAGGAAGGCCGCCACCGCCTCACGCTGCTTGGTCGCGCGCGGCCGCTGCGGGGCGCTCATGCCGCGACCTGCCGGCTCGCGGCCTCGGCGGCCGTGCGGTGCCGACGCCGGGTCATCCGATCACGCACTCCCGCGGCCACCGCTGCGAGCACGAACACGCCCACCGCGATCACGACGATGGTGCCGCCCGAGGGCGTGCCGGCGTAGAAGCTCGTGCTGACGCCGGCCAGGCTCACCACGACGCCCACCACCACCGCCAGCGCCAGGCTGGTGCGGAAGCTGTGCGCGAACTGCTGGGCGATCGCGTTCGGCAGGATCATGAGCGCGCTGATCAGCAGCAGGCCCACCACGCGCATCGAGACCACGACGGTCACCGCCGTGAGCACCGCCAGCACCAGGTTGAGCCCCAGCACCGGGAGGCCGACCGCCCGGGCGTACTCGGGGTCGTTCGCGACGGCGAACAGCCGCGGCGCGAGGGTGAGCGTCACGAGCAGCACCGCGCCGGCGAGCACCGCGAACGTCACGACGTCGGCCGAGCTGGTGGTCGTGATGGCACCGAACAGGTACGCCGTGAGGTTCGCCGGGGTGGCCGCCGACGACTGCGAGATGAGCACGACTCCGCCGGCGATGCCGCCGTAGAAGAGCACCGCGAGCGCGATGTCGCCGCTCGTGCGGCCCCGCGCGCGAATGAGCTCGATGACGACGGCGGCGAGCACCGCGGCGACGAGCGCCGTCCACACCGGGGAGTAACCGGTGAGCACGCCCACGGCGACGCCGGCCAGCGCGACGTGTCCCATGCCGTCACCGATGAGCGCCAGCCGGCGCTGCACCAGGAACACGCCGACCACGGGCGCCGCCAGGCCGACGAGCAGTCCGGCGAGCAGCGCGCGGCGCATGAAGTCGTACTGCAGCAGCTCGAGCACCGCCATCACGCACCGCCCATCGGCTGCTCGAGCCACGACGTGACGGCCGGGCCGGGTTCGTCGGGCTCGTCGTCGTGGTGGTGGCCGTCGACGTCCAGGTCGGTCGGGAGCCCGGTGATGGGTCCGTCGGCCACGATCCGCCCGTCGGCCACGACCACGGCGCGGGTGAAGACGTCGGCCAGCGGGCCGGCCTCGTGCGTGACCACGATCATCGGCACGCCCCGCTCGGCGAGACGGCGGATGGTGTCGGCCAGGGCCTGCTGGCTGGCGCGGTCGACGCCGGCGGTCGGCTCGTCCATCACGAGCACCTCCGGCTCGGCCGCCAGGGCCCGGGCGATGAGCACGCGTCGCTGCTGGCCGCCCGACAGCTGGGCCACGTCGACGTCGGCGAAGCCGACGAGCGGCACCGCCTCGATCGCCGACTGCACCCAGGCGCGGTCGGCGGCGCGCCCCCGGCCGCGCGGTCCCCGGCGCGCCAGCCGCCC
>JBQCES010000124.1:0-6629 GCA_051960055.1 Angustibacter sp. | reverse complement strand
ACGCACGGCGTCGCGGGCTTCTACGGCGGCTCGACGCAGGTGCAGCTCGGCCCGGGGCCGCACGTCGACCCGGTGCACGAGCAGGCGCTGCGCGCGGCGCTGCTCACCGGCGAGCGCCTGGAGATCACCGAGCCCGGCGAGTCCGAGGACATCGGGATCGACTGGAACGACCCCCGCGCGCTCACGGAGTTCGGCGAGCGCGAGCCCACCGAGCCGTGGACCTGGGCCGGACCGGCGCGGTCGGTGACCGGCCGCACCTGGGGTGGCTGCATCGAGGTGATGCAGTGGCTGCTGACCGCCGGGCGCTTTCCCACCGACCCCTCGGTGCTCGACGGCGGCGTGCTGCTGCTCGAGACGTCCGAGGACCTCATCCCGGCGCGCGAGTTCGGGTGGATCGCGCGCTCGCTCGGTGAGCGCGGCCTGCTGGCCGCAGTCGACGCGGTCGTCGTCGCCCGCCCGCCGACGTCCGACTTCGCGACCCGCCCCTCGGCAGCCGAGCGCCGGGCCAAGCGCGACGAGCAGCGCGACACGGCGATCGACGTCGTCCACGCCTACAACCCGGACGCGGTGGTGGTCGTCGGGCCGCCGTTCGGCCACACGCGGCCGCAGTGGATCCTGCCGTACGGCGGGCACGTGACGGTCGACGGCGCCGAGCAGCGGCTGTTCGCCGACTACGCGTAGCCGACAGCCACCAGCGGAGTCGTCGCGTCGACGCCCGCTTGACGGCGTCGTACACTTGGCACTCGGACGACCGGAGTGCCAAAACCGGTCCGGACCCCACGGAGGGCTTCGATGCCGACGTACGACTACGCCTGCACCCAGTGCGACCACGCCTTCGAGGTCGTGCAGGCCTTCACCGACGACGCCCTCACCGTCTGCCCGCAGTGCGGTGGCCGGCTGCGCAAGGTGTTCGGCTCGGTGGGCGTCGTCTTCAAGGGGTCGGGCTTCTACCGCACCGACTCGCGCTCGTCGTCCTCGTCGTCGTCGCTGCCGGCCAGCGGGTCGAGCGACAGCAAGCCCAAGAGCGACGCCTCGAGCTCGTCGGGCTCCTCCTCGTCCAGCAGCTCGTCGTCCAGCAGCTCGTCGGGCTCGTCGAGCTCGTCCGGCGGGTCGTCCGGGTCGACGTCGGCCGCCTGAGCCGGTTGTCCACAGGCGACGGCTGATCAGCCGGGTCGCCCCCTGCCGCGCCCCTAGGCTGGGTGCATGAGCGATCACGCGTCCGGCACCAGGCCCGCACCCGTCGGCGTCATCGGCGGTTCGGGCTTCTACTCCTTCCTCGTTGACGCCCGCGAGGTGCACGTCGACACGCCGTTCGGCGCACCGAGCGACGCGCTCACGGTGGGCGAGGTGCAGGGCCGACCGGTGGCGTTCGTGCCGCGGCACGGGCGCGACCACCGCTACCAGCCGCACCGCGTGAACTACCGGGCCAACCTGTGGGCCCTGCGCTCGGTGGGTGTCCGCCAGGTGCTGGCGCCCTGCGCGGTGGGCTCGCTGCGCGCCGAGTACGGGCCGGGCACGGTCGTGCTGCCCGACCAGGTGCTCGACCGCACGTGGGGCCGCGACCACACCGTGTACGACGGCGAGGGTCCGGTGGTGCACGTCTCGATGGCCGACCCGTACTGCCCCCGCGGCCGGTCGGCCGTGCTGTCGACCGCCACGCAGGCCGGTGAGGAGGTCGTCGACGGCGGGACGCTGGTGGTCGTCAACGGTCCGCGCTTCTCCAGCCGGGCGGAGTCGCAGTGGCACGCGGCCACCGGCGGCACGGTGGTGGGCATGACGGGCATGCCCGAGGCGTCGATCGCCCGCGAGCTCGCGATGTGCTTCACCTCCGTCGCGCTCGTGACCGACCTCGACGCCGGGGTCGAGGAGGGTGAGGGCGTCACGCACCACGAGGTGCTCGAGGTGTTCGGCCGCAACGTCGAGCGGCTCAAGGGCCTGATCGCGGGCGTCGTCCAGCAGCTGCCGGACGACGACGCCTGCGCTTGCCAGCACGCGCTCGACGGCCAGCGGCTGCCGTTCGCGCTGCCGTGACGGGAGCCCTGCGGCGCCTGCGTGAGCGACTGACCGGCCAGCACCCAGAGCAGGGGTGGGTGCCGCTGCCCCGACGTCGGCCCGGCCTGCGACGGTGGCTGGCTGCGGGTGCGACCGCGGCTGCGGTGGCGTGCGCGTTACCGGTGCTGGCGCCGCAACCCGAGCGGGGGCGTCCGGTGGTGGTGGCGGCGCGCGACGTCCCGGCCGGCGCCGCCCTGCAGCGCGCCGACCTCATGGTCGCGGCCCGCCCGCCCGACGAGCTGCCGGGGGCGGCGGTGACGCGCGTGGACGACGCGGTCGGACGCGTCGTGTCCGCTCCGCTCGCCGCCCGTGAGGTGCTCACCGCCAGCCGCCTGGTCGGGCCCGACCTGCTGCTCGGCCAGCCACCCAGCGCCGTGGCGGCGCCGGTGCGCGTCGCCGACGCAGCCGCGACCGCCCTGCTGCACCCCGGCAGCCGGGTCGACGTCCTCGTGGCGGTCGAGGGAGCGCGCACGGCCCGCACCGTCGCCCGGGGCGCCACCGTGCTCGCGCGACCGGACTCCGCCGGGGCACACCAGCTGCTCGCGCCCGACGACGCGGCGTCCGGTGGCCTGGTGCTGCTGGCCGTCGACGACTCGACGGCGGCCGCGCTGGCCCAGTCCGCCGCAACGGGTCCGCTGTCGGTGGTGCTGCGCTAGGTTCGGCCCGTCGGGGCCGTACGGCTCAGCTCCAGCAGATGGGACGCAGTCATGCTCAAGGGCTTCAAGGACTTCCTGATGCGCGGCAACGTCGTCGACCTCGCGGTCGCGGTGGTCATCGGCGCTGCCTTCGGCGCCGTCGTGACGTCGCTCGTCGGCAACGTGATCTCGCCGTTGATCGCCGCCATCTTCGGCAAGCCGGACTTCAGCGGCGTGTGGGCACCGGAGCTGAACGGGGCACAGTTCAAGTTCGGCGCCTTCGTCACCGCGGTCATCAACTTCGTGCTCATCGCGGCCGCCGTCTACTTCGTGATCGTGGCCCCCATGAACCGGCTGGCGGCCATGCGCAAGGCGGGCGTCGAGCCCGAGCCGGCCGCCCCGGCTGAGGACATCCTGCTGCTCACCGAGATCCGCGACCTGCTCGCCCGCCAGGGCGGCACGACCCCGCCGAGCAGCACGGCCACCCCGCCCAGCACGCTGTGACCGCCTGACCGCGCTGGAGCGGCGTCAGTCCCAGTGGGGCGGGCGCTGCTCCAGCAGCCACCGCTCGTGCTCGTCGCGGGCGGCCTCCGGGTCTGGGGTCTCGCCCCAGCCGACGTCGGTGTCGTCCTTGGTCTGCTCCGGCCGCTCGGCTGGCGTCGCGGGCTCCGGCTCGTGCTCGCTCACGATCCGGCCCCCTGCACCCGAGCGATGGCCGCGTCGATGGCCGCGTCGATCCGGCTGCCACGCCGGGCCAGACCGAGGTGCTGGCGCGTGAGCGCGGCCACCTCGTCGTGCGTGCGCAGCAACGTGTCGGAGCAGATCCAGGCCACGACGGCGTCGAGCTCGGCGTCGCTGTACTCGTCGATCGGACGCCCCGCGGGCACCCGGGGCCGGGCACCGGCCCGACCTGAGCCGCCCGCCGCGTTCGCGCCCAACGCCCCCACCAGCTGCCCGTCGTGGGTGTCGAGGTCCCACCGCACCTGCGGCGCGGCTGTCGCACTCGGCTGGGCGGTGCGCCGGTCAGCCACGACCCGCTCCACCGCCGCCCGGATGCGCGCGACCTCACGGGCCGGGTCGCGGAAGACGTCGGTCGACCACACCCGCAGGTGCCGCCAGCCGAGCCGCTCGAGCTGCTCGGGGCGCAGCCGGTCGCGCTCGCGCGAGTTCGCGACCCGCGCGTACGCCGGCCCGTCGGCCTCGACGGCGACGACCAGCGGCCCGTCGGCCGGCCCCACGGCCAGGTCGATGGTGGCCGACGACGCGCCGTACGCGGGCTCGACGCGCAGGTCCTGCACGCGCAGCCGGGCCGCCAGGTCGGCCAGCAGCGCGTCGTCCGGGAGCTCGGCGAGCTCGGCGAGCTCGGCGTCGTCCGCGCGCTCGGTGGGCGACTCGTCGAGCACCTGCCCGCCGGAGGCGGCGTAGGCCAGGTAGGCCCGCAGCAGGCGGGCGCCCTCCGCCGTCAGCCGGGTGGGGTCGAGGTCGGCCGCACCGAACGACGACACCACGGTCATCCGCGAGCGGGCCCGGGTGATCGCGACGTTCAGCCGGCGCTCGCCGCCGGCCTGGTTGAGCGGGCCGAAGCGGTGCAGCACGCGCCCGTGCGGCGTGCGGCCGTAGCCGACGGTGAGGATGACGGCGTCGCGCTCGTCGCCCTGCACGCGCTCGAGGTTCTTGACGAAGAACCGCTCGGGCCGGTCGTCGGAGAAGAAGTCGGCCAGAGCGGGCTCGCCCGCGAGCGCCAGCCGCAACGCGTCGTCGACGCGGTGGGCGTGCCGCAGCCCGAGCGCGATGACGCCGAGGGACTCGTGCGGCCGCGTGCGTGCGTGCTCGAGCACCAGCTCGACGACGCGCTCGACCTCGGCCTGGGTGCTGTCGACGACCTCGGAGTCGGGCGCGAGCACACCGCGGCCGTCGACCTCCTCCAGCGTGAGCACCGGGCCGCCGCCGGCGCCCGGGAAGGTCACAAGGCCGTCGTCGTAGACGTGGCGGTTGGCGAAGGCCACGAGCCGCTCGTCGCGGGAGCGGTAGTGCCAGCGCAGCTGGGCGACCGGCAGGGTGGCCGACAGCGCGTCGAGCACCGACTCGAACCCGTCGGTGAAGGGCTCGGTCTCGGCGTCGGCGGGGCCGTCGTCCGGCACAGCGCTGGTGAAGAAGGCGGTGGGTGGCAGCTGGCGCTCGTCACCGGCCACCACCACCTGGCGGCCACGGCTCAGCGCCGGCACCGCCTGCGCGGGCGGCACCTGCGACGCCTCGTCGAACACCACGACGTCGAAGCGCTCCCCCGCAGGCAGCACCTGCGAGACCACCAGCGGGCTGAGCGCCCAGCACGGCTTGGCCGCCCCGAGCACGTCCGGGCAGCCGTCGACGAGGTCGCGCAGCGGCCGGTGGCGGCGCTGCTTGGCCGCCTCGCTGCGCAGCAGGGCCGCCTGCTCGGGGTGGCGGTCGAGTGCGGCGACGAGCCGCTCGGCCGTCGCCCGGCGCACGCGCTGCGCGCCGCTGGTGACGTGGTCGCGGTCGGCGGCGGCGAACTCGGCGCTCACCTCACGCAGCAGCTCGCCGTCGTGCGCGCCGTACCGCGGGTCGGTCACGGCGACGTGCTCGAGCAACGAGGTCCACCACACGAGGTCGAGCTCGGACCCGACGTCCGCGGCGGCGACGTCGCGCGCGGCGAGGTCGGCGAGCAGCGGCTCGAGGCCGGCGTCGCGGAGCCGCTCGCGCAGCCGCACCGTGCGGGGGATCACCGGCAGCGACGCGGTGCGCTCGGTCATGAGCTCCAGGCGCGCTGCCAGGACGTCGAGCTCGACGCCGGTCAGGTCGCCACCCGCGGCGGTGTCGGCGAGCCGCTCGGCCAGCCACTCCACCGGCTCGGCGACGTCGAGGTAGGCGACCTCGGCGGCGTCGAGTCCCGGCGGGAGCTGGGGTCGGGCGCCGGGCCCGGCGAGAGCCTGCCACTCCTCGCGCTGGCGGTGGGCGAGCGCCAGCGCCGCGTGCAGGTCCTCGGGCGGCTTGCCGGGCCGCAGCAGCTTGCGGGCCTGCCGGGCGAGCCGGCGACGCTGCATCCAGCCCAGGTCGATACCGCGCTCGGCACGCCACTGCGCGCTGGCGGTGGCGGCCACGGCGTCGGCGAGCGAGGTGTCGAACACCTGGGCGGTGAAGACGTCGAGCGTCGAGCGCACCGAGCCGATGAGCGACAGCGCCCGCCCGTAGTCGGCCAGCGTGCGGGCGTCGGGCATGCCCGCGGCCTCGAGCAGCGTCGACATCGCGTACCGGGCGTGCGGCAGCGCCTGCTGGCTGACGGTCGTGACCTTCTCGAGCGCCTCCTGCGCCTCCTCGGACGTCGCGAGGTGCGCCCCGAACCACGGGTCGTCGTCCGGCCCGGCGCGGAAGGCGCCCAGGCTGGCGGCTTCGCGCAGCTCCTCGCGCAGCACGTCGAGCTGGGCGCGGTCGAGCGCGGCGAGGGCGGCGCCGCGCACGCGGATGCGCGAGCGCGGGGCCGGACGGCGCTCGGTGAGCGAGGCGAGGGCCTGCTGGGCCGCGAAGGCCGACACGCCCCACGGCTCACGGCGCTCGTGCAGCGCCTGCAGGTGCCCGGTGAGCCGGCTGCGCCGCTCGACCAGCGTGGCCACGGTGGTCTCGACGTCCGGCCGGGCGACGCGTCCGGCGCGCTCGAGGGTGAGGGCGATGTCGCGCGCGACCCGGCGGCGGTTGCTCGCGCCGTCGTGCAGGTCGAGCACGAGGTCGTCGAGGCCCACGGCCGCCAGCCGCGAGAGCACGGCGTCGATCGCGGCGCGCTTCTCGGCCACGAACAGCGTGCGCCGGCCGGACGCCGGACGCCTGGCGCAGCTGTTGGCCAAGGTCTGCGACTAGCCCGTCCCGGGCGGCCCCGTGACGGCCAGGTGCGTCCCGGAGAGCGGGGCGGCGACGACGCGCTGCTGAGAG
>JBQCES010000123.1:0-2860 GCA_051960055.1 Angustibacter sp. | reverse complement strand
CGGCCCGGGGGTTCCGGCGGTGGACGCCCGGTCCCTGACATACGGGCAGGGGATCCCGTTGCGGGTCAGGGCGGGGGCGACGACACGGCCCGGCAACGCGCCGGTGACGCCCTCGCGGCCAGGCTGAACCGGTGAGCGTTCAGGTGGGCGAGCTGCATACCGAGGTTTCGGTCGGCTCCGGTTCCGCGGCACCGGACGCGGGCGCGGGCGCCGACCTCCGGGACAGCGCCGAGGAGCGCGCCCTGGAGGCGCAGTGCCGGGCCGACCGGCGTCCGCGGTCGGTGGTCGTGACGACCGCGCGCGTCGACTCCTCGCTCTACCTGGGCTGAGCGCCGGCCGAGGTTCCCGCTCGCGGCGGGTGCGTCGTCACAGTCGCGCGCGCAGCCGCGAGGGCAGCAGCCACCACGACGCGCCCAGCGCGAGCAGCAGCAGCACACCCGCGACGGCCCCGCCCCATCCGCCGAGCACCACGGTGAACACGAGGGTCACCACACCGCTCACGGTGACGCCCAGCGCCATGAGGCCGGCGCGGGCGAGCCGGTCGGCCGCGCGCACGAGCGTCTCCTTGGCGTGGCGGCGGAACAGCGCTCGGTGCAGCACAACCGGTGTCACGAGCAGCAGCGTCGACACGCAGGCGACCACCACGGTGACGAGGTAGAGCGTGCGCGTCGTCGTGCCGAGCTGGGTGAACCGTTGCTGGAACGGCAGTGTGAGCAGGAAGCCGGCCAGGATCTGCACGCCGGTCTGGCTGACCCGCAGCTCCTGGAGCAGCTCGTTCCAGTTGCGGTCCATCTTCTCGTCGTGTGACTCCTCTCGGTCGTCACGCCGCCGCGGGCCGTCGTCGGTCATGTCGCCGAACGTACCCGTGCGAGACGCCGGTCAGCCACGCGTTCAGAACAGCCGCGACTCGACGTCGTCCAGGCCGCGCAGGGCCGTGTAGTCGAGGGTGACGCAGCGGATGCCGCGGTCGGTCGCCAGGGTGCGGGCCTGCGGCTTGATCTCCTGCGCCGCGAAGACGCCGGTCACCGGGGCCAGCAGCGGGTCGCGGTTCATCAGCTCGAGGTAGCGCGTCAGCTGCTCGACCCCGTCGATCTCGCCGCGACGCTTGATCTCGACGGCGACCGAGCCGCCGGACCCGTCGCGGCAGAGGATGTCGACCGGGCCGATCGCCGTCATGTACTCACGCCGCACGAGGGTGTAGCCCTCGCCGAGCATGTGGATCTGCTCTGCGAGCAGCTGCTGGAGGTGGGCCTCGACGCCGTCCTTGACCAGCCCCGGGTCGACGCCGAGCTCGTGCGCGGAGTCGTGCAGCACCTCGTGGATGCGGATCTGCAGGTTGTCACCGGTCTTGGTGTGCTGCACCGTCCAGAGCAGCTCGACGCCCTGGGTGCGGTCGGCGTCCGACGGCTCGCCGACCGCGAGGGTGCACGGTGGGCTCATCCAGTTGAGCGGTTTGTAGGAACCGCCGTCGGAGTGCACCAGCACGCTGCCGTCGGCCTTGACCAGCAGGAGCCGGGTCGCGAGCGGCAGGTGGGCGGTGAGACGGCCGACGTAGTCGACCGAGCAACGGGCGATGACCAGGCGCACCGGGGCAGCCTAACGGTGGTCAGTCGTCCTCGAAGTACCGCACCGACGGGTGGACGACGACCCGCGGCTCGCGCATCGCGCCGGGGTCGGCGGCGCCGCCGTACGGCGACCCCGCCGCCCGCCGGTAGGCGCCGAGATCGCCCTCGACGTTCACCGACGGGTCGTACGGCAGGTCGCCCGACACCGGCGTCAGCGCTCGACGGCTCACGCCGACGCGTAGCTCCAGGCGCCCGGCGCGGCCCTTCGAGTAGGTGCCGGTGCGCTCCGAGCGCAGGTAGGTGTGGTCGGGGGTCGCCGGCTGGCTCAGCTCGTTGAGCGACCCCACGGGGGCCCACCCGGCTGCTCGCAGCGCGGCGTCGACCTGCCCTGCCACCGCGCTCACGTCGTCGCTGCTCGGGGCCAGCGCGACGGAGTCGGCCAGCTCGCAGCGCAGCGTGTAGCCGTCGTGGATCTTCCAGTTGTTCTGGCCGTGCTGGCACTGGTCGAAGCGCACGCGGGCCAGCTCCGTGCCCGGCACGCTGCGCAGCACGTCGGCGGTCAGGGCCGTCAGCTCGTCGCGAGCGTCATGGCGCGCACTGACCACCTCGCGGTCGCTCGGCTCGGCCTGGCCGCGCAAGCCGTCCCAGCCACCGGAGAAGGCCCACACGAACAGCCCGAACGCGGCGAGCACCGCCAGCAGTAGCACCGTGAGCAGCACGAGCATCACAGTGACCCAGCGCGGCAGGCGGCGCCCCGCGGCGTACCGGTCGGGCCTCGTCTGCTCGGGCCTCGTCTGCTCGGGGCTCGTCTGCTCAGGGCTGGTCACCGCGCCAGCATGGCCCATATCGGGCAGGTGGCGTACGTCACGACGTGTGGGACCGGCGTCCGCGCTCTGCGAGGATGCTCTGGGCAGCGCGGCCGTCCGGCGTGCCGCCCCTGAGACGACGAGACGACGCGGAGGCACGGACGCGATGGCGCGTGAGCTGAGCACGATCGGTGTGGTGGGACTCGGCACGATGGGCGCCGGGATCGTGGAGGTCTTCGCCCGCAACGGCCTGCAGGTCTGCGCGGTGGAGGCCGACGAGGCCGGGCTCGAGCGCGGTCGCGCTCACCTCGAGCACTCCACCGGCCGCGCCGTGGCCCGCGGCAAGCTGACCGAGGCCGAGCAGGCCGAGCTCATCGGCCGCGTGCGGTTCGCCGGCAGCCTCGACGACCTGGCCGACTGCGACCTGGTGGTCGAGGCGGTGCCCGAGCACCTCGACCTCAAGCGCGAGATCTTCGGCAAGCTCGACTC
>JBQCES010000122.1:0-3261 GCA_051960055.1 Angustibacter sp. | reverse complement strand
CACGCGCGCTGAGTCAGCCGCGGCGGGGCGGTTCGTCGTCGCGCCGGCGCAGGTAGCGCTCGAACTCCAGCGCGATCGCCTCACCGGACGCCTCGGGCAGCTCGCTGGTGTCCTTGGCCTCCTCGAGGGCGCGCACGTACTCGCTCACCTCGCTGTCGCCCTCGGCCAGCTCGTCGACGCCGTGCTCCCACGCGTGCGCCTGGTCGGGCAGGTCCTCGAGGTCGACCGTCACGTCGAGCAGCTCCTCGATCCGGCGCAGCAGCGCGAGGCTGGCCTTGGGGGAGGGGCCGCCGCCGGCGTAGTGCGGCACAGCCGCCCAGAGCGACACCGACGGCAGGTCGGCCTGGGTCGCGGCATCGCTCAGCACACCCACGATGCCGGTGGGGCCTTCGTACGTCGACCGCTCGATCCCGGCCTGACGCAGCAGCTCGTCGTCGTCGCTGGTGCCGTTGACCGGGATCGGTCGCGTGTGCGGGACGTCGGCCAGCAGGGCCCCGACGGTGACGACCGCGGTCACGCCGAGCCGGTCGGCCGCCTCGAGCAGCTCGATGACGAAGGAGCGCCAGCGCATCGACGGCTCGATCCCGTCGACGAGCACGACGTCGCGGCCGAGCGACGGCACGTGGGCCGCCAGCAGCCGCGTGGTGGGCCAGGTGATCCGGCGCTCACCGTCGGCGTCGCGCGCGACCGTGGGCCGGTTGACCTGGAAGTCGTAGTAGTCCTCGGGGTCGAGCGCGGCGAACGGCTCGGCGCCCCAGACCCGCGCGAGGTGCTCCAGCGCCGACGTGGCCGCCTCACCGGCGTCGTTCCAGCCCTCGAACGCCGCGATCATCACGGGGTCGGTGAGGGAGGGCCACTGCGTCAGCTCGATCACGTCTGCCTCCCCGAGGTCCCCGGCCGCGTCGCGGTCGGTGGTGACGCGCCGTACGTCTCCGGCCATCAGCCTAGTTCCTCCGGCTCCCCAGAGAGTCCGGCATGCGGCCGCCTGCGCCGATCGGTGGACGGCTGCCTAGACTCGGACCTGCCCGTGTACCGCGCCACGTACCTCGAAGGTCTCTCATGAGCAGCCGCTCCGACCTGTTCCGTTCCTTGCTGCACCAGCAGGTGCTCGTCGCTGACGGCGCGATGGGCACGATGCTGCAGGCAGCCGATCCGACGCTCGACGACTTCGACGGCCACGAGGGCTGCAACGAGGTGCTCAACGTCACCCGGCCCGACATCGTCCGGTCGGTGCACGAGGAGTACCTCGCGGTCGGTGTCGACGCGATCGAGACCAACACCTTCGGCGCCAACCTCGCCAACCTCGGCGAGTACGGCATCAGCGACCGCATCCACGAGCTCGCCAAGGCCGGCGCGCAGGTGGCCCGCGAGGCCGCCGACGCGTGGTCGAACGAGCACCACCCGCGCTTCGTGCTCGGGTCGATGGGTCCCGGCACCAAGCTGCCCTCCCTCGGGCACGTCGACTTCGCGGCCCTGCGTGACGCCTACGAGATCCAGGCCGCGGGCCTGGTGGCGGGCGGCGTCGACGCGGTGCTCATCGAGACCTCGCAGGACCTCCTGCAGGCCAAGGCCGCCGTGATCGGCACCCGCCGCGCGCTGCAGGACGCCGGCACCGACGTCCCCGTGCTGGTGCAGGTGACGGTCGAGACCACGGGCACGATGCTGCTGGGCAGCGAGATCGCCGCGGCCCTCGCCGCCCTCGAGCCGCTGGGTATCGACGCCATCGGCCTGAACTGCGCCACCGGCCCGAGCGAGATGAGCGAGCACCTGCGCCACCTCGCCAAGCACGCCCGCATCCCGGTCACCGCGATGCCGAACGCCGGCCTGCCGCAGCTCTCACGTGACGGCGCCTACTACCCGCTGACGCCGGCCGAGCTCGCCGCCGCGCACGAGCAGTTCACCCGCGAGTTCGGGCTGGGGCTGGTCGGTGGGTGCTGCGGCACGACCCCTGAGCACCTGCGCCAGGTCGTGGACGCCGTCCGCGGGCGTCCCGTGGCCCCGCGCCGCCCACGCCCCGAGCCCGGCGTCGCGAGCCTCTACCAGCACGTGCCGTTCCGCCAGGACACGGCGTACCTGTCGATCGGCGAGCGCACGAACGCCAACGGCTCCAAGGCCTTCCGCGAGGCGATGCTGGCCGAGCGGTGGGACGAGTGCGTCGAGATCGCGCGCGCCCAGACGCGCGACGGCGCGCACCTGCTCGACGTCTGCGTCGACTACGTCGGTCGCGACGGCGTGGCCGACATCAAGTCCGTGGTCAGCCGCCTGGCCACCAGCTCGACCCTGCCGCTCGTGATCGACTCCACCGAGCCCGCGGTGATCGAGGCCGGCCTCGAGCTCATCGGCGGCCGCGCGGTCGTGAACTCGGTGAACTACGAGGACGGCGACGGCCCGGGTAGCCGCTTCGCCCGCATCATGCCGCTGGTGCGCGAGCACGGGGCGGCCGTCGTGGCGCTCACGATCGACGAGCAGGGTCAGGCGCGCACCCGCAACCACAAGGTGGCCGTCGCCACCCGGCTGATCGAGTCGCTCACGGGCGAGTGGGGCATGGCGACGTCCGACATCGTCGTCGACTGCCTGACCTTCCCGATCGCCACCGGGCAGGAGGAGACGCGGCGCGACGGGCTCGAGACGATCGCGGCCATCGCCGAGCTCAAGCGACGGTTCCCGGACGTGCAGACGACCCTGGGCCTGTCGAACATCTCCTTCGGGCTCAACCCCGCCGCGCGCGTCGTGCTCAACTCGGTGTTCCTGCACGAGTGCCTCAAGGCCGGTCTCGACTCCGCGATCGTGCACGCCGCCAAGATCTTGCCGATGAGCAAGATCGACGACGAGCAGCGCCAGGTGGCGCTCGACCTCGTGCACGACCGCCGTCGCTGGGTCGACGACGACCCGTCGTCCGGGCGCCTCGAGTACGACCCCCTGCAGCGGTTCCTCGACCTCTTCGAGGGCGTCGACTCGGCGTCCCTGCGCGCCGGGCGCGCCGAGGAGCTCGCGGCGCTGCCCCTGGCCGAGCGACTGGCTCGCCGCATCGTCGACGGTGAGCGCAAGGGGCTGGAAGACGATCTCGACGAGGCGCTGGAGTCGGGCCAGGCGGCGCTCGACATCATCAACGACAACCTGCTCGAGGGCATGCGCGTCGTCGGCGAGCTGTTCGGCCGCGGCGAGATGCAGCTGCCCTTCGTGCTGCAGTCGGCCGAGGTCATGAAGGCCGCGGTCGCCCACCTCGAGCCGCACATCGAGGGGAACGAGGACGGCTCGGCC
>JBQCES010000121.1:0-7297 GCA_051960055.1 Angustibacter sp. | reverse complement strand
TCCTGCCCGGCGGGCGGGTCGTTCTTCAGACGGTCGTGGACGTCGACTGGGTCGTCGGACGCCGCGCCGCCGATCACCGGGGCCGGGTTGCGTGGGGAGCGTGCGACGTCCGTGACGTCGCCGGCGTTGCCCGCAGCCGCCACCACGATCGTGCCGATGGCCGACAGGTTGTTGCTGGCGACCGCGTCGGGGTCGTCGGGCGAGGCGAAGTCGCCGCCGAGCGACATGTTCACGACGTCCAGGTGGTCGGAGACGTCACCGTCGCCGTTCGGGTCGGCGGCCCAGTCGAGCGCCTCGGCGACGACGTTGGTGGAACCCTCGCAGCCGAAGACCTTGAGCGCGTAGATCGAGGCCTGCGGCGCGACGCCCGGGCCGATGCGGAAGTCGCTCGGCTTCAGGCCGGACACCCACGGGCCGGCGTAGGTCTGGTCGGCGCTGGTGACACCGCGCCCGGCCGCGCTGCCCGCGACGTGGGATCCGTGGCCCTCGCAGTCGAGCGGGTTGGCGTCCGGCGACGGGCTCGGCTCGTAGTCCGGGTTCGGCTTGCCAGTGTCGAGCAGCGGGTTCGGGTAGTACTTGTCGCCGACGAAGTCGTACCCGCCGACGACGGCGCCCTGCGGCCAGGAGACGGCGTCGGCCTCGTGGTCGTGGGCGGTCTTGTAGGCGGCGGTGGTGCCGGCGCCGCCGAAGTTCTTGTGGGTGTAGTCGACGCCGGTGTCGATGATGCCGATGCGCACACCGGCGCCGGTGTTCTTCGAGGTCCCCGACCACACCGAGCCCGCCCCGATCATGGGCACGGTGGTGCTGTTCTTGAACGACTTCGGCGTCAGGCGGTGGATCGCCTTGACGCCCGGCAGGGCGGCCAGGGCCGGCAGCCGGGACGCGTCGGTGCTGATGGCCACACCCGCGTAGGCGGCGTGCGTGCGGTACAGCGTGCGGGCCTTCGTGGCCGAGCGGCTGAAGGCGCGCTCCACCGCGTGCTGCGCCGCCTTGACCTCGCGGGTCTGGCGGATCGCCGCGCTCCGGGCGGCGCCGCCGCCGCGGGGCAGCGTGCTGCGGTAGACGGCGATGGTGGGTGCGTCATCGAGCTCCAGCATCACCTGCACCGGGCCCCGGGTCGGCAGGGCCTGCGGGCGCTCGGACACCGACCCGCTGCCCTTGGCCAGCGGGTTCAGCAGCGACGGGTTCACCGAACCCGCCGCGCGCCGGCGGGCCGTGGCCGCGGCCTTCTGGGCGGCCTCGCGCAGCGACTGCCGCCCCTGCGCGTGCGACGTCGACGACGTCAACGACGACGGGGCCGTCGAGGCCGTCGAGGCCGTCGAGGCGACGGCCGGGGTCGCGCTCAGCGCGGCGGCAGCGACTGCCGCGACCGCGCTGGAGGCGACGACCAGGCGCAGCTGCGGGCTACGCCTCGTGCGTGGGGTGGTCGACACCGAATTCTCCTCAAGACGTAGCCCCGAGCCCGTTGGCGGCCCACCGCTGGTGGCGCCCGCGGTGGACCCTCGTCCCCCGCCGAAACGACTACGCGTGGGGAACATAGAGCCTTCGTGGTCCTATCGGCGCGCGAATCGCCCAGATTGACCCGTGCGAGTGGGCCAAACGGCCGAGGACGCCGAACGGGCCGTCCCCCGTGGGGGACGGCCCGTTCGTGGTGACTGTCGGTCAGTCGTCGCTGTGGCCCTGGTCGCGCAGGTCCATCGACTCCTGCAGCGCCCGGCGGGCGTACTCCTCGGCCTCGCTCATGATGCGTTCCTTCGTGACGAGCGTGATCGTGGTGGGCGCCGATCGGCTGCCCTGCGGCCCGTCGACCTCGAGGGCGGGATCACCGCCAGTGGGTCGTCGTGCCGTCCGCGCGGTGTCGAAGGATGGGCTCCGCGCTCGTGTCCTGCTCAGGATACTCGGACGTCCACGTATCGGCACGCGGTTCCCGGAACCTGAGACGAACGGCCCACCGGCAGATCAGCGTGCGGCGGTGCCCTCCGTGTAGTCGTCGTCGGTGCTCTTGACCCAGGCCATGAGGCCGCGCAGCTGGCGCCCGGTGTTCTCGATCGGGTGCTGCTCCCCCTCGGCCCGCAGCCGGGCGAACTCGGGCGCTCCGGCGTCCTGGTCGGCGATGAAGCGCGCGGCGAAGGTGCCGTCCTTGATGTCACCCAGGACGTCCTTCATGCGCTCCTTCACCGAGTCGTCGATGACGCGTGGGCCGGAGACGTAGTCGCCGTACTCGGCCGTGTCCGAGACGCTCCAGCGCTGCTTGGCGATGCCGCCCTCGTACATCAGGTCGACGATCAGCTTGAGCTCGTGCAGGCACTCGAAGTACGCGACCTCGGGCTGGTAGCCGGCCTCGGTGAGCACCTCGAAGCCCGACTGCACCAGGCGCGAGACCCCGCCGCACAGCACGGCCTGCTCGCCGAAGAGGTCGGTCTCGGTCTCCTCGGTGAACGTCGTCTTGATCCCGCCGGCGCGCAGGCCGCCGATGGCCTTGGCGTAGGCGAGGGTGAGCGGCCACGCCGAGCCGCTGGCGTCCTTCTCGACGGCCACGAGCACCGGCACACCGCGGCCGTCGCTGTACTCGCGGCGCACGAGGTGACCCGGGCCCTTGGGCGCCACCATGACGACGTCGACACCGTCCGGCGCCGTGATGTAGCCGAAGCGGATGTTGAAGCCGTGGCCGAACAGCAGCGTCTTGCCCGCAGACAGGTTCGGCTCGATGGCCTCGGTGTAGACGTGCCGCTGCACGTGGTCGGGCGTGAGGATCACGATCACCTGGGCCTCGGCGGCTGCCGTGGCGGGGTCGACGACCCGCAGACCCTCGGCCTCGGCCTTGGCCCGGCTGCGGCTGCCCTCGGGCAGACCGACGCGGACGTCGACCCCGCTGTCGCGCAGGTTGAGCGCGTGGGCGTGGCCCTGGCTGCCGTAGCCGATCACCGCGACCTTGCGGTCGGCGATCGCGGCCAGGTCGGCGTCGTCGTCGTAGTACATCTCGGCCACGGTGGGCGCTCCTTCGGTGAGTTTCGTTGCGTAGCAGGGAAATCAGGGGAAGTCAGGACACAGGTGCACGGAGGTCAGGCGGTGCGCAGCGCGCGGTCGCTCATGCTGCGGGCGCCGCGGCCGACCGCGACCATGCCCGACTGCACGAGCTCGCGGACGCCGAACGGCTCGAGCACCCGCAGCAGCGCGGCGAGCTTCTCGGCGTTGCCGGTGGCCTCGATCGTGACGGCGTCGGTCGAGACGTCGACGACCTTGGCGCGGAACAGCTGCACGGTCTCGAGCACGTGCGAGCGGGTCTGCAGATCAGCACGGACCTTGACGAGCAGCAGCTCGCGCTGCACGGAGGCGGCCGGCTCGAGCTCGACCACCTTGATCACCTCGACGAGCTTGTTGAGCTGCTTGGTGACCTGCTCGAGCGGGAGGTCCTCGACGTCGACCACCACCGTCATGCGCGAGACGTCGTCGTGCTCGGTGGGGCCCACTGCGAGGGACTCGATGTTGAAACCCCTGCGAGAGAACAGACCTGCGATGCGAGCCAGGACGCCGGGGCGGTCCTCCACCAGCACCGAGAGCGTGTGCCTCGACATGTCAGTCCTCCCTGTCCCACGTCGGGCTCATGCCCCGCGCCACCTGGATCTGGTCGTTGCTGACGCCGGCGGGCACCATCGGCCACACCATCGCGTCGCGGTGGACGACGAAGTCGACCACCACCGGTCGGTCGTTGATCGCCATCGCCTGCTCGATCGTGGCGTCGACGTCCTCGGGCCGGTCGCAGCGCAGGCCCGCGCAGCCGTAGGCGTCGGCGAGCTTGACGAAGTCCGGGATCCGCCGCGCCGCACCGGTGTGCAGGTCGGTGTTGCTGTAGCGCTCGCCGTAGAACAGCGTCTGCCACTGACGCACCATGCCGAGACTGGAGTTGTTGATCACCGCCACCTTGATCGGGATGTCGTTGATCGTGCAGGTGGCGAGCTCCTGGTTGGTCATCTGGAAGCAGCCGTCGCCGTCGATCGCCCACACGGTGCGGTCGGGCCGGCCGGCCTTGGCGCCCATGGCCGCTGGGACGGAGTACCCCATCGTGCCGAGCCCACCTGAGTTCAGCCACGTGCCCGGCTGCTCGTACGAGATGAACTGCGCGGCCCACATCTGGTGCTGGCCGACGCCGGAGGTGAAGATCGTGTCGGGCCCGCTCAGCTCACCCAGGCGCTGGATGACGTACTGCGGAGCGAGCGTGCCGTCGTCCGGCGTGGTGTAGCCCAGCGGATAGGTCTCGCGCCAGCCGTCGACCTCGCGCCACCAGCCGGCGTAGTCGCCGATGCGGCCGGCCTGCCGCTCGCCCGACAACGCCGCCACGAGCTCGCGGATGACCTCGCGCGCGTCACCGACGATCGGGACGTCGGCCATGCGGTTCTTGCTGATCTCGGCCGGGTCGATGTCGGCGTGGATCACCTTGGCGTGCGGCGCGAAGGTCGACAGCTGGCCGGTGACGCGGTCGTCGAACCGCGCGCCCAGGCTGATGATCAGGTCGGAACGCTGCAGCGCCGTCACGGCCGCCACGGTGCCGTGCATGCCCGGCATGCCGAGGTTGGCCGGGTGGCTGTCGGGCAGCGCGCCGCGGGCCATGAGCGTCGTGACGACCGGGATGTTGGTGTCGTCGACGAGCCGGCGCAGCTCGGCGCTCGCCCGGGCGCGGATCACGCCGCCGCCGACGTACAGCACTGGGCGCCGCGCCTCGGTGATGAGCCGCGCGGCCTCGCGCACCTGCTTGCCGTGCGGTCGGGTGACCGGACGGTAGCCCGCCAGCTCGACGCGCTCCGGCCAGTGGAACTGCGTCGTCGCCTGCAGCGCGTCCTTGCTGATGTCGACCAGCACCGGGCCCGGTCGGCCGGTGCCGGCGATGTGGGAGGCCTCGGCGATGGCCTGCGGGATCTCGGCCGGGTCGGTCACGAGGTAGTTGTGCTTCGTGATCGGCATGGTGATGCCGCGGATGTCGGCTTCCTGGAACGCGTCCGTGCCGATCGCGGACGACGACACCTGGCCGGTGATCGCCACCATCGGCACCGAGTCCATGTAGGCGTCGGCGATCGGCGTCACGAGGTTCGTGGCGCCCGGGCCCGACGTCGCCATGCAGACGCCGACGCGGCCGGTGGCGGCGGCGTAGCCCTGCGCGGCGTGGCCGGCGCCCTGCTCGTGGCGGACGAGGACGTGCCGCACGGACGCCGAGTCCAGCAAGGGGTCGTACGCCGGCAGGATCGCCCCGCCGGGGATGCCGAAGACGAGCTCTACGCCCGCGTGCTCGAGCGACCGGACGAGGCTCTGCGCCCCGGTCATCGTGGTGCGTCCCCGCGAGAGGGTTCCGGCGACGTCCGCCGGGCTCGCGGGACGCTCGGTGCCGCTGCCGGCCTCGCCTGCTGCGCTCACGTCCTCACCCGTTCTGCTCGAGTTGCTGATGGTGGTGCTGATGGTGGTGTTCCTGGCCCGACAACGAAAAAACCCCTCGGCCCGTGGTGGGCACAGCGAGGGGTTGCGCGCGGTCCGGAGCCGGTGACCCGGCTAGACAGCGCGCTGTTCGAGTACGAGCGACGAACGCACGGTCTCACCTTCTCCCCCGCCTCACGTCGCGTCAACCGGCACCCCCCTTCGTCTCGCATCTCGGGACGCCGGTCCATTCTGTGGACCCTCCCGACCTCGTCCCCGAATTGGCGCGGTGGCACCCTGCTCCAATCCCGTTGGAGCTGGGTGCCCCCGCACCAGACCGTCGTCGGAGTGATCCTCCCCAAGTGCGCGCGGCCCACCTGCTGCGTGTGGGGCGTTCTACTCCAACGAGCCGTTGGAGCGGGGTGCCCCAGCTCCAACCAGATTGGAGCAGGGTGCCACCGCGCCAGAACCACCGCGGCGGTCAGTGGCAGACGGCGCCCTGCGCCGCCGAGCCGACCAACCGGTAGTACTTGGCGAGCACACCGCGCTCGTGCTTGGGCGGCGGCGGCGTCCAGCCCTGGCGCCGCTGCTCGAGCTCGGCGTCGTCGATGAGCAGGTCGAGCCGGCCGGCGGCCACGTCGAGCCGGATGCGGTCGCCGTCGCGCACGAACGCGATGGGGCCGCCGTCGACCGCCTCGGGGGCGACGTGGCCGACGCACAGCCCGGTGGTGCCGCCACTGAAGCGCCCGTCGGTGAGCAGCAGCACGTCCTTGCCCAGCCCCGCGCCCTTGATGGCACCGGTGACGGCGAGCATCTCGCGCATGCCCGGGCCGCCCTTGGGCCCCTCGTAGCGGATGACGCAGACGTCGCCGGCACCGAGCGTGCCGTCCTCGACGGCGTCCATGGCCGCGCGCTCGCCGTCGAACACCCGGGCCGTGCCCTCGAACACGTCCTCGTCGAAGCCGGCGCTCTTGACGACCGCTCCCTCGGGCGCCAGCGAGCCGTGCAGGATGGTGATGCCGCCGGTGCGGTGGATCGGCGCGTTCATGGCGCGCAGCACCTTGCCGTCGACGTCCGGCGGGGCGATGTCGGCGAGGTTCTCGGCCATCGTCTTGCCGGTGACGGTGAGGACGTCGCCGTGCAGCAGGCCGGCGTCGAGCAGCGCCTTCATGACCACCGGCACGCCGCCGACGTGGTCGACGTCCTTCATCACGAAGCTGCCGAACGGCTTGACGTCGGCCAGGTGCGGCACCTGGGCGCCGATCCGCCGGAAGTCCTCGAGCGAGAGCTCGACCTCGGCCTCGTGGGCGATGGCGAGCAGGTGCAGCACCGCGTTGGTGGAGCCGCCGAACGCCATGACGACGGCGATGGCGTTCTCGAAGGCCTCGCGGGTGAGGATCTGGCGGGCGGTGATGCCCTGGCGCAGCAGCTCGACCACCGCGGCACCCGAGCGCCGGGCGTAGCCGTCGCGACGGCGGTCGGTGGCGGGGGGCGCCGCGCTGCCGGGCAGCGACATGCCGAGCGCCTCGGCCGCGCTGGCCATGGTGTTGGCCGTGTACATGCCCCCGCACGCACCCTCGCCGGGGCAGATCGCCCGCTCGATGGCGTCGACGTCCTCGCGCGGGATCAGGCCGCGAGCGCACGCGCCGACGGCCTCGAAGGCGTCGATGATCGTGACCTCGCGCTCGCTGCCGTCCGACAGCTTCGCGATGCCCGGCAGGATCGAGCCGGCGTAGAGGAACACGCTCGCGAGGTCGAGCCGGGCGGCGGCCATGAGCATGCCCGGCAGGGACTTGTCGCACCCGGCGAGCAGCACCGAGCCGTCGAGCCGCTCGGCCTGCATCACGGTCTCGACGCTGTCGGCGATGACCTCGCGAGAGACGAGGGAGTAGTG
>JBQCES010000120.1:0-12809 GCA_051960055.1 Angustibacter sp. | reverse complement strand
CCGGCCATGAGCATCGCCGAGAAGGCGAGGTACGGGTTGCTCGACGGGTCGGGCACCCGGAACTCGATGCGCTTGGCCTTCGGGTTCGACCCGGTGATCGGGATGCGCACGCAGGCGGAGCGGTTGCGGGCCGAGTAGACCAGGTTGACGGGAGCCTCGTAGCCCGGCACCAGGCGGTGGTAGGAGTTGACCGTCGGGTTGGTGAAGGCCAGCAGGGACGGCGCGTGCTTGAGCAGGCCGCCGATGTACCAGCGCGCGGTGTCCGAGAGGCCGCCGTAGCCACGCTCGTCGAAGAACAGCGGGTCGCCGTCCTTCCACAGCGACTGGTGCACGTGCATGCCCGACCCGTTGTCGCCGAACACCGGCTTCGGCATGAACGTGGCCGTCTTGCCGTGGCGGTGCGCGACGTTCTTCACGACGTACTTGAAGAGCATGACCTTGTCGGCGGACTTGCCGAGGGTGTCGAAGCGGTAGTTGATCTCGGCCTGGCCGGCGGTGCCCACCTCGTGGTGCGACCGCTCGACCTCCAGACCGAGGCGGTCGAGCTCGAGGCAGATCTGGTCGCGCAGGTCGGCGAAGTGGTCGACCGGCGGCACCGGGAAGTACCCGCCCTTGTAGGGGGTCTTGTGACCGAGGTTGCCGCCCTCCTCGACGCGGCCGGTGTTCCAGGCGCCCTCGATGGAGTCGATGTAGTAGTAGCTGGCGTTCTGCTTGGTCTCGAACCGCACGTCGTCGAACACGTAGAACTCGGCCTCGGGCGCGAAGAACGCCGTGTCGGCGATGCCGGTGGAGCGCATGTACGCCTCGGCCTTGGCCGCCACCTGCCGCGGGTCGCGCGTGTAGGGCTCGTCGGTGAACGGGTCGACGATCGAGAAGTTGAGGTTCAGCGTCTTCTCGGTGCGGAACGGGTCGACGTACGCCGTGGTGACGTCGGGGATGAGCTTCATGTCGGACTCGTGGATCGCCTGGAACCCGCGGATCGAGGAGCCGTCGAACATCTGGCCCTCACGGAAGAAGTCGGCGTTCACCGAGGCCGCCGGCACGTTGAAGTGCTGCATGACGCCCGGGAGGTCGCAGAAGCGCACGTCGACGAACTTGACGTCTTCGTCCTTGATGAACTTCATGACCTCGTCGGCGTTGCTAAACATTCATCCTCCTCGATGGCGCACGCGGTCGTCGTGCTGACTCGTCGTACGTTAGGCAGGGGCGGTTTCTCGACAGTGTCCCAAGTGTTTCACCGACGTTACGTGGCGGGCCGGGCATGTCCGGTGCGTGAAATCTCACGGACGGCGCCCGCGTACCCTGGCTCCCATGGCACAGCGCCGCTCAGCTCGCCGCGAGGCCGTCGGCTCGTGGCTCGAGGGTCCGGCCGCGGCGACGCGGGCCGAAGACGACTACCCCGGACGCCGGCTCGGCCTGCCGCAGTCGGGCCCGGGGTCCATCGCGCGGTTCGGACGGCGGCTGCTGGCGCTGTGCGTCGACTGGGGCCTCAGCCTGCTGGTGGCGCGCGGGCTGCTGGGTGGCCAGGAGTGGACGACCCTGGGCGTGTTCGCGCTCGAGCAGGTGCTGCTGGTGGCGACGCTCGGTGGCTCGCTCGGGCACATGCTGCTCGGGCTGCGCGTCGTCCGGCTCGACGGCACCGCGGCGGGCCCAGTGCGGGCGCTGGGGCGCGCCGTCCTGCTCTCGCTCGCCGTACCCGCCCTGATCTGGGACCGCGACCAGCGCGGTATGCACGACCGGCTCATCGGCACCGTGCTCCGCCGCATCTGACCGACCCCCGCACCTCGTGGAAGACCCGGGGTCTGACGGCGCCTTGTCACCCCGACTCTTCGGAGAGGTGCGAGGTTTGGTGACTTGACGGATCTGTCAAATAGTCGGACCATCGAGCCATGCCGCTGCGTGATGCGCCCGTCGCCGAGCTCAAGGCCGAGCTGTTCAAGGCGCTGGCCCACCCCATCCGCGTCCGGGTTCTCGAGGAGCTGGTGCAGGGGGAGCGGCCGGTCGGCGAGCTGGCCGAGCTGCTCGACGTCGAGCTGTCGCACCTGTCGCAGCAGCTCGCCGTGCTGCGCCGGGCGGGCGTGGTCACCGCGCGACGCGAGCGGTCGACCGTCTACTACTCGCTGCGTGACCCGCGGACGTCGCAGCTGCTGGCCGTGGCCAAGCAGCTGCTCGTCACCGGCCTGCGCGAGGGACAGCAGCTGCTGAGCGGGCTCGAGGACGAGCCGACGAGCCGCACGACAGCGCGCCGATGAGCGCTGGCGCCCGCGTCCGCGGCTTGCTCCCACGCTCGGCGGACTACACCGGACTTCGCAACGGCTGGACGGCGGACCTGCTCGCCGGCATCACCGTGGCCGTCGTGGCGCTGCCCTTGGCCCTGGCGTTCGGCGTCGCCTCCGGCGTCGGTGCGGCCGCCGGGCTCGTCACCGCCGTGGTCGCCGGCGCCGTAGCCGCCGTCTTCGGCGGCTCGCACCTGCAGGTTTCCGGACCGACGGGGGCCATGACGGTCGTGCTGGTGCCCATCGTCGCCGAGCAGGGCGTCGGGGCCGTCGCGGCCATCGCGGTGCTCGCCGGCGTCGGCGTCGCCGCTGCCGGCGTGCTCGGGCTGGGCCGCCTCATCGGCCTCGTGCCCTGGCCGGTGGTCGAGGGTTTCACCTTCGGCATCGCCGTGGTGATCGCCGCTCAGCAGGTGCCCATGGCCATCGGCGTCGACCGCCCGGACGGCGAGAACGCCGCGCTGGTGGCGCTGCGTGCCGTCGCCCGCTTCGCGGCGCATCCGAGCTGGGCGGTGCTCGGGCTGCTCCTGCTGGCGGTCGCACTCACCGCCGGCCTCCCGCGCCTGCACCGCTCCCTGCCCGCCGGCCTGCTGGCAGTGGCGATCGTCACCGGCGTGGCCGAGCTCAGCGGCACGGACCTCGCGCGCATCGGCGCCATCCCGCGCACGCTCCCGCTGCCCTCGCTGCCCGACGTCGCCGCACTGCCCGGGCTGCTGCGCGCCGCCCTCGTCGTGGCCGCGCTGGCTGCCCTGGAGAGCCTGCTCTCCGCGCGCGTCGCCGACGGCATGACCGACGCCGGCCGCCACGATCCCGACCGCGAGCTGGTCGGGCAGGGGCTGGCCAACGTCGCCTCGGGCCTGTTCGGCGGCCTGCCGGCGACCGGTGCGCTGGCCCGCACGGCGGTCAACGCGCGGACGGGCGCCCGCACGCGCGTAGCCGCGCTGACGCACGCGCTCGTGCTCGTCGCGCTCATGGGTCTGGCCGCCGGCCTCGTCGGGCGGATACCGCTCGTCGCGCTGGCGGGCGTCCTGCTGGTCACGGCCTACCGCATGGTCGAGCGGCACGTGGTCGTCGCCGTCCTGCGCTCGACGCGCACTGACGCGGCGGTGTTCGTGGTGACGGCGGCCGCCACCGTGCTGCTCGACCTCGTGATCGCGGTCGAGATCGGCGTGGCCGTCGCGGTCGTGGTCGCGCTGGCCAAGCTCGCGCAGACCTCACGTGTCGTCGAGGACGAGGTGGCGCTCGAGATCGCCCCGCCCGAGGAGCACGAGCTGCTGCGCCGCCACGTGTTGGTGTACCGGGTCGACGGTCCGCTGTTCTTCGCCGCCAGCGGCCGGTTCCTGGGGCAGCTCACCGACGTCGCGGACGTGCGGGTCGTCGTCCTGCGGCTCGGCAACCTGGCGATGCTGGACGCCACCGGCGCCCGCGCCGTGGGCGAGATCGTCGAGGAGCTCGACGGCCGGGGGATCGCGGTGGTGCTGAAGGTGGCGAGCCTGCAGCACCTGCGGCTGCTGCGCACCGTCGGCGCGCTGGAGCTGCTCGAGCGCCGCGGGAACGTCCACGGCGAGCTGCCCGCCGCGATCGGGCACGCCGTCGAGCTGGCGACCGGACGGCGGGGTCGGGTGGTGGACGCTCAGCTGGCTTCCGGTAGCGCCGGCTGACCGAGCTCGAGCGCGGCGAGGTCGCGGGCGGTCGCCTCGGCTCGTGCGCGCTCGTCGGCGACGGCGCGCGCGGCGTTGGCGAACCCACCCTGGGCGAGCAGCGCGTCGGCCCGGCGCACCCAGACACCCATGACGCGCAGGGCCTGTGGGGTGGTCATCGCAGTCGCCATGTCGTCCTCCCGCGGTCGGTGGCTGGGGTGCCAGGAAAGTGACACGCCCCAGTGAAACCGCCGCGGGTTACGTCCGTGTGTCCTGGTGTGAAGGCCAGGCAAAGGCTTGGCGCAGGTTCGCGATCCTGCACGTCTTCGAAGACTTGGGGCCACGGCGTGCCCCGAAACCCCGAGTCTTGCGAGAGGTGCGGAGCGGGGGAGAGGTCAGCGGCCGCGCAGGCCCTTGCGGTCGGGGCGCGCGCGCATGGGGTCGATGCCCTTCGGTACTGGCATGGGCGCCGAGCCCAGCGCCCGCAGGCGCTTGTTGACCGCGGTGACCTCGGCCTTGGTCAGCGACGGGCGCATGCGCTGCAGCTTGCCCACGAGCTTGCGCACGGGCACCTCGCCCTCGCCGGTGCCGACCCGCAGCACCGTCACGGGCACGTTGGGCAGCACGCGCGAGATCCGCTTGCGCTCCTTGTCGGCCAGCTTCTGCGCCCGGCCCTGCGGCCCCTCGGCCACGAGCACGACGCCGGGCCGGCCCACGGCACGGAACACCATGGCCGCCGCAGACAGGTCGCCCGGCCGGGTCGCCTCGACGGCCACCGGCTGCTGCTCGAAGAACCACCCGCGCCGCAGGGCGCCCAGCGCGGCGCCGCCACCGCCGACCTGGCCCTCGAGCTGGGAGTAGGCCGCGCGCTCGGTACGCCGCACCATCACGATGCCGGCCGCCATGACGGCCACCGGGATGCCGATCACCGACAGGTAGATCGCGTGGTCGAACACGATGCCGAGGACGACGAACACCGCCTCGACGAGCACGAACGCCCCGAGCATCCACCACACGACGGCAGGGTCGAGGCCGCGCGCCTGGGTGAACGCCGTGCTGATCTGACGCGCCCAGCCGAAGCGCTGCTTGCGCGGGGCGGGCGTGGAGGAGTCCTTGCGGGCCATGACGGACGATCCTAGTGTCGGCGGACGGCGCAGCCGACCGCGGTGTGCAACGTGCGGGTTCGAAAGGGGGCTGCGGCTCAGCGGCCGAGCAGGCTCGAGGCCTCCTGGCGCGCCGGCGCCGCCTCAGCCAGGTGGGCGAGCGCCTCGGGAAGCTCCTCACCGCGCCGACGCATCGCCTGGGCCCACAGCCGGCCGGCGCGGTACGACGAGCGCACGAGCGGACCCGCCATGACGCCGGCGAAACCGATCTCCTCGGCCTCGGCCGACAGCTCGACGAACTCCTCGGGCTTGACCCACCGCTCGACCGGGTGGTGGCGCTTGCTGGGCCGCAGGTACTGCGTGATGGTCAGCAGGTCGCAGCCCGCCTCGTGCAGGTCGCGCAGCGCCTCGCTGACCTCCTCGCGGGTCTCACCCATGCCGAGGATCAGGTTCGACTTGGTGACCAGGCCGGCGCGACGTCCCTGCGTGATGACGTCGAGCGAGCGCTCGTACCGGAACGCCGGACGGATGCGCTTGAAGATGCGCGGCACGGTCTCGAGGTTGTGCGCGAACACCTGCGGTGCGGCGTCCAGCACCTGGCCGACGAGCTCGGGCTTGGCCGAGAAGTCGGGTACGAGGATCTCGACGCCGGTGCCGGGGTTGAGCTCGTGCACCTGGCGGACCGTCTCGGCGTACAGCCACGCGCCCTCGTCGGGCAGGTCGTCGCGCGCGACGCCGGTGATCGTGGCGTAGCGCAGCTCCATGGCGCGCACCGACTCGGCCACGCGCCGCGGCTCGTCGCGGTCGAGCGGGCTGGGCCGGCCGGTGTCGATCTGGCAGAAGTCGCAGCGCCGCGAGCACTGCTCGCCGCCGATCAGGAACGTCGCCTCGCGGTCTTCCCAGCACTCGAAGATGTTGGGGCAGCCGGCCTCCTGGCACACGGTGTGCAGACCCTCGCTGCGCACGAGACCCTGCAGCTCGGTGTACTGCGGACCCATCGAGGCCTTCGTCTTGATCCACGACGGCTTCTTCTCGATCGGGACCTGCGCGTTGCGGGCCTCCAGACGCAGCATCCGGCGTCCCTCGGGCGCGATCGTCACCTTGCGGCTCCCATCCGATGATCGGTGGTGCGTGAGTTCTCTGTCCCGGGCGCCCCCGGGCACCCCTCCAGCCTACGCCGCGTGCGGCAGCGGCCTCAGGTGGCCGGTACCGACAGACCCGCAGAGGTCTGCAGGGTGGGGGCGTCGTCGCATCGCTGGCCTCCCCACACCAGCAGCTGTGACGCGCTCACGACCGCCGACGCACCGACGCCGCACGCCTCGACCGGTGTGTCGACGGCCCGCACCTCGTGCGTGCGGACGTCGAAGCGCCACACGCCGAGGTCGGTGACACCGAAGACGTCATGGCCCGCAACCCCTGACCACCCGGTCAGGCTCGTCGCCGAGCGGGGCATGGGCATGGCGTCGGCCGACAGGTCGGCCGCGGTCGCCCAGGCGCCGTCGTCGGTCAGGGTCTGGACCCGGACGCGGCGCGAGTCGGAGCGGGCCAGGAGCACACGATCACCGACGACCTCCACCCACACGCCGGTGACCTTCAGGTCGTCCCGCTGCGGGACCTGACGCACCTCGTCGCCGCTGCAACCGTCGAGCACGTGCAGGACGGCGTGCTGCTGGGCGTCCACCGTGACGACGTACGCCGCGAGGCTGCCGGCAGCGAGGTCGTAGACGGGATCCCCCAGCCGCACGGTGCGCCAGTGCCGCCCCGACCAGGCCCCGGTGATGACTCGGTCGTCGCGTGAGGGACCCTGGCCGCGGCCGCCGCCAGCGGCGAAGGCGGCTCCGCAGCTCACCGCCAGTGTGCCGTCGCTCATGCCGTCGACGCCGGTTCCGGCGGCGTACCGACTCCAGCGGCCCGACCGCAGGTCGAGCACCGCCCCCGTACGCTCGCTCGGGCAGCTCTCGCCGTCGCAGGCGCCCTCACCGCCCCACACCATCAACGAGTTCCCGCGCGTCACCGCCATTGCTCCCTGCCGCGGGCCGAGCGGGAAAGGGCGCTGCGCGCGCCAGGTGCCGGACGCCGGCGAGAACGCTGCGACGTCATCGAAGACCGCAGTGCCCGTCTTCGCGCGCCGGGCCCCGCCGACCACGACCATCTGCGAACCGACCCAGGCCGCGGCAGCGCGCTCGCGTGGTGTGAGCGGCGACTGCGGCAGCGGCCGAGAGGCGAGCGGTGCGGACGGGGCCCCGCACGCCACCGTCGTCAGCGCGACGGCTGTGCCGATGGCCCAGCAGCGCGCGCGGCGTCGTGCCGTCGTCCAGCCTTCGCCCCACACTGTTGCCCCCGAGATCTCGCCCGCCCGCTGCCGACGGCTGACCTGTGCCGCGGCAGCGTGGCAGAGCGTGCAGGTGGCGGTCAACCAGCCCACGGGCGCTCGCCGTCAGGGCCATTCGATGCAGAAGTGCGCCGCTCAGGTCACCCGGACGCCGTGCCGATACCTGGAGTCAGCGCGGCTGCTCGAGCCGCCACCAGGAGGTCATCATGGCCGTCATCACCGCGACCCTCGCCGGCGCCGACCCGGTGGACGGCGTGCGTCAGCACCCGCTGCTGCGCGCGACCGCGTGGTCGTCTGCGATCGGCCTGGTGGCCGGGCTGGTGCTCGGGCTCGTCACGCAGGCACAGGAGCACGACCGGGGCTGACCGGCCCCTCACCCTGCCCCTGCTCAGCACCCAGCACCACCCGCAGCTGCTCCTCGACGAGCGGCAGCACCTCAGCCACCTGGACGTCGCGGCCCAGCTCAGCGCTCAGCGACGTCACACCGGCGTCGGAGATCCCGCACGGCACGATCGTCTGCGCCCAGCCGAGGTCGCAGTCGCAGTTGAGCGCGAAGCCGTGCATGGTCACGCCCTGCGAGACCCGGATGCCGATCGCGCCGATCTTGCGGTCGGGGCCGCGGTGGTCGGCCCCGACCCACACGCCGCTGCGGCCCTCGACGCGCTGCGTGGCCACCCCCAGCTCGGCGCAGACGGTCATCATCATCTGCTCCAGGCGCCGTACGTGGGCGACGACGTCGACGGGGTCGGGAAGCCGGACGATCGGGTAGCCGACGAGCTGCCCGGGACCGTGCCAGGTGATCTTGCCGCCGCGGTCGACGTCGATCACCGGCGTGCCGTCGAACGGCCGCTCGTGCGGCTCGGTGCGCTTGCCGGCGGTGTAGACCGCCTCGTGCTCGAGCAGCAGCACGGTGTCGGGCCGCTCACCGGCGACCACGCCGGCGTGCACCTGCCGCTGGAGGTCCCAGCCCTGCAGGTACGGCACCGGCTGGGGGACGAATCCGACGCGCTCGAACTCCAGGCTCATGCCCGAAATGCTACGCCTCCTTCAGTGGTCGCCCGGACGGGCGGTGCAGGTGCTCGACGACGGCGACGAGGTCGGCGCGCAGCCGGGCCAGGTCGCCGACGGCGTCCCCGATCAGGGCCTCCGCGGCGGCCTCGTCGTGCGCCTCGTCGCGCACGCGGCGTCCGGTGGTCGTGAGGCTCACGAGTACGCGGCGGCGGTCCTGCGGGCAGCGGTCGCGGCTCACGTAGCCGAGCCGCTCGAGCCGCTCGACGACGCGGCTCATGGTCTGGTCCTGCACCGACGCGGCGGCCGCGAGCTCGCGCTGGGTCATCGCGCCGGCCTCGAGCATCCACAGCACCGCGAAGCTCGCGTGGTTGAGCTCCCACTGCGACAGGTGCGAGTCCCACGCGTGCTCCACCAGACGGGCCGCGGTCGACAGCAGCCGCCCGGTGGCCCAGTGCGACAGGTCGTCGACCGCGCCGATCGGCACGTCGGACGAGGCGGTCACGGGGATACTCCTGCTGTTGGCGGCGTCAGCGCCGGCGCGCTGCGACCGGTTGGCGCGATCCATGATGCCGCGTCGCCGTCCGAGATGCACAGCAGGCTGAGCAATGGTTAACCTCAGCATGCTGAGGATTTCGAGCAGAGGAGCCAGCGTGAGTTCGCAGACCGCCGACGGGGCGTCCGGTTCGGCTCAGGGATCGCGTCAGGAGCAGCGCCGCAGGCGCCGTCAGGGCGGCGGCACCCGCCGGGCTGTGCTGCGGGCCGTCGCGCTGTCGCTGCTGGGCCTGGTGTGGCTCGGGATCAGCGGCGTGGGCGGTCCGCTGGTCGGTCGGCTGTCGGAGGTGCAGGAGAACGACAACGCCAACTTCCTGCCCGCCTCCGCCGAGTCGACGGAGCTGGCGAAGCTGTCGAAGAAGTTCAGCTCGGCGTCCACCTTCCCGGCCTTCGTCGTCATCGAGCGTGACGCCGGAGTGAGCGACGCCGACCGCACCGCGGCGCAGCAGTTCGCGCAGGGCCTGCCCGACCTCACCATCGACGTCGCGCCCGAGGCCGCCGGCGGCCGCACCTACCGCCTCGGCGACTACCTCGCGCCCGCGCCCGCTGCCGTCGTGCCGAGCGAGGACGGCAAGGCGTTCCTGCTGCCCGTGCTGCTCAACGGCGACAAGGCCGGCGACAGCCTCCCGGACGGCGAGAGCGTCGTCGGCCAGTCGGTGAAGGCCGTGCGCGACGCCGCCCAGGAGCAGCTCGCGTCGACCGGGCTGAAGACGTACGTCACCGGACCCGCCGGGTTCACCGCCGACCTCGTCACCGCCTTCAGCGGCATCGACGGCAAGCTGCTCGCGGTCAGCCTCACCGCCGTGTTCATCATCCTGCTGCTGGTCTACCGCAGCCCGTTGTTGCCGCTCGCTGCGTTGATGACGTCGGCGTTCGGCCTGTCGCTCGCGGCGCTCGTGGTGTTCCCGCTCGCCAAGAGCGGCACGATCACGCTCGACGGCCAGAGCCAGGGCATCCTGTCGATCCTCGTCATCGGCGCCGCCACCGACTACGCCTTGCTGCTCGTCTCGCGGTATCGCGAGGAGCTGCACGACCACGCGAGCAAGTACGTCGCGATGCGCCGGGCCTGGCGCGGCTCGGTCGAGCCGATCGCCGCCAGCGCGGCCACGGTGGTACTCGGTCTGCTGTGCCTGCTCCTGAGCCAGCTCGGCTCCACGCGGGGCCTCGGGCCGGTCGGCGCCATCGGCATCGGTGGCGCGCTCCTGGCTGCACTCACGCTGCTTCCGCTCCTGCTGCTCGTGCCGGTGGTCCTGCTCGCCGCGGTCGCCCTCGGCGCCGCGTTCGCCGTCGGGGCGGTGCTGGTGAACGCGGTCGTCGGGCTGGTGCTCGTGGTGCTGGTGCTGGCCGCCGGGATCTACCTCGCGGTCCGGCGTCGCCAGGCGCTGCGGGGCGTCGACGGCGACACTGCCGACGCCGCGCGCCTGCCGTGGTACGCCCGGGCCGAGTCCGGTCGCTGGCTGTTCTGGCCCCGCACGCCGCGGCTCGACCATGTGCACCGCGCTGACTCGATCGGCAGCGACTCCATCGGCGGTGGGGGCATCTGGGGCCGGATCGCCTCGCTGGTGGGCAACCACCCGCGGGTGGTGTGGGTCGCGACGCTGGTGGTGCTGCTCGGTGCCGCGGTGTTCGCGCCGTCGCTCAAGGCCGACGGCGTCAGCACGTCCCAGGTGTTCCGCGACCGCGTCGAGTCGGTGGTGGGCCAGGACGTGCTCACCCAGCACTTCCCGGGCGGAGCGGGCAGCCCGGCCCTGCTCGTCGTGCAGGAGACCGACGCCCAGCAGGCGCTGCAGGTCGTGCGCTCGGTGAAGGGGGTGGCGTCGGCGCAGCTCACGGTCGACCCGTCGATGGCCGGCGGCAACCAGCCGCCCCCGCCCAAGGTCGTCGACGGTCAGGTCGAGATCGAGGCGACGCTGTCGGCGGCCGCCGACAGCCCGGCCGCCGAGGACACGATCAAGCGGCTGCGCTCGGCGGTCGACCAGGTAGGCCAGGACGTGCTCGTCGGTGGCACGACCGCCGTGAACCTCGACGTCCGCGAGGCCAGCCGGCGCGACCTGACGGTGATCATCCCGGCGATCCTCGTGGTCATCCTCCTGGTGCTGATGGTGCTGCTGCGGGCCGTCGTGGCGCCGCTGCTGCTCATCGGCGCCAACGTGCTGTCGTTCGGCGCGACGATCGGCGTGAGCGCCCTGGTGTTCAACCACCTCTGGGGCTTCCCCGGCGGCGACCCGCAGATCCCGTTGTACGGCTTCGTGTTCCTCGTGGCACTCGGCATCGACTACTCGATCTTCCTCATGACGCGAGTGCGCGAGGAGTCGCTCGAGCAGGGCACGAAGCGCGGTGTGCTCGTCGGGCTGGCGGTCACGGGCGGCGTGATCACGAGCGCCGGCGTGGTGCTGGCCGCGACGTTCGGGGCGCTCTCGACGCTGCCGCTGCTGTTCCTGCAGCAGATCGCCTTCATCGTCGCCTTCGGCGTGCTGCTCGACACCCTCGTGGTGCGCTCGCTGCTGGTGCCGGCGCTCACCCGCGACATCGGTGGGCGCGTGTGGTGGCCGAGCCGGTTCGCCGCCGACCACGAGGACGAGCCTGCTGCGGAGCGGTCTGACACCATCACCGCATGAGCGAGCGCGTGCGGGTCGGGCTGGTCGGCTACGGCATGGCGGGTCGCGACATCCACGCGCCGCTGCTGCGCCAGGCTGGGCTGCAGGTGACGCACGTCGTCACCTCGGACGCCGGACGCCGCGCGCAGGCCGAGGGCGACCTGCCCGACGTCCGGGTCGTGTCGTCGCTCGACGCGTTGCTGCTCGAGGCCAGCGACATCGACGTCGTCGTGCTCGCCAGTCCCACCGGCGTGCACGCCGAGCAGGCCATCACCTGCCTGGACGCCGGGCTACCGCTGGTCGTCGACAAGCCGCTCGGCATCGACGCCCGCCAGGCCCGTCGCGTCGTCGAGCACGCGCGCGCGGTGGGTGTGCGGCTCACGGTGTTCCAGAACCGCCGGTGGGACGCCGAGCAGCTCACCCTCAAGCGGCTGCTCGACGAGGGCCGGCTCGGGCGCGTCTTCCGCTTCGAGCGCCGGTGGGAGCGATGGCGACCCCAGCCCAAGGACCGCTGGCGCGAGCGCAACCTGCCGCAGGACGGCGGTGGTCTGCTGCTCGACCTGCACAGTCACCTGGTCGACGCCGCCGTCCAGCTCTTCGGGCCGGTGCGCGAGGTCTACGCCGAGCTCGCCGCCCACACCACCGTGGGGGAGGACGACGCGTTCGTGGCGGTCGGCCACGAGAGCGGCGTGCGCAGCCACCTCGGGGCGCTGTCGCTCGCCGGCGCACCGGGCCCGCGCACGCGGGTGCTCGGCGCGGCCGGCGCCTACGTCGTGACGACCTTCGAGCAGGAGCAGACGGCGTTCGCCGACCTCGCCGACCTCGACGCCGAGCACTGCGGCTGGCTCGTGGCGGGGGAGTCGAAGGAGCCGGTGTTCCGCGCGCCTGGCGAGGCGGCCGACTTCTACCGGGGCGTCGCGGCGGCCGTCACCGGCGGCGGTGAGATGCCGGTCGACCCCCGCGACGCCGTGCACGTGCTCGAGGTCATCGACGCCGCGCGGGTCAGCGCGGCCGAGCGGCGCGTCGTCCAGCTCTGAGCGGCCCTACGCGACGCCGGGCAGCAGCCGGGGCTCGAGGCGCTCCTCGACGGCGCTGTCGCCCTCGCGGGTGACGACGTAGGCGCCCTTGCCGCGCACCTCGGTGACGGCCTCGACGAGCGCGGTGCCGCGGTAGACCAGGCCGACTCCGTCGTCCGTGCAGTGGGTGGTGCCGAGGGTGCCGTCGGCGACGAGCCGGTGCACGAGCGGACGGCGGCGTGCCTCGCTGTCGTAGTGCACGCCGTTGCCGTAGGGCAGGAAGCC
>JBQCES010000119.1:0-3650 GCA_051960055.1 Angustibacter sp. | reverse complement strand
TCGGGCATCGCGTCCGCGGGGAACTCGATGTCGCAGACGGGGCCGATCACCCGGGCGATCCGGCCGACACCTGCGGTGCCGGCGGTCGCGGCGTTCTCGGTGGCAGTGGCGGTCATCTCTCTCACTCTCAGTTCTCGACTCCGGCGGAAGCCAGCGCGTCGGCTCCGCCGACGATCTCGCTGATCTCCTGGGTGATCTCGGCCTGGCGGGCCTGGTTGGCCAGCCGGGTGTACAGACGGATGAGGTCGGACGCGTTGTCGGACGCCGACTTCATGGCCCGCTGCCGGGCGGCCTGCTCGCTGGCCGCGGCCTGCAGCAGGCAGTTGTAGATGCGGCTGCCGATGTAGCGCGGCAGCAGGGCGTCGAAGACCGCCTCGGCGTTCGGCTCGAACTCGTACAGCGGCAGCACGTCATCCGCTGCCGGGGTCTCCTCGCCCTCGACGACCTCGAGCGGCAGCAGCCGGATGACGTCGGGGGTCTGGGTGACCATGTTGACGAACCGCGTGAAGACCACGTGGATCTCGTCGACCCCGCCGTCGTCCGAGCCGCGCACGAAGGCGTCGACGAGGGTGTCGCCGATCTCCCGCGCGTGGTCGTACTGCGGCGACTCGCTGAAGCCGGTCCACTCCTGGGCCGTCTCGCGGCGGCGGAACCGGAAGTACGCCGAGCCCTTGCGCCCGACGACGTACGGCACCGGCTCGACGCCGCGCTCGCGCAGCAGCTCACCGAGCCGCTCGCCCTCCTTGAGGACGTTCGCGGAGTACGCGCCGGCCATACCGCGGTCGCTCGTGATGAGCAGCACCGCGGCGCGGCGGACGTTCTCCTTCTCGGTGATGAGCGGGTGCTCGGTGTTCGACCACGTCGCCACCGCCGAGACCGCACGGGTGATGGCCCGGGCGTACGGGGTCGACGCCTCGACCGCCGCGCGCGCCTTGGCGATGCGCGAGGTCGCGATGAGCTCCATGGCGCTGAAGATCTTCTTCAGCGACGTGGTGGAGTTGATCCGCTGGCGGTAGACCCGCTGCTGGGCTCCCATGGTGCCTGCCGTCCTTCCTGGTCAGCGCTGGACTGGTGCGAGGTGCTCGAGGAGTCCTCGGTTCAGCCGCGCTTCTGCCGGACGATCTGCTCCTGCTCCACGTCACCCTCGTCGAGCGCGGCCGACTCCTCGTGGCCCGCCTCGACCGGGTTGCGGTCCTCGGTGCGGAAGGTCTTCTTGAACTGGTCGACCTCGTGCTGCAGGGTCGAGGCGGTGTCGTCCTCGAACTTGCCGGTCTCCTTGATCGTGGCGAGCACGGAGCTGTTGCGGCGCAGGTGGTCGAGGAACTCGCGCTCGAACTGACGCACGTCGCCGACCGCGATGTCGTCGAGCTGTCCCGTCGTGCCCAGCCACACCGACACGACCTGCTCCTCGACCGGGTACGGCGAGTACTGGCCCTGCTTGAGCAGCTCCATGAGGCGCTGGCCACGCGACAGCTGCTGGCGCGAGGCGGCGTCCAGGTCGGAGGCGAACAGCGCGAACGCCTCGAGGGCGCGGAACTGCGCCAGGTCGATCTTCAGACGACCGGCCACCGAGCGCATGGCCTTGATCTGCGCCGAGCCGCCCACGCGCGACACCGACACACCGACGTTGACCGCCGGCCGCTGGTTGGCGTTGAACAGGTCGGACTCGAGGAAGATCTGGCCGTCGGTGATCGAGATGACGTTGGTCGGGATGTACGCCGAGACGTCGTTGGCCTTGGTCTCGATGATCGGCAGGCCGGTCATCGAGCCGGCGCCCATGTCGTCCGAGAGCTTCGCGCAGCGCTCGAGCAGCCGCGAGTGCAGGTAGAAGACGTCACCGGGGTACGCCTCACGGCCCGGCGGACGGCGCAGCAGCAGCGACACGGCGCGGTAGGCCTCGGCCTGCTTGCTCAGGTCGTCGAACACGATGAGGACGTGCTTGCCCTCGTACATCCAGTGCTGGCCGATGGCCGAGCCGGTGTAGGGCGCGAGGTACTTGAAGCCGGCCGGGTCGGACGCCGGGGCCGCGACGATGGTGGTGTACTCCATCGCGCCGGCCTCCTCGAGCGCACCGCGCACACCCGCGATGGTCGAGCCCTTCTGGCCGATGGCGACGTAGATGCAGCGCACCTGCTGCGTCGGGTCGCCGGTCTCCCAGTACTCCTTCTGGTTGATGATCGTGTCGATCGCCACCGCGGTCTTGCCGGTCTGGCGGTCACCGATGATCAGCTGGCGCTGGCCGCGACCGATCGGGGTCATCGAGTCGATGGCCTTGATGCCGGTCTGCAGCGGCTCGTGCACCGACTTGCGCTGCACCACCGTGGGGGCCTGCAGCTCCAGGGCGCGCGTCTCGGTGGTCTCGATCTCGCCGAGGCCGTCGATCGGCTGGCCCAGCGGGTCGACGACGCGGCCGAGGAAGTTGTCGCCCACCGGCACCGACAGGATGTCGCCGGTGCGCTGCACCTCCTGGCCCTCCTCGATGCCCGAGAACTCACCGAGGACGACGACGCCGATGTCGCGCACGTCGAGGTTCAGGGCCAGGCCGAGCGTGCCGTCCTCGAAGCGGAGCAGCTCGTTGGCCATCACCGAGGGCAGACCCTCGACGCGGGCGATGCCGTCCATCGCCTCGCTGACGCGCCCGACCTCCTCGCGCGCGGCTGCGCCGGGCTCGTAGGACTGCACGAAGCTGTCCAGGGCGGCCCGGATCTCCTCCGGGCGGATCGTGAGCTCCGTCATCGTGGTGCCTGCCTTCTGTTCTGTCTCGTGGTGCTGGCTGTCAACAGGTTCTGGGTGGTGCGGTTCGCGACGCGGGTCGCGACGGAGGTCAGCCGGCCAGACGCCGACGGACGTCGTCGAGGCGGCGCGACACGGTGCCGTCGAGCACCTCGTCGCCGATCTCGATCCGGATGCCGCCGAGGACGTCGGGGTCGACGTCGACGTTGAGGTGCACGGCCTTGCCGTAGAGGTCCTTCAGTGCGGCCGCCAGGCGGTCGCGCTGGCCGGCCTCGAGGGGCAGGGCCACCTTCACGTGCGCGACGAGCTGCTCGCGCCGGCGGGCAGCCAGCTCGATGTAGCGCTCGAGCGCCCCGGCGAGGCCGAGACCCCGACCGCTGGCCACCGCACGCTGCACGAGCGTGACGGTCTCCGGAGCGGCCTTGCCACCGATGAGGTCACTGACCAGCGTGGCCTTGCTGGCAGCCGGCGCGGCGCGATCGGCCAGGGAGCGGGCCACGGCCGGGTCGGCGTCGATGAGCCGCTCGAAGCGGAACAGCTCGTCCTCGACGCGGTCGGCGCGGCCGGCGTTCTCGGCGCTGGCGAGCACCGACTCAGCAGCCAGCTCCTCGGCGGCGTCGGCCAGGTCGCGGCCCGACGACCAGCGCGAGCGCGCCAGGTCGCTGACCAGCTCGACGACGTCGGCCGAGGCCTTGCCCTCGAGCAGGCGGCGCACCAGGGCTGCCTTGGCGTCGGCGTCGTACGACGGGTCGGTGAGGGCCCGGCGCAGCGAGGGGTTGGTGTCGAGGACGTCGATGACGGCGAACCGCGCCTCACCGATCGCGGCACCGTCGGTGCCGGCCGCGCCCAGGCGCGTGCTCAGCCGCCCCTGGGCGGCGGCCAGCGACTCGCGACTGCTGCCCTGCATCAGGAGTCCT
>JBQCES010000118.1:0-5544 GCA_051960055.1 Angustibacter sp. | reverse complement strand
TGCGCGCGCCACGCCGCCGGACACGACGTCGACCTCGACGCCGAGCTCGTCGTCGTCCGGCGTCGCGGCCGGCGTCCAGGTGGTGCGCTGCAGGCCCTCGGTGAGGGCGGCGACGAACTGCGGGTCGAACTGCGTGCCCCGGCAGTGGTCGAGCTCCTCCAGCGCCTCCTCGACCGACCGGGCCCGCCGGTAGGAGCGAGTGGACGTCATGGAGTCGAAGGCGTCGGCGACGGCGATGATCCGGGCGAACTCGGGGATGGCGCGGCCCACCAGGCCCATGGGGTAGCCCCGGCCGTCTAGGCGCTCGTGGTGGTGCAGGATCCCCTGGAACGCCTCGCCGAGGAAGGCGATCTCGCGCACCATCTCGAGCCCTCGCACGGGGTGGCGGGCGATGGTCGCGAACTCCTCGTCGGTGAGGGCCCCGGTCTTCTGCAGCACCCGCGTGGGGACGCCCAGCTTGCCGACGTCGTGCAGCATGCCCGCGAAGTGCAGGGTCGAGGTGCGCTGCTGCGACAGGCCCACGGTGCGGGCGATGATCACCGAGGCGCGGGCGACCCGCTCGCTGTGGCCGCGGGTGTAGTGGTCCTTGGCCTCGACCGCCTGCACGAGGGCGGCGACGGTGCGCTCGTGGGCGGCGTGCTGCTCGGCGTACTGGGCGAACGCCCAGCGGGCCACGAACAGCGGTGCGAGCACGAGCACCGCGGACAGCGGACCGACGCCGGCCGACGACCACAGGACGACCAGCAGCAGGCCGAAGAGGCCGTAGCCGACGTACGCGATGCCCCCGCTGCGCAGCGTGCCGGTGAGCACCTCGCGGTAGGGGACGCCCTCCGACAGGCCGATCGCCCCGGCCAGCACGACGGCGTTGACCAGTGCCATGACGATGTTCGCGAGCACCAGCGGCAGCGCAAGGTCAGTGACCAGCTCGACCGGGGTGCGGAAGTCGTCGGGCTGGTTGGTGCCCCCGACCAGGTAGTAGGTGGCGCCGGTGGCTGCGCCCATCAGGGCGAACAGGCTGACGTTGAGCAGCCAGACCCTTCGCTTGCCTCGCCTGGCCTCGAGCAGCCAGGACGACATCCCCACGAGGATGGCGCCCGTCGGGCCAGCCAACACCACGGCAGCGAGCTGGACGATGGAGTTGGTCGACATACCGGTGGTGCCATAGAGCTTGCGCACCCTCGTGCGGCTGCTGATGATGCACAGCAGCGCGAGCACGGCGATGGTCGACCACTGGGTCGGCGGACGCAGCCACCAGCTGATCGTCAGCGCGACAGCAGCCAGCACCGAGGTGATGGCGACGTAGACACGCACACGTCGCAGCGTCCGGTTCACCTCGCTCGCCTCCGTGCTCAGAACGGAGCGCGCGACGTGGACCGGTCAAGAGATCGGCGCCGCGAAGGCGCCGAGAGGCGACTCAGCCTTCCCAGCTCCAGTGCGGCTGGTTGGAGAGGAACTTCTCGACAGCGGAGACGATCTTGCTCATGGGGACCACTCCTCGCGGCGTGCCGGACCCAGGGCAGTGGACCCCGAGCCACCCCGATCCCTACCGGATCGGGCTTACCGGACAAACTACAGGGAGGGGTAGGCGCCGTAAAGACCTCGACGACAGTCCACGTCGCGCGCTCTTCAGTTGTGCGCCGCCGGACGGCGTCCAGCGGCCTGCAGTCGGATGGTAGCCCCGTGTATGGGACCATGGTCCAGATCCCGATCCGACCGACTGAGGAGCGACGCATGAGCAAGCGCGCCCGCAAGCGCCGCAGCCGCAAGGGCAACGCCGCCAACCACGGCAAGAAGCCCAACGCCTGAGCGCAGCCCGCTGACGTCGAAGGCCCCTCCCGAGCTCTCGGGCGGGGCCTTCGTCGTGCTGGCCTGAGGGGCTGCAACGGGTGGCTCAGCCCTCGAGCTCGATCCGCACCGTGGTGATGCGGGTGAGGATCTTCGTGCGCAGCTCCTGCGGTGCCGGCTCGCACGCGCAGCTGCGCCGGATCAGTGCCTTGAGGGCGAGGTCGAGGTCGTACTGCTTCAGGCACGGCCCGCACTCGTCGAGGTGCTGGCGGATCTTGGCGCAGTCGAGCTCTTCCATCTCGTTGTCGAGGTACTCGTAGACCCGGTCGAGCACCTCGCTGCAGTCGGTCTCGTGGGGGTTGCCACAGCTCATGAGGCGCCTCCGCCGTCCGTGCCGGCGCCGACCAGACCCCGCTCGCGGGCGTAGTCCTGCAGCAGCTCGCGCAGCTGGCGACGCCCACGGTGCAGCCGTGACATCACGGTGCCGATCGGCGTCCCCATGATCTCAGCGATCTCCTTGTAGGCAAAGCCCTCCACGTCGGCGTAGTACACCGCCATGCGGAAGTCCTCGGGGATCTGCTGCAGCGCCTGCTTCACGTCGCTGTCCGGGAGGTGGTCGAGCGCCTCGGCCTCGGCCGACCGCAGGCCGGTGGAGGTGTGCGACTCGGCGCGGGCGAGCTGGTAGTCCTCGATCGTGTCGGCGTCGGACTGCTGCGGCTCGCGCTGCTTCTTGCGGTACGTGTTGATGTAGGTGTTCGTGAGGATGCGGTAGAGCCACGCCTTGAGGTTCGTGCCCGGGCGGTACTGGTGGAACGCGGCGAACGCCTTGGCGAACGTCTCCTGCACCAGGTCGTCGGCGTCGGCGGCGTTGCGGGTCATGCGCAGCGCGGCCGAGTACAGCTGGTCGACGTACTGCAGGGCGTCGCGCTCGAAGCGCGCAGCCCGCTCGGTCTGCGACTCCGCCTCGGGGGCTCGGGTCGTCTCCTCGGTTCCGGCGGACGCGCCGGTGGTCTCAGTCATCGCCTCCCACGATATCGCCGTGGGGCGCATCGGCTCGTCGAGCACCCACCGTCCGGGTGGGGCTGAAGCGGTTGCCGGCGGGCGCGCAAGGGGGTGCGCGTCGACGGCTCGGTCGGGGACTGCGATCAGCACGTCGTCCTGAACGCGCCTGTCGAAGCGGTCATTCCGACCTGCCGGGTGCACATCGGGTCAGGCGTTGGTCGACTCGACCGCGGCCAGCAGCTCGAGCACGGCGGTCGCGATCGCATCGGGCTGCACCTTCAGGCCGTGGTCGCCGTCGACCGCGACGACCCGGGCTCCTGTGCGGGCGGCCTCGACCTCACCGGGTGACCCGAAGGGGTCGCGCCGACCCTGCACCACGAGCACGGGCGCACTGCGGGTGGCCTGCGCCAGCTCGTCGGCTCGCGACGGGGCGTCCGGCCGCCCGGGTGGCCGCAGCGGAAAGGCGAACGCCACCACGGCGCTCGCGCCGACGGCCTGCGCGGTGCGACAGGCCACCCGGGCACCGGCGCTGCGCCCACCGACCACCAGCGGAGCCGGCAGCGCGGCGCGGCCGGCGCTCAGCGCGTCGACGACGGCCCGCCACGCGACGTCCAGCTTCGGCGGCGCGGTGGCGACCTTGCGACCGGCCACGCGCCACGGCTGCTCGACGAGCGCCACGGCCCAGCCCGCTGCGACGGCGGCCTCGGCGACCGCCTGCAGGTCGGGCGCGGCGATCCCTCCCCCGGCGCCGTGACCCAGCAGCAGCGTGCCTCGAGCGGACGTCGGCCGGCTGATGTGCGCACGCGCCGGACCCTCCGGTGTCGGCACGTCCACGACCCGACGACGCACGCGCGCGCTCATGCCTCGCGGTCGCCGATCAGCTCGCCGGTCATCGGGTCGACGACGCCCACGAGCTCCTCGAGCGGAGCCGGCTGCAGCAGCTGCGGCCCCGTGGCCCGCACGTCGCCCACGCGCCGCGAGACGGGGTAGGCCTCGAACCGGCCGGGTGGCAGCGGCTCGAGCAGGGCCCGCACCGTGTCGGGGTCGTCGACCGCGGGGTCGAGCCAGGCGTCCCAGCGCTCCGGCGGCACGACGAACGGCATGCGGTCGTGCAGCCGGTCGAGCCCCGCCTCGGCCTCGGCGGTGATGATCGTGAACGTGGTGCGCCAGGCGTCGGGGTCGTCGTCGGGACGCTGCGGGTCGCGCCAGAACTCGTAGAGCCCGGCGAAGGCCAGGCGACCCCCGCTCGCGAGGTGGGTGAAGAAGGGCTGCTTGCGCGGCTTGCCCTTGGCGTCGCGTGCCGTCGGGCTGGTCTGCCACTCGTACCAGCCGTCGGCGGGCACCAGGCAGCGGCGCGCCAGGGCCGCGCGCTTGTAGGCCGGCTTGTCGAGCAGGGACTCGGCCCGGGCGTTGATCATCCGGTTACCGACCGAGGGGTCCTTGGCCCACGAGGGCACGAGCCCCCACGTGAGCACGCGCAGCTGGCGCACGGGCGGCGCCTCGCGGTCGTCGCGCGGTGCCCGCTCGAGCACGACGGGGCTGGGGTGCGTGGGCGCGACGTTGTAGTCGGCCGTGACCGCGCCCTGGGTCTCGTCGGCCTCGACCTCGAGCTCCTCGACGAGATCGTCGGGGTTGGCACTGGCTGCGTAGCGACCGCACATGGCGACCAGCCTGCCAGGTGCCTGCGACAAGCACCGATGTCGCTTCCCGGGTCGCGGGCTCGGCGGCGGCTCGGCAGGATGGGCCTGGTCATCGGGGATCACCGGGAGGTTCCATGTCCGTCGTTCGTCGCGTCGCCCGACCGCTGCTCGCCGCCATGTTCCTCGACGGCGGCCTCGACCAGCTACGTCACCCGGCCACGAAGGTCGGCACGGTCGGCCCGCTGATCCACCAGTACGCACCCAAGCTGGGGCTGCCCGACGACCCCGAGCTGCTCGTGCGAGCCAACGGCGCCACGATGGTCGGCGCCGGCACGCTGCTGGCCACCGGCCGCCTGCCCCGCCTGTCCGCCCTCACGCTCGCCGTGAGCCTGGTGCCCACCACCGCCGCGGCGCACCGGTTCTGGGAGGTCGACGACCCGCAGCAGCGCCGCGCGCAGCGGCTGCACCTGATGAAGAACCTCAGCATGCTCGGCGGCCTGCTCATCGCGGCCGTCGACACCGGCGGTCGGCCGGGCCTGTCATGGCGCGCCCGCCACGCGGCCAAGGACGCCTCGCGCACCGCCAAGCACGCCCGCAAGGACGCGCGGCGCGCGGCGAAGACGGCCCGCCGTGAGGCGCGACTGGCGCGCCACCAGGTCACCGACTCCCTGCCGTTCGACTGATCCGCCGGGCTCGTGTCGCTCGCCCGCGCGACCACGTGACGGTCGGGTTCGACGTCCGCCCGGCGCATTGGCGAGACTGTGCGCCATGACTGACGTCGAGGTCCGCGAGGACTGGACCGCACCCGTGGCCCGCGGGCCGGTGCACGCCCGCGTCGTCGTGCCCGGCAGCAAGTCGCTCACCAACCGGCTGCTGGTGCTCGCCGCCCTGGCCGACGGGCCGAGCCGGCTGCGCCGCCCGCTGCGCTCACGCGACACCACGCTCATGGCGCGCTCGCTGCAGCAGCTCGGCGCCGCGGTGAGCGACGACGGCGACGACTGGCTCGTCACGCCCGGGCGGCTGCGTGGTGGCATCGAGGTCGACGCCGGCCTGGCGGGCACCGTGATGCGCTTCCTGCCCGCTGTGGCCGCCCTGGCCGACGGCGACGTGCGGATCG
>JBQCES010000117.1:0-3539 GCA_051960055.1 Angustibacter sp. | reverse complement strand
CGAGGACCTGCGCCTGGAGCACAGCGAGGGGCGGCCGATGGCGCTGGCCGAGATCGACGTGCTCCCCGGGGCGGCGGCGGGGCTCGCGACGGCCCTGCGCGCGGGCGGCTGGACCGTGCACGTCTGAACCTCGACTACTCTGAGTCGTTCTGTCGTTCTGCAAGGAGTCTCGCGTGCCCCCCTCTGCGCCACTGGTCGTCGCCGTCGACGGGCCGAGCGGCTCCGGCAAGTCCAGCGTCTCGCGCCGGGTCGCCCAGCGCTTCGGGCTGGCCTACCTCGACACCGGTGCGATGTACCGGGCGCTGACCTGGTGGTGCCTCGAGCGCGGGGTCGACGTGCGCGACCAGCCCGCCGTCACGGCCACCCTGGACTCCCTCCCGCTGGAGATGGGCACCGATCCCTCGGCCCCGCACGTCACCGTGGCCGGTCACGACGTCGGCTCCGCGATCCGCCAGACGCGCGTCAGCGAGCAGGTGAGCGCCGTGGCCACGAACCTCGACGTGCGGGCACGCATGCGCGACCTGCAGCGCGCGCTGATCGCCGCTGACCCGCGTGGCACGGTGGCCGAGGGGCGCGACATCACCACCGTCGTCGCGCCGGACGCCGACGTCCGCGTGCTGCTCACCGCCAGCGAGCAGGCGCGCCTGGAGCGGCGCGCCCGAGAGCTGCACGGTCACGCGGAGGCCGAGGCGGTCGAGGCGACCCGCGACCAGGTCGTGCGACGTGACCGGGACGACGCCACGGTCTCGCAGTTCATCGAGGCGGCTGACGGTGTCGTCACCGTCGACTCCTCGAGCCTGACGCTGGAGCAGGTGGTCGACGCCGTGAGCGCGCTGGTCACCGAGCGCACCGGCCGCCGTCCGCAGGCCGTGACCCCGTGAGCCACGGCGTGCACCTCGGCGCCGCGAGCGGACGGCGCATCGGCAAGCTGCTGTTCAGCTCGGTCTACCGCAGCACGACCCTCGACGCCTGGCGCGTGCCGACGTCCGGGCCGGTGCTGCTCGCGTCCAACCACACGAGCTTCCTCGACGGGCCCCTCGTGTTCGGCCTGGCGCCGCGGCCGGTGCACTTCCTGGTGAAGACCGAGATGTTCCACGGCGTCACCGGGTGGTTCCTCGACCGGTTCGGGCAGATCCCGGTCGACCGCAGCGGCGTCGACCGCAGCGCCCTGCACAGCGCCCTGGGCGTGCTGCAGGCCGGGGGAGCCGTCGGGGTCTTCCCCGAGGGAGCGCGCGGCATCGGCGACGTCGCCTCGGTGCACGAGGGCATCACGTGGCTGGCGATGCGCAGCGGCGCTCCGGTGGTGCCGGTCGCCTGTCTCGGCACCCGGGTGGCCGGCGACGAGGTCGGGCGCCCGCCCCGCCCCATGCACCGCGTGGCCGTCGCGTTCGGCGAGCCCGTCAGCCTGCAGGCTCCGGTCGGCGTGCCCCGCCGCGTCGCCAGCCGCGAGCTGACCGAGCAGCTGAGGGTGACGCTCGCCGCGCACGTGCGCGACAGCTCGCGGCGCCTGGGGATCGCCCTGCACTCGACGCTGCCGCGACAGGCACAGGGCCCGGGAACGCACCAGGACCACCATCACCGACCGGGCCTGGAGGACGCCTCATGAGCCACCCCACCGACGCCGAGCAGCCGGACGACGTCGTCGCCACCGGTCTGCGCGCCGGCCTCGACGACTACGAGCTGAGCGACGAGGACCTCACGCTCCTGCAGCGCGGCGAGGGCGACGAGCTCGACCTCGGCGCCGAGGGGCCGTTGCCGGTGCTGGCGGTCGTCGGACGCCCGAACGTCGGCAAGTCGACCCTGGTCAACCGCATCCTCGGCCGCCGCGAGGCCGTGGTCGAGGACGTGCCCGGCGTGACGCGTGATCGCGTCACCTACGAGGCGGAGTGGTCGGGGCGGCGGTTCCTGCTCGTCGACACCGGCGGCTGGGAGCGCGACGTCACCGGTATCCACCTGCGCGTGGCCGAGCAGGCCGAGATCGCGATCGAGCTGGCCGACGCGGTGCTCTTCGTGGTCGACGCCACCGTCGGCGCCACCGACACCGACGAGGCGGTCGTGCGGGTGCTGCGGCGCTCGGGCAAGCCGGTCGTGCTGGCCGCCAACAAGGTCGACGACGCCCGCACCGAGGCCGACGCGGCGATGCTCTGGTCGCTGGGGCTCGGCGAGCCGCAGCCGGTGTCGGCGCTGCACGGGCGGGGGAGCGGCGACCTGCTCGACGCCGTGCTCGCCGTGCTGCCGGAGCAGTCCGCCGTGGGCGGCCAGTACGCCGAGGGCGGCCCGCGCCGCGTGGCCCTGGTCGGTCGGCCGAACGTCGGCAAGTCGAGCCTGCTCAACAAGGCCGTCGGCAGCGAGCGCGTGGTCGTCGACGACGTCGCCGGCACGACGCGCGACCCGGTCGACGAGCTGGTCGAGCTGGGCGGGCGCACCTGGCGGTTCGTCGACACCGCGGGCATCCGGCGGCGCGTGCACCAGACCCGAGGCGCCGACTTCTACGCCTCGCTGCGCACCCAGACGGCGCTGGAGAAGGCCGAGGTGGCCGTGGTGCTCATCGACGCCGGCACGCCCATCACCGAGCAGGACGTGCGCGTCGTCCAGCAGGTGATCGACGCCGGTCGCGCGCTGGTGATCGCCTACAACAAGTGGGACACCATCGACGAGGAGCGCCGGTACTACCTCGAGCGCGAGATCGAGACCGAGCTGGTGCAGGTGCAGTGGGCGCCGCGAGTCAACATCTCCGCCCGCACCGGGCGACACCTCGACCGGCTGGTGCCGGCGCTCGACCAGGCCCTGGAGTCGTGGGACAGCCGGGTGCCGACCGGTCGCCTCAACACGTTCATGGGTGAGCTGGTCGCCGCCCACCCGCACCCGGTGCGCGGTGGCAAGCAGCCGCGCGTGCTGTTCGCGACGCAGGCCTCGACGCGCCCGCCGCGCTTCGTCGTCTTCGCCAGCGGGTTCCTGGAGGCCGGCTACCGCCGCTTCATCGAGCGCCGGCTGCGCGAGACGTTCGGGTTCGTCGGTACGCCGATCGAGGTCAGCGTGCGGGTGCGCGAGAAGCGCCGCAAGTAGCCGGTTCAGGCGGGCTGTCGGCGGCTCTGCTTGTCGGCGTACATGAGCCGGTCGGCGTCGCTCAGCACGTCGCCCATCGTCTGCTCCGGCGTCGCCTGGACGATGCCCACGCTCAGCCCCACCTGGGCCTCGCCGTCCGCGGACTCGACGGCGGTGCGCAGGCGGTCGACGACGATCGGCTGGGCCTGCGGCTGGAGGTCCTCGCACAGCACGACGAACTCGTCGCCGCCGAGGCGGGCGACCGTGTCGCTGTTGCGCATGGCGGCGCGCAGGAAGGCGGCGACCAGACTGAGCAGACCGTCGCCGACGGCGTGGCCGTGGGTGTCGTTGACGGCCTTGAAGCCGTCGAGGTCGATGAAGAAGACGGCCAGCGGGGTGCCGCGCCGCACGGCGGTGCGCAGGGCATGGCCGAGACGGTCCTCGAGCAGGGCCCGGTTGGGCAGTCCGGTGAGCTGGTCCTGCAGGGCGCGCTC
>JBQCES010000116.1:0-4163 GCA_051960055.1 Angustibacter sp. | reverse complement strand
ACGTCGACGACGTCGCAGCCGCCGTCGCGGACGTCCTCGGTGCTCCCGTCGTCGTGCTCGACGAGGAAGCCCAGCTGATGGCGTGCTCACCGGGCGCGCCGACGTCGCAGGTGGTGGACGGCAGCGGGCGTCTGCTCGCGCGCTGGGAGTCCGTGCGCGAAGCCGCGCTGGACGCCGGACGCACGGCGCAGTCGGGTCCCGTGTGGCTGGCGCCGGTGCTGGCCGGCAGCACCCGGCTCGGTGACGTCGTCCTGGTCGGGCACCACGCCCTCGAGGACGCCGACCAGCGCATCCTGGAGCGCGCAGCGCTCGTGACCGCGCTGCAGCTCGTCTTCCGTCGAGCGACCGCGGAGGCCGAGCAGCGGGTGGCCGGCGAGCTCCTCACCGACCTCGTCGAGCCCACCGACCGGTCACCGGAGTCGCTGGCCGAGCGGGCGAAGCTGCTCGGCGTCGACCTCACCGGACGCCTCTCGCTCGTCGTGGCGCGCTGCCCGGCCGAGCTGCGGCACCGTGCCGCACCGGCGGCCGCCCACCTGGCCTCGACCCGGCACGGCCTCGCGGCGAGCCACGGCGACCACGTCGACCTGCTGCTGCCGCTCGGCGAGGGCGAGGACGCCGGGCAGCTGGCCGCTCTGGTGGCGCGCGAGCTGGCGTCCGCCTGCGGGGCGCCGGTGACCTGCGGCGGCGCCGGACCGGTGCCGGGCGGTCACCTGAGCGGTCTGCCCACCACCCACGGCGAGGCGGCTCGCTGCGTCGACACGCTTCTCGCGCTGGGGCGCGCGGGTGAAGGCGCGGACGCCGCGCGGCTCGGGTTCGTCGGCTTCGTGCTCGGCGGTCAGCGGGACGTCGCCCAGTTCGTGCGCGACCAGCTCGGCGCGCTCGTCGACTACGACGAACGGCGGCGCACCGAGCTCGTGGCGACGCTCGCGGCCTACTTCGGCGCCGGCCAGAGCCCCGCGCGGGCGAGCCAGCAGCTGCACGTGCACGTCAACACCGTGACGCAGCGGCTCGACCGGGTCGGTCAGCTGCTCGGTGCCGGCTGGAACGAGCCGGAGCGGGCGCTCGAGCTGCAGGTGGCGCTGCGGCTGCACAGCGTCCTGCCCTGAGCCGGCCGCCCGTCGTCGCGGGCCGACGTGAGGGCGACGGAGGCGCGGAGGCGGACGTGTCGAGGGTTCCGTCGGCTTGTCGAGGGGTGTTTCCCTCGACAAGCGGAGTGTCACCTACTGAACGTGATCAACGTCAGGGACGACGGCGGTGCACCAGGCGGTCGACGAGCGCGAGCAGCGAGCCGAAGATCCCGCGGCGGAAGAGCAGCACCACGACCACGAAGATCGCGCCGAGGATGATGCCGGTGCCGTTGAAGCCGCTGGTGGCGAGCTGGTCCTCGAGCGAGACGACCACGGCCGACCCGGCGAGCGCCCCCCACAGCGTCCCGATGCCGCCGAGCACCGTGACGAGCACGACCTTGCCGGAGGTCTGCCACGAGACCTCCTGCAGCGACGCGAAGCCGTGGCTGATCGCGAACAGGCCCCCCGCCGTCCCGGCGAGCCCGGCGGACAGCACGAAGGCCACGACCTTGTAGCGCTCGACGTCGTAGCCGAGGGCCCGGGCACGGTCGGGGTTGTCGCGGATCGCCACCAGGACGCGCCCGAACGGCGAGTGCACGATGCGCCAGGCCGCGAAGGCGGCGAGCGCCAGCAGCGGCAGCGCGGAGTAGTAGAAGTAGAACGGCTGCGACTCCACGAAGGTCAGGCCGAAGAAGCTCTTCGGGATCGCCTGCAGGCCGTTCTCACCACCGGTGAGGTCGCGCCAGCGGTTGGCGACGAAGTACAGCATCTGCCCGAAGGCCAACGTGACCATGGCGAAGTAGATGCCTTCGCGGCGCACCGAGAGCAGGCCGACCGGCAGGGCCAGCAGCATCGCGAACACCGCGCCCGCCAGCACCGCCACGTAGTAGGGGCCGCCGAGGTGGATCGAGACGAGACCGGTGACGTACGCCGACCCGCCCCAGAAGGCGGCGTGCCCGAACGACAGCAGGCCGGTGTAGCCGAGGAGCAGGTCGAGAGCCATCGCGAACAGGCCCCAGCAGAGGATGTCGACGGCGACCGGCGGGTAGGTGAACCACGGCAGGCCCAGCACCGCCAGCACGAGGACGACGTAGCCGACCACGCGCACCACGCGGGCCCGCCCGCCACGCGCCTGCGCCGACCCGGTGGCTGCGGTCTCCAGGTGCGGGGTCGCGGTCGTGGTCATGCTCGCTCCTCACGGCCGAACAGGCCGGCCGGGCGCACGAGCACCACGACCGCCATCAGGACGAAGATCAGGATCTGCGACAGCGACGGCGCGTAGGCCTGGCCGAACGCCTCCACCAGGCCGACGGCGAAGCCTGCGACGACTGCACCGACGATCGAGCCGAGGCCGCCGATGACGACGACGGCGAACAGGATGATGACGAAGTTGCCCCCCATGTCGGCGGTGACGGCGCGCATCGGAGCGGCCAGGACGCCCGACAGGCCGGCGAGCGCGACGCCGAAGCCGAACACCGGCGTCACCCAGCGGCCGACGTCGATGCCGAGAGCGCGGACGAGGTCGGCGCTCTCGGTGGAGGCGCGCACGATCATGCCGACGCGGGTGCGGGTGAGGACGAACCACACCAGCGCGCACACCAGCAGCGAGAAGACGAAGACGAACAGCTGGTACTGCGGGATCCGCAGCGACCCCAGCTCGATCACGCTGCTGAGGCCGCGCGGCGACTCGTAGCGCAGGGCCGAGACGCCGTAGCGGCGCTTCACCAGGTCGACCACGAGCAGCGAGAGCCCGAAGGTGAGCAGGAAGTTGTAGAGCGGGTCGAGCGCGACCAGCCACCGCACCAGCAGGCGCTCGACGGCGATACCGAACACGAAGAGCAGGAGGGGCACGACCAGCAGCGACAGCCAGAAGCCGAGGCCGACCGTGTCGAGCAGCACCGCGGCGGCGACGGCGCCCAGCATGAAGCAGGCGCCGTGGGCGAAGTTGACGACGCCCAGCATGCCGAAGATCACCGCGAGGCCGAGGGCCGACAGCGCGTAGAAGCTGCCCGAGGCCAGGCCCTGCACCGTGTACTGGATGATCGCGCTCATCGTGCCCCTCCTCTCTGCGTGCGCGTGATGGGTGAGCTGGTCACATGGAGCAGGTGGACTCGCTCTCGGGCTTGAATGCCTCGGCGGCCGGGATCGTGCTCACGATGTCCTCGTAGTCCCAGTCGCCCTTCACCTGGGCGGCGTCCTTCACCTTGGCGAGGTAGACGTCGTGGATGACGCGGTGGTCCTTGGCGCGGATCTCGCCGTTGCGCAGGAAGAAGTCGTTGACCTTCTTGCCCTCGAGGTTCTTGACGACGTCGTCGGCGTTGTCGGTGCCGGCCGCCTGCACCGCCTCGAGGTACTGCATGGCCGCCGAGTAGTTGGCCGCGTGGGCGAACGACGGCTTGGTGTGGGTGCGCGCCTCGAACTTGGCCGCCCACGCGCGGTTCTGGTCGTCGAAGTTCCAGTACCACGGGTCGGTGAACGTGACGCCCTGGAACTGCTGGACGCCGGCGGAGTGGATGTCGGTGATGAACATCAGGCCGACCGCCAGGTCGATGCCCTGCTGGCGCAGCTTCTGCTCGTTGAACTGCTTGACCAGCGTGACGAGGTCGCCGCCGGCCTGCATGGCCCCGATGACGTCGGGCTTGGCGGAGGCGGCCTTGGTCAGGAACGTCGCGAAGTTGTCGTTGGGGAACGGCGTCGCGATGGAGGCTCCGACGGTGCCGCCGCCGGCCTTGACGGCGGCGGTGAAGGACTTGTTCATGTCCTGGCCGAAGGCGTAGTCGGGGTAGATGATCTGCCAGTTCTTGTCGCCGTTCTTGGTGACGACCGTGCCCGTGCCGTTGGCGAGCATGTACGTGTCGTACGCCCAGTGGAACGTGTACTTGTTGCAGCTGTCGTTGGTGAGCGCCGTCGTCGCCGCCCCGATGTTGATGTAGAGCTTCTTCTTGGCCTTGGCCTGCTGGGCCACGGCGAGCCCGGCGGCGGAGTTCGGCACGTCGAGGATGATGTCGGCGTTCTGCCGGTCGTACATCTCCTGCGCCTTGGTGTTGGCCACGTCGGGCTTGTTCTGGTGGTCGGCGGTGATGACCTCGATGTCCT
>JBQCES010000115.1:0-14194 GCA_051960055.1 Angustibacter sp. | reverse complement strand
CGGCAGCCGAGCGGCTGGAATCGCAGGTGTCGCAGGCGGTCTCGGACGGCGCGCAGCTGGCTTCAGCGGGGGAGCGGCAGGGCACGACGTTCCCGCCGGGCGTCCTGACCGGCGTCCGGTCCGACGCCGACACCTACCGCGAGGAGCTCTTCGGCCCCGTCGCCATGGTGTTCAAGGCCGAAGACGAGGACGACGCGATCCGCATCGCCAACGACACCCCCTACGGCTTGGGCTCGTACGTGTTCACCACCGACGCCGAGCAGGCGCGGCGGGTGGCCGACCGGATCGAGGCCGGCATGGTGTTCATCAACGGCGTCGGGGCCGAGGGAGTCGAGCTGCCGTTCGGTGGCGTCAAGCGCTCCGGCTTCGGTCGTGAGCTCGGCCGTTTCGGCATCGAGGAGTTCGTCAACCGCAAGCTGGTGCGCACCGTCGGCTGACCTGCGGCGGCGCGCTGCCCGCGTGCGTCCGTCGCTGCTACGGGAGGCGAACGACCAGCTGGCCGTTGTCGTCCACCCGTGACTCGACGGCGTGCGAGCGCGACTCGACGAAGGCGCGGAACGTCGAGAAGCCCAGCGTCTTCTCCTTGAACGCCGGGTTCATCCGCTGCATCTGGCTCTTCACCCCGCCGGCGTAGACCCAGTCGTCGTCGCTCTTCTGCAGGCCCACGCGCACTGCCCGCACCAGCAACGAGGTGGCCTCGGCCTCGGCCGGCGACTCGGTGAGGGCCGCCGTGCTCTCAGCCGTCGCCTTCTTGGTGGTCGTCTTCTGAGTGGCCTTCTTCGCCGGGGTCTTCGTCGCTGCGGCCTTCTTCTCCGGCGCTTGCTGTGCCGGTGGTTGCGTGGGCGGCTTCAGCGGCGCCACCCCGGGCAGGTCGGCGTAGTCGATGAACTCGTCGCAGGCGGAGACGAGCGCGCGGCCGGTGGAACCCGCGACGCCGATCCCCACGACGTAACGCCCCAACCGCTTGCAGCGCTGCGCCAGCGGGACGTAGTCGGAGTCCCCGGCCACGAACACCACGTGCGTGATGTCGGGGTGCCGCACGAGGTCCTCGACGGCGTCGACGGCGAGCCGGATGTCGGCGCCGTTCTTGACTCCGGACATGGTGAAGAGCTGCACGAGGTCGATCGACCAGCTGACGAGCGGCGCCTTGTAGGCGGCGTTGGCGGGCACCGACCAGTCGGCGTACGCGCGGCTCAGCGCCACGGTGCCGAACGACGCGGCGTAGTCGATGATCGCCCCCACGTCGATCTCGCCTTCGGCCAGCCGGACGTCGATCGGGTCGCTCGAGCCGGCGTCGCGGCGGTGGTCGCGAGCCTGGTCCTTGCGCCACGCGCCTGCGCCGTGGGCGCTGTCGTAGCGCGAGATCACGACGTTGTCGAAGTCGATGTAGACGGCCACCCGCTCGCTCATGTCCCGACTCTAGGGGCGCAGCCGATCACCGCCCCACAGCGGATCGGTGTCCGCTCGCCCCACCGGCGCACCGCGCGATGGCAGGGTGGGCGCATGAGTGACGGGCCAGACGTCGGCAGCCTTGACGTCCGCTGGATCCACGGGTCGCCGTCACGTCGCCACCGAACCGACCCGCCGGTGCAGGTGCATCGCTACCGCGACGACACGATCATCCTGCGGCAGAGCAAGGACGTGACCTTCGAGGCGCCGTTCGTGTACCTGCTGTTCGGCGCCGATCGGGCGTTGCTCCTCGACACCGGAGCGGTGAAGGACGGCTCGCTTCGAACCTGCGTCGACACCCTGGTCGAGGAGTGGTTGGCCGCGCACCCGCGCGCCGCGTACGAGCTGGTGGCGGCGCACACGCACGGCCACGGCGACCACGTGGCCGCAGACGCGTCGTTCGAGAACCGGCCGGGCACCGTGGTCGTCCGACACGGTGCGGACGAGGTGCAGGCGTTCTTCGGCGTCACCAGCTGGCCGGAGCAGGTGGTCGACTACGACCTCGGCGAACGGCGGCTCGAGCTCTTCGGCATCCCTGGCCACCACCCGGCGTCACTTGCGGTGCACGACGAGCGCACGGGCCTGCTCCTCACCGGCGACACGGTCTACCCCGGACGCCTGTACGTCGACGACTTCCCGGCGTTCGTCGACAGCCTCAACCGTCTCGTCGAGTTCACCGCTCGCCGTCCCGTCACCTACGTGCTCGGCTGCCACATCGAGATGACCCGGCAGCCCGGCCGCGACTACCCCCTGGGCTGCCGCTACCAGCCCGACGAGCCGCCGCTGGAGATGACCGTCGAGCAGCTGCGAGAGGTCCGCGATGCCGCGGTGTCGGTCGCGGATCGTCCTGGCGTCCACCGCTTCGACAGCTTCGTCATCCACCACGGCACCGGACTGCGTACCCAGCTTCCGCTGCTGGCCCGGGCCCTGTGGTGGCAGCTGCGCGATGTCGTGAGCGGCCGTCGCCGCCCCTGACGTCGTCGGACCAGCCGCCGCGGCGACCGAGTACGGTCCGGAGCATGGAGGTCCTGCGCACACCGGACGAGCGGTTCGCCGCGGTGACGGGCTGGTTCGAGCCGACGTACGTCACGACGTCCGACGGGCTGCGGGTCGCGGTGGTGGACGAGGGGCCGCGGGACGCGCCGGTGGTGCTGCTGCTGCACGGCGAGCCGTCGTGGTCGTACCTGTGGCGCAGGGTGGCCACGCCGCTGCTCGACGCAGGACTGCGCGTCGTCGCCCCCGACCTCGTCGGATTCGGCCGCAGCGACAAGCCGGTGGCCGTCGACCACCACACCTACGCCCGGCACGTCGAGTGGCTGCGCTCGGCGCTCCTCGACGCAGACGGACTGGCACTGCACGACATCACTCTGGTCTGCCAGGACTGGGGTGGCCTGCTGGGTCTGCGCCTCCTGGCCGAGAACCGCGACCGGTTCGCGCGGGTCGTTGCCGCCAACACCGGGCTACCCGACGGCAGCTTCCGGATGCCCGAGGAATGGTGGCGGTTCCGCGACTTCGTCGCGCGCACGGACGATCTGCCGGTCGGCGTGCTGGTGCAGCGCGGCACCGCCAAGGGGCTCCCGCCGGAGGTCGTCGCGGCCTACGACGCGCCGTTCCCCGACGCGTCGTTCAAGGCCGGGCCGAAGGCCATGCCCGACCTGATCCCGCAGGCGCCGGACGACGTGGCCGCCGCTCCCGCACGGGCCGCCTGGAAGGTGCTGCGCGAGTACGACGGCCCGTTCCTGTGCGCCTTCAGCGACGGCGACCCGATCACCCGCGGTGGCGACGCGCTGTTCACCCGGCAGGTGCCTGGGGCGGCGGGCCAACCGCACACCACCATCGCGGGCGCCGGGCACTTCCTGCAGGAGGACCAGGGCGAGGAGCTCGGGCGCACGATCGTCGCCTGGCTTGGGCGCTGACTGCGCACCTCGGGTCGCCGGCGTGCTCAGGCGGAGCGGATGTGGGCGAGCACCAGCCCGACCGGCACGCTGACCAGCAGGACGACCAGCACCGCACGGTAGGCCCACGCCAGCACCGAACGGCGCAGGCTGCGCGCGTGCAGCAGCGCGATCCCGAGTGCTGCCACGCAGCTCAGCCCGCCGACGTCCACGAGTGTGGGAACCGCCACCAGCGTCCCGGCGATGACCAACGCGTTGCCGACGTTCCACGCCGCGACCTGGGCCCAGCCGAGCGCCGGACGAGCCGGCGCGGGCGGCACGAGGTGCACGGCCCCCATGGCCACCTGCCCGACGCCGCCCACGAGCACCAGGTACGCCGCCAGCCAGCTGCCGTGGGCAAGGCCGAGTGGCGACGTGACGGCGGCGACGAGCCCACCGGCCACGATGCACGCGACGCCGAGGGCGACCAAGGCTCTTGCGGCGGGGCCGGGCGAGAGCAGCGTGAAGGGTGACGCGGCGGAGGGCGAGGTGGACGGGGTCACGCACGCAGTTTACACGGCACGGATCGTGTAAACTCTTGCCGTGTGTGACCGACCCAGCCTGACCCTGCGCGCGGCCCTCGAGCGCGAGCACCGCGAGATCGACGCCGGTCTCGAGGCCTTCCTCGGCGACCCCACCGCCGTCGCCGACCTCGCAACCGCCTTCACGGCCTTGCGCCGGCACATCTACCTGGAGGAGGAGCACCTCTTCCCGCCGCTACGCGCGCAAGGCCTCATGGCGCCGGTGCTGGTGATGCTCAAGGAGCACGGTGAGCTCTGGACGGCGCTCGACGAGATCGAGGGCCGGCTCGCCGATGGCGCACAGGGCCCCGAGCTGCGGCTCGCGCTGGAGGGGGTGCTCGGCCTGCTCGCACAGCACAACGCCAAGGAGGAGCCGATCGTCTACGGCACCGCCGAGCGCGCGCTCGACGACGAGGAGGCCGCGCGGCTCAACCAGCTCGTCGAGACCAGCACGTTGCCTTCTGGTTGGGTTTGCGAGCGCGCCAGACGCGCCTGAGAGTGGCCGGTGTGCCGACGTCGACGATGCTGACCTTCGGTCACGGCCGGCTGGACCGTGACGAGCTCGCTGCGCTGCTGGAATCGGCGGGGGTCGAGGCGGTCGTCGACGTCCGGCGTTTCCCCGGCAGCCGCAGCAACTCCGCAGCCGCTCGCGGCGAGGTCGAGCAGCTGGCTACCGATGTCGGCATCGCCTACCGGCAGGACGCCCGGCTGGGCGGACGGCGCTCGCTGACCAAGGAGCAGGACGCCGCCTCGCCCGACACCTGGTGGCAGGTCAAGGCGTTCCGCGCCTACGCCGGGTGGACCCGCAGCGACGAGTTCCGAGCCGGCCTGGCCGAATTGCTCGACGAGGTGGCCCGACACCGCACGGCGGTCATGTGCTCGGAGGCCGTGTGGTGGCGCTGCCACCGCCGGCTCATCGGCGACGTCGTGGCGGTGGAGGCCGGCGTTCGAGTGGAGCACCTCATGCACGACGGTCGGCTCGTGGAGCACCCCGTGAGCGATGGTGCGCGCACGGCATCCGATGGTCGCCTCGTGTGGGACGGTCAGACGGGCGGTCGCACGAAGCCCGTCTCGTAGGCGTAGACCACGGCCTGAGCGCGGTCGCGCAGGTCGAGCTTGGTGAGCAGCCGGTTGACGTGCGTCTTGACGGTCGAGTGCCCGATGAACAGCCGCTCGGCGATCTCGGCGTTGGAGTGCCCGGCGGCGAGCAGTCGCAGCACCTCGGCCTCGCGCGAGGTGAGCTCGACGGGCGCCGGCCGCGGCTCGGGCGCCGGTTGGCGCGCGACCAAGTCGGCGATGAGGCGCCGGGTGATGGTGGGGGACAGCAGCGCCTCGCCCGCCGCCACCGTCCGGATGGCGTCGGTGAGCTGGTTGCCCCGGACGTCCTTGAGCAGGAACCCGCTCGCCCCCGCGCGCAGCGCGTCGTACACCCACTCGTTGCGGTCGAAGGTCGTCAGCACGAGCACCTTCGGTGGCTCGGGCAGCGCCAGCACCCGTCGCGTCGCGGTCAGGCCGTCGACGTTGGGCATGCGGATGTCCATGAGCACCACATCGGGCCGGTGCTCGCGCACGCGCTGCACCGCCTCGACGCCGTCTGCGGCCTCGGCGACCACCGACAAGTCGAACTCGCGGTCGATCAGCGCCCGGAAACCGTCGCGCACCAGCACCTGGTCGTCGGCGAGAACGACACGGATCATCGCACCGCCGCCGCAGCCGGCTCCTCCAGCGGGAACGTCGCCTGGACGGCGAACCCGCCGTCGGGCGTCCGTCGCGCGTCGAGCGAGCCGCCGTACACCGCGACGCGCTGCCGCATCCCGATGAGGCCCTGGCCTGCACCGGACGGGCCGCCAGACGTCGGGTGCCCCGCACTGTTGGCGACGCTCACCACAGCCTCTCCGCCGCGAGCGCTGATCGCCAAGCGCACCAACGAACCTGGCGCATGCTTGACCACGTTGGTGAGGGCCTCCTGCGCCACCCGGTAGACCGACAGCTCGAGTCCGCGGGGGAGGTCCGCGGAGGACGGTAGCTCCGCCAGCTCGAAGGTCAGCCCCGCCGCCGTGGCCCGGGCGACCAGCCCGGGCAGTGAGTCGATCCCGGGCGCCGGTCCCTCGACGTCTGCATAGGCGAGGTCGCCGGTCTGCAGCAGGCCCAGCATGCGCCGCATCTCACCGAGCGCCTCGCGCGCCGTCCCCTCGACCGCGTCGAGGTGACGGTCAGGGTCGCCACCGTCCTGCAGCTCAGCGCGCGCAGCCATGGTCTGCAGCACGACGACGGACAGCCCGTGGCTCACCACGTCGTGCAGCTCGCGGGCGATGCGCGCCCGCTCCTCAGCGACCGCGCGCACGGCGTGGTCGTGGCGGTCGCGCTCGGCCTGTTCGGCACGCACCACGGCGGCCTCGGCCGAGCTGGTCCGGCGCGCGACCAGCAGGCCGGCCACCCACATCATCGTGACGACCGCCAACGTCAGGAGGACGTCGGCGACACCCGCGTCCGGTGCAGTGCGCACCTCGTCGTAGCTGATCACCGCTGCACCGAGCAGCCACGCGATCACCGCCTCGCGCGGGCGGTTGATCGCCCCGACGATCGCGAACGTCGCCAGCAGGCCGAAGAACTGCGCCAAGGTCGTGGTGGGTGAGACCTCGGAATCCAGTGCGAGACACGCGAAGGCGACCAGACTCACCGCGAACGGCTGACGGCGTCGGGCCAGCAAGACCAGGGCCGAGACGGCACTGATCAAGGCAGTCGCCGGCTTGTGGATGGACGACCCGACAGCGACCGACACGACCTCCGCCGCGGCCAGAGCGACGAGGAAGTAGTCGAGTGCGCGCCGCCGCGCGTGCTGTCGCCACTGCTGCATGGTGCCGAGACTAGGCAGCGTGGTGGCCTCAGCGCATCCACCTCGCGATGGATGCCGCCCACGAGAACCGGTCTTGCGGTGGACGCGGACCAGGGCGCCGGGCTCCTACGTTCGAGGTCATTCGGAGCCGGTCCGGGCTCCCGCCAACGGAGGAAGCTCATGTCCCGCATCGCGCCGCTGTCCGGCGTCCTCGCCGTCGTCCTGCTGGAGTCGGGTCTGTTCAGCGACCCGACGCCGTGGGTCGGTGCGCCATCCGACGAGATCAACCAGTGGTTCGGCGACCACAGCAACGCCGTGTGGCTCACCTCGGCGACGCTCATCGCCGTCTCGTCGCTCTTCTACGCGTTGTTCACTGCGGTGCTCGCCGAGCGCTTCACGGCCGGGGGCGCCTCGACGCGGGCACGTTCGCTGGTCCAGGGCGCCGGTTACACGTACTCCGCACTGGTGCTCGTCGGAGCCGGCCTCTACGCCGCCCCCGCGGTCACTGAGGTGTTCGGCGGCGCGGCGCCCATCACCGCGGACGTCTACCGCGGTCTCTTCGGCCTCTACAACGGGGTGCTCGATGTGTTCGCACCGTTCGCCGCACTGCTGCTCGCCATGACCGCGGCGGCGGCATCGTTCCGCGTGCCGGTGCTGCCGCGCTGGCTCGCTGTCACCTCGATCCCGCTGGCGCTCCTCATGGTCACGAGCGCCGTCGCGCCGCAGACCGCGGTGGGCCTGTGGGTGCTCATGACGAGCATCACGCTCGCTGCTCGACCCGCGCGGTCCGCCGTCCGCACGACGGCCCGGGACGCCGTCGCCGTCCCCGCCTGACGAGGGCCGGTGCCGCCAGAGGGGCAGGGGGCCTCCGGCGGCACCGGCGCGTAGCGTTCGCGCCATGACCGACTACACGACGCTGCCGGACGGCCTCCCGGTGCCTCAGGATGACGGAGCCGCGGCGCACCTGCCTGGCCGCCGCATGCCGTCGCTGCCGCTCCCGACCAGCGACGGCCGCACGGTGGAGCTCGACGACCTCGGGCCCGGCCGCACGGTGGTCTACCTCTACCCGATGACCGGGCGGCCCGGCGTCGACCTGCCCCGAGGCTGGGACGAGATCCCCGGCGCGCGCGGCTGCTCCACCGAGGCGTGCGACTTCCGCGACCACTTCGCCGACCTCCAGCACGCCGGCGCGAGCCAGGTGTTCGGCTTCTCGAGCCAGTCGCCCGCGTACCAGGCGGAGGTCGTCGAGCGCCTGCGCCTTCCCTTCGTGATGATCTCCGACGAGCACTTCGCGTTCGGTGACGCGCTCGACCTGCCGACGTTCGCGGCCGAGGGCCAACCGCGCCTCTACGCGCGCCTCACCCTCGTCGTCCGCGACGCGTCGATCGAGCACGTCTTCTACCCGGTATTCCCGCCGAACACCCACGCTCAGCGCGTGCTGGAGTGGTTGCGCGACAACCCGGTGGTCTGAAGACCGGGACGCCGAGGGTCGGCGCTCCCTATGCTCCGGGTGTCCCCGCCCGCACCGGGAGCCGGTGCTCGCCCCCGCGGAGGTGCCATGCGCATCCAGCTGCTGGGACCGGTCGCGTGGGGATCCGAACCGTCGGCTCCGCGAACAGTGCCCGGAGCCGTCGGTGCCGGCCTGCTCGCCCACCTCACCCTCGCCTCCGGTCGCGTCCTGTCGTGGCCGGCGCTCGCGGAGCGGGTGTGGGAGGAGCCTCCCGCCTCGGCCCGCAACGCGATCCAGGTCGCGGTGTCCAGGCTCCGCAAGGCCAGCGAGGCACAGGGTGAGGCCGGGCTCATCGAGTCCGGTGCGCGTGGGTACCGCCTGCGCACCGACCTGGTCCGGGTCGACTGGCACGAGGCCGACCAGCTGGTCGCCTCGGCTCGCCGGCAGCTCGAGGTGGACGACGCGGCGGGCGCGGCACGCGATGCCCGGATGGCCCTCGACCTGTTCCACGGCGAGCCGCTGGCCGGCCTCGACACCGCAGCAGCGGAGGCGGCGCGCTCGGCGGGCAACGCCTTGCGGGCGAGCGCAGCGCGGGTTCTCGGCGCAGCCCTGCTGCGCGGCCGCCGAGCTGATGAGGCCGTCGCGGTGCTGTCCGACCTGGCGACCGAAGCGCCCTTCGACGAGGCAGTAGCACGCGCGCTGATGGAGGCGCTCTCCGTCGCCGGACGGCCGGCGGACGCGCTGCGCGTCTACGAGGACCTGCGACGACGCCTGGCCGACGAGCTCGGCACCGATCCTGCGCCGGAGACGGCCGAGCTGTTCGCCGCCGTGCTGCGCGGTGAGGGGTCTGGGTCGCCCGCCGGCGGTGGCGGCCACGCCGTCACCGCCGCGTCGGCGGCGAGCTCGGGGTCAACCCCCCGCCGGGCAGGGCTCGGGGCCCGCACCCTGCCCGCGGAGGCCGGCCCGCTCATCGGGCGCGACGACGACGTCGACGACGTGCTCTCGGCCCTCGCCGGCGGGCGACGCCTCGTGACGTTGCACGGCCCCGGCGGCCTGGGCAAGACGCGAACCGCGGTCGCGGCGGCCAAGCGCCTCGCCCGCCAGCACGGCAGCGACGCGTTCTTCGTAGACCTCGTCCCCTGTCACGACACCGCCACCGTACAGAGCGCCCTGGTCGCGGCGACGTCTGCAGCGGGTGGCGAGATGGCCGACGTGTGCGAGCGCCTGGCCCAGCGGCCGGCCACGGTGGTGCTGGACAACGCCGAGCACGTCCTCGGCCCGGTGCTCGCGCTCGTCCCCGAGCTGCTCGGCGTCGACGAGGCCCGCCTCATCGTGACCTCACGTACCCCACTGCACCTTCGTGACGAGCTGGTGATCGCGTTGCGCCCGTTGGGTTGCGACGGCGAGGGCAGCGCTGCGGTCGAGATGCTGCGGTACCTCGCGCCGTCCCAGCCGGCAGAGGCCCTGCTGCCGCTGGCGCGCCGCGCCGACGGCGTCCCGTTGGTACTCGAGCTGATGGCTGCCGCTCTGCGCTGGCGGTCGGCGTCCGACCTCCTCCACCAGCTGGCGTACGGGCTCGAGGAGCTGACCGACGACGCCCAGGACCGGCCGGCTCGGCACCAGGACGTCCACGAGGTCCTGCGCTGGGGTCTGCAGCAGGCGTCGGACGCCGCGGCGCGCGCTCTCCGCACGCTGACCGTGCTGCAGGGACCGTTCACGCTGGCGACCGTCGTTGCCGTGCTCGGCCCGACACAGCCGGAGGCGCCGCCTCGCGCGCTGCTCGCCGAGCTCGTCGACCTGGCGCTCGTGCAGCGGGTGCCCGAGCCGGGGGAGCCCCGGTTTCGCATCCTCGAGCCGGTGCGGGACAGCATCGCCGCCGTCCTCGGGGACGACGTCGGAGAAGGAGCGCGGCGCGCGCACGCGGAGCACTTCTTCGCTGAGTTGCAGCGCCTCGAGGGCGACGCGGACGTGGTGGAAGGGGCGTGGGCCTTCGCCAAGCGTGAGGAGGCGAACGTCCTGGCCGCGCTGCGCTGGGCCTGGGAAGCCGACCGCCCGCTCGCGATGAGCGCCCTCGCCGACGCACTGCTCAGCTGGCAGTTCATGGGCGGACACGAACCGCTCGCCGCCGAGTGGGCCGGCCGCGCACTCGACGACGGCGAGCCCACCGCCGCCACCGCCGCCGTCGCGCTGGCCTACTGGGAATTCACGGACACCAGCAACGACTACGCCTACGGCAACGAGCTGCTGGATCTGGCCGACCGGTTCGCGGACGAGCTCACGGGCCGCTGGCGCAGCCTCTGGGTGCTTCGCCACGCCTACCGGGCGTTCCGCGACGACGACGCCGAGGCGCTCGAACGCTGGGTGACGGCGTTCCCCCCGCCCAGAGGCGCCCGCGACGTCGTGCACGCCCGTACGGCCGCCACCTGGCCCTTGCTCCTGGCCGGGGCCCTCGACCTCGCGGCGGATCGGTTCGAGGAGATCCTGGCGATGCCTGAGGTGCGGGCCAGTCCGACGCTCCTGGTCGCCAGGTTGTCCGACTTCGGCTACCTGCTCTCACTGGTGGGACGGTACGACGAGGCGCTCGAGGCTCTGCAGGAGTCGAGTCGGGTCGCGACGGAGCACGCGTTGCTCGACACCTTCACGCGGCTGAATCTCGTCTGGCTCTTCCACCTGCGCGGCGAGCCGCGCGCCGTCCTGCGCCATGCCGCGACGTACGTCGAGGAGCACCCGACCCTCTCGCGACGGGCCTACGACCTCATCCGGATCGGCGCCGTGGGCGCCCTCGCGTTGTTCGAGCTCGGCCAGAGCCGGGACGCCGCCCGACTCGGTCGCTACGTCGTCCGGGCCTACCATCAGCAAACGAGCGGCTACGACCCGGAGGAGCGGCGTGAGCTCGAGCGGCTGGTCGGCTTGATGCACCAGCACGACGACGTCGGCCCCGTCACCGAGGCCGACGCCGTCGAGGTGCTGCGGCGCGCAGGGGCGGCTCAGCCCCAGACGTAGAGCGAGCCGTTGGTCACCATCCGGTTCTGGCAGGTGCTGACGGCGCAGATCATGTCGCTCGACGCGCTGGGCACGAACTGCTGCGTGCCGGTGATGGCGCCGGTCCAGTAGGGGTAGGCGGACGCGCTGCCCCAGCGGACGGTGGTGACGACCCGGAAGTAGCCCGGGGAGCGGATCCCCGAGACCAGGACGCTGCCGCCGACCGCCGCCGCGCTGTAGGTGCCCATGTTGATCAGTACCTGCTGGGTGTACCCGTCGGTCTGCGTCCAGCCGCTGCCGTTCCAGCGCTGCAGGCTCGTCTGCACCTCGAGCTCCTGCTGGTAGCTGCCGTTGATGGCGCCGTTGCGGTAGACGATCAGCGTGGGTGTCGAGAAGCGGTAGCCAGACAGCGCCACGACGCTGCGACCGGTGCTCGAGGCGAACTGGATCGAGCCTTGCCGACCCGACCACGACGTGTTGACGTAGGCGTTGGCCGGTGAGGCCAGCCCCAGCGCGAGGGCCGCGACCGCCACGAGGGAGACCATGGCACCGACGATCCGGCGCAACGCGGTGGGGCGGATAGTGGCGGGAGTGGCGGTGGTGGTCATGGTGTCCTCCTGGGTCCGGTAGCCCGGCTGGGCCGATGGCTCAACCCTGGAACCCGCCGCTTATCCGGCGCTTACTCGACGCTGAGCCGCCGCTGATGCGCCGTGCCGGCTTTCCCCGCCCATCCCGGCTGACCTCGGCCAACCGCACTCACGGCACGGCCGGCGAACGGTCTGCCACTAGGGCTGCGAGCACCCAGCCGCCCACGGCCACCACGACCAGCACCACGAGTCGGCTCGCGCTCGGCCAGCTCGCGTAAGGCGTGCCGAACGCCCAGAACAGCGACATGCGGTTGAGCCAGTCCGGCCAGCCGAACAGCGGCACCAGGTACGACACGAGGTACGAGGCACCCACCACGAGCCCCAGGGCGGTGACCGCAGCCGCCCGGCGAATCACCGCTGTCACCACGGCGGCCAGCGATCCCATCGCGGCCGCGAACAGCAGCGAGGTGGTCACGGCCCGCGCCGTGCCCGCTGCCTGCAGGCTGCTGTCGACCGAGACGGCGGCCGCAGCCAGCGCGGCGACCGCTCCCACGGTGATGACGGCGGACCCGGCCAGCAGCGCGATGAGCCGGCCCGAGACCAGGCGGGTCCACGTCACCCCCGCTGCGCGAAGCATCTCGACGCGCCCGTGCTGCAGCTCGGTGACCCAGGCCGAGGCCTGCGTGACGGCGTAGCCCGACAGGACGGCCGGAAGCACCGACAGCGTGAACGTCCAGTAGCTCGGCTCGGCGTCGCCCGCGCCGGCGAACGCCGACAGGAACCCCGCCTTGGCCCAGGCGCCGGTGATGTCGGGCTGCAGCACGCCGAACATCGCGGTGAACGCCGCCGCCGCGACCACCCAGACGGCCAGCCCCACCGCACCACGGCGCAGCGTGCTCGACTCGACGGAGCCGACCATGAACCGCGCGACGTGTCCCTGGCCGTCGACAGCGGGCGCGCGCCGGCTCCACAGCGGTGCGTCGTAGTCGCGGCGCTCGCCGGCCGCGGCCGCCACCGCGATGAGCAGCGCCGCCACGAGCAGCAGCACGAGCGTCGCCCAGCCGTCGAGACCGTGCCCGGGCACGAGGGCGCGCGAGCGGTTGGCGAGGGTGAACGGCGACACCGCGGCCAGCAGGTTGGCACCCGCGACCTGGCCGTCGAGGTTCGTCGCGACGTACAGCACGACCAGCACCAGCGACGCGAGACCCGCCGCCGTGCGCGCCTCGCGGGCGACCTGGCCGAGCAGGACGCCGAGCCCGAAGCCCACCAGCGCGAGCAGCCCCGAGGTGAAGCAGGTGACGAGCGACCCGCCGAGGTCGGGCTCGCCGCCGCCCCACATCCCCAGCGCCGTACCTGCGCTGAGCCCGAGGGCGACGGCGGCCGCGATGGCGACGAACCCGCCGGTGCGGGCGGCCAGCAGCCGGCCGCGCGAGACCCCGGTGGCGAGCACCTCCTCCGAGGTGTGGCGCTCCTCCGCGCCCCGCAAGACCTTCGCGCCCACGACAGCGCCGTAGATGGCGAGGAACACGTTGAACAGCATCACGTTGTGGTAGGTCAGGTAGCCGCCCAAGGTGTCGAGCCGTTCCGCTGGCCAGCGCAGCGGTCGCATCGCCTCGATGCCCGCCATGACGCTCTGGGCGAGCGCGTGGGCGCCCCCGGGGAAGTCCGCCATCTCCTTCGCGAGCGCCAGCGCCTCGGCGAGCATGGCCACCGCGCCGCCGAGGGCCCAGGCGAGCAGGGACGTGCGATGCACTCGCACCGTGTCGAGCGCGAGTGGCCAGAAGGGGTCAGCGGCTCGCCCGGGGCTGGGCGTCGACGGGCGCGTGCGTTGGGCTGGAAGCGAACTCAGAGACGAACACCTCCTCCAGTGACAGCTCGCGGCTGTCGAGCTCGACGACGTCGTGCGCCGTGAGCCACTGCAGCAGCGGAGCGATGCTCCCGCGCACGCTGCACGTCACGCGGTCTGCCGACACGACGGCGTCACTGACGTGGGGCACTCGGGCCAGGTCGGCGCTGCGGCCCGAGGCCTCGATGATCGCCTCGATGCGATGCACGCGAGTGCTGCGCAGCTCCTCGAGCGTCCCGACCCGCAGCAGGTGCCCGGCCCGGATGAGGCTGATCCGGTCGCAGGAGCTCTCGACCTCGGACAGCACGTGCGACGAGAGCAGCACCGTCGCGCCGCGGGCTGAGGCCTCCTGCACGAGCAGTCGGAACTCGTTCTGCACCAACGGGTCGAGGCCGAGCGTCGGCTCGTCGAGGATGACGAGGTCGGGGTCGTGCATGAACGCCTGGACGAGGTGGACCTTCTGCTTGTTGCCGTGTGAGAGCTTCTCGTAGCGCGCGCCGAGGTCGAGGCCGAGCCGGTCGGCCAGCCTCTCGATGCGCCCGTCGGGCACCCCGCCGCGCAGACCCGCGAGCAGCCCCAGGACGTAGCC
>JBQCES010000114.1:0-10308 GCA_051960055.1 Angustibacter sp. | reverse complement strand
GCCGCCGTCGTGGCGACCGCCGGTTTCGCCCGAGCGGGCCAGGCCGCCAAGGTCGAGCGGCTCGCCAGCGGCGCGAACGGCCTCGGTGACCTCGTGCTGCGCCTGCACCAGGAGCGCACGCTCTCCCTGCAGGTGGTGAGTGGCACGGCCAACGGCAACAAGGTCAACGAGCTCAAGCTCGCCCAGGTCGCCACCAACGTCGCGCTGCTCGAGACGCGCAACTTCGTCAACAGCCTCGACCTCAGCTCGCTGTCGCAGGAGGCCGTCGCGGCCGTGGGCGCCTCCGAGGCCGCGCACAACAAGCTCCCCGAGGTGCGCGCCGACATCCAGTCCGGCCACGCCCAGGCCGACCAGGTGGCCGCCCGCTTCGACTCGATGATCGCGCTCGACGTCGCCCTCCCGCAGCGCATCGGTGACTCCCTCTCCAACCGCCAGATCGGCCGCAGCCTCGCCGCCTACTCCAACCTCGCGAACCTCGTCGAGCTCGCCAGCCAGGAGGCCGAGATCGGCGCCGCCGTGATCGCCGCCGGTGGCGCCGACCCGCAGAGCGCCGTCCAGCTGTCGTCGCTTCAGGGTCTGCAGAACGAGGCTGTGCAGCAGTTCCGCCTCAACGCCACCAAGGCGCAGGCCGACGCCCTGGACACCGCGCTCTACCAGCCGATCGACGAGCGCGCCGCGTTCACCTCCCAGCGCCTCGACATCGTGGCCAGCCTCAGCGGCAGCAAGCTCGCCACCAGCCAGGGCGACTGGATCAAGTCCGCCACGGCCCGCGTCAACGCGATCCGCCAGCAGCTCGAGCCGATCGCGGGCAGCACCGCGAAGTTCGCGGCCGCGTCGTCCGCCGACGCCCGCCGCCAGGCGGTGCTGCTGCTGGCCGCCGGCCTGACCCTCGTGGCCCTGCTCATCGGCCTCGGTCTGGTGCTCGCCCGCGCCATGACCCGCCCGCTGCGCCGCCTGACCGTCACCGCCGGTGAGGTCGCCGAGGAGCTCCCGAAGATGGTGGAGCGCATGGCGACGCCTGGTGAGGGCCCCGGCGTGCAGATGCCGGAGATCGAGGTCAACTCGCGCGACGAGGTGGGCCAGCTCGCCCTCGCGTTCAAGAACGTGAACGACACGACCGTCCGCGTCGCCGAGGAGCAGGCCGCCCTGCGCGCCTCGATCGCCGAGATGTTCGTCAACGTCGCTCGCCGCAACCACGTCCTGCTCTCGCGCCAGCTGTCGTTCATCGACCAGCTGGAGCGCACCGAGGAGAACCCCGACACCCTCGACAACCTGTTCCGGCTCGACCACCTCGCGACGCGGATGCGCCGTAACGCCGAGTCGCTCATCGTGCTCGCCGGCATCGACGCCGGACGCCGCCTGCGCCGTCCGATGCCGCTGTCGGACGTGATCCGCACCGCTGTCTCCGAGATCGAGCGCTACGACCGCGTCGACCTCGCGCTGCAGGCCGACCCGCCGATGGTCGGTCACGTCGCCCTGACGACCGCGCACATGATCGCGGAGCTGCTCGAGAACGCGACGCAGTTCTCCAACCCCGACACCCGCGTGGTCACCTCCACCGCCTTCAGCAGCTCGGGCGTCCGCATCACGATCACCGACCTCGGCCTCGGCATGACCTGGGACGAGATCACCGAGGCCAACCAGCGCATCGCCGCCCCGCCGGCCACTGAGGTCGTCGGTTCGCAGCGCCTGGGCTTCTACGTGGTCGGACGTCTGGCCCGCCGCCTCGACGCCACGGTCGCGCTGCGCCCGGGCCGCACCCAGGGCACGGTCGTCACCATCGACCTGCCGCCGGCGCTGTTCGTCGCCGGCACCGTCGCCGACCTGCCCACCGTCGAGGTCGACGCGGCGCCGGTCGAGACGACCCCGCAGAGCGCCCCGGCCGCGCCGGTGGAGCCGAGCGAGGCCGCGCCGTCGGTCGACTCCGCGCCCGTCACGCCCGTCGAGCCGGTCACGCCCGTCGTTCCCGTCATCCCCGTCGTTCCCGCTGCGGGCGAGGCGCCGTCCAGCCTGCCGCGTCGCGGTCAGGCGGCCGACGCTCCGGTCGACGCTCCGGTCGACGCTGCGGCCGATGCTCCGGCCACCGCGCGGGTCGAGCCCCGCGTGCCGGTGCTTCCCGCGCCCGCCGACGGCGACACCGCGGACGGCGCGTCGCTGCCCAAGCGCGTCCGAGACGCCGCGGCACCCGTGGCTGCGGAGGCTCCGGCCCCCGCGGCTCCCGAGGGTCCGCGCAGTGGCATCTTCAGCAGCTTCCGCTCGCGCCGCGACGTCGAGGAGACCGTCGGCTCGGTGCCGGCGCCCTCCTTCGGCGACGCGACGCCCGCAGGTCTCGACGACGCCTCGGAGGGGCCCGCGTTCGTGCCGGTGCTCGAGGAGTCGACCCCCGCGCTGCCGACGCGCAGCCACGCCGCGCCCAGCCCGCTGGACGACGACTGGCAGGTCGCCGAGGTCGCCGAGGTCGCCGAGACCCCTGAGGTCGTCGAGCTCCAGGACGACGTACAGGACGTCCCCGCGCTCGCGCCGGAGTCGCACCTGACGCTGGTCGAGGACGAGCCGGCCTTCGAGCCGTCGTTCGAGCTCGAGCCCGCCGAGCCGGCCTTCGAGCAGGCTTTCGAGCCGACGTTCGAGCTCGAGCCCGCCCCCGAGCCGGCCGTCGCGGTGGCCGACCCCGGCGTCGCCCGCTCCACGCTCGCCGAGCTGGCCCGCGAGACCGAGCAGGCCTCCGCGGACAACACCGACAACGACGCCGACACCGACAGCGACGCCAGCACCGCCGTGCAGCCCGTCGTCGCCGAGGAGCCGCCGGTCACCGAGACGGTGCCTGTGGTGCCGGCCCTGCCGCCGGTGGGCGTGCCGGCGATGGACATCCGGCCCACGCGGGGTGGCCGCTCGCGGCTGCGCCGCTCCAAGCCGCTGCCGACCCGGTCGTCGGCGGCCCCGGCCCCCGCGCCCGCACCGGCTCCCCTGCCGCCCGTGCCGGTGACGCCGGCGCCGGCCGTGACGAGCACCTTCCCGGTGCCCGCCCAGCCGACGCCGACCGAGGCGCCCGCGCCCGTGCAGGCCGCGCCGAGCTCGCTGTTCGCAGCGCCCCCGCAGCCGAGCGAGCCGGTCGCCGCGCCGTCGTCGCTGTTCGCGCAGCCGCCGGCGGCCGAGTACGAGCCGACGCCGGAGCCGGCGTTCGCCCCGCCCGCCCTCGCCGCCGCGTCGCTGCGCGAGCGCTCGGCGATGGCGTCCGAGGCCCTGTCGGAGCTGTCGGCCCTGTCGTCGTACAGCCCCCAGGCCGTCGAGGCGGCCGCACCCACGAGCCTGACCCGCCGGACGCCGCTCGCGACGCCCGCCGGTCAGATGGCCACGCGCCAGCAGCCCGAGGAGCCGATCGGCGCTCGCCGATCGGCCCGCAACGCCGCGGACGTCCGCACGATGCTCAGCGGCTTCCGCGCCGGCGTCGAGCGCGGCCGCACCTCACCCGCGGCGTCCGCGCCCGAGCACCACGAGCCCGGGGCCTGACCTCTCGCTCGCCCGAGCGGACCCTCCTGGTGAAGATCCGCTCAAGCCCAGCACCACCCAGTCCGATCAACCAGCCAAGCACTACCCCGCAGATGCGACGGAGGACCACCACCGTGACGACGATGAGCACCGAGGCAGCCAACTTCAGCTGGCTCCTCGACAACTTCGTGAAGAGCGTGCCCGGCGTCCGGCACACGCTCGTCGTGTCCGCCGACGGGCTGCTCATGGCCATGTCGGACGAGCTCGACCGCACCAGCGGTGACCAGCTCGCGGCGATCGTGTCGGGCATGTCGAGCCTCACCCGCGGGGCGGCTCGTCAGCTGCGCTGCGGCGAGGTGCGCCAGTCCATCGTCGAGATGGACACGCTGTTCCTGTTCACCATGAGCATCAGCGACGGGTCGGTGCTGTCGGTCATGGCCGACGCCACCTGCGACGTCGGCCTCATCGGCTACGAGATGGCCCTGCTGGTCAGCCGCACCGAGGCCACGCTCACCCCGCAGCTGGTGTCGGAGATGCGCTCGCGTCTCCCCGTCGCCGGCGCCGTGCGTGCCGGGGCCAACGGGTGATCCCGGTGGACCCCCTCGACTTCCCAGCAGACCTGGAAGAGGACGAGGCGGACGACCTGACCTACGCCGTCCGCCCGTACGCCGTCACCGGCGGCCGCACGCGGACGACCACCAACGAGCCGCTGCCGGTCGAGACCCTCGTGCAGGGTCTGGCCAGCCCCGACCAGGTCGGCCTGACGCCCGAGCGTCGAAAGATCCTCGAGCTGACCAGCGAGCAGTACCTGTCCGTGGCGGAGCTCTCGGCTCACGTCCACCTCCCCGTCGGCATCATGCGCGTGCTCGTGAGCGACCTCGCCGACTCCGGCCAGCTCCGGATCCACGGGACCGGATCGGTCTCGGCCACCTCAGCCCCGGCAACCAGCCTCAGCGTCCTGGAGAGTGTTCTCAATGGCATTTCCTCGCTCTGACGTCGCCCCGCAGGGCACGCCTGCAGGAGCCCCGGGCACGCCCACTGCCGCGGGCGCTCCCGACGGCCCTCCCACCGTCGTCAAGATCGTCGTCGCGGGCGGGTTCGCCGTCGGCAAGACGACCTTCATCGGGTCCCTCTCGGACATCGAGCCGCTGCGCACCGAGGCGGCCATGACCGAGCACTCCGTGGGCGTCGACGACGCCGGCGGCGTGACCGACCGCAAGACCTCGACCACCGTGGCCATGGACTTCGGGCGCATCTCGCTCCCGGGCAACCTGTGGCTCTACCTGTTCGGCACGCCGGGCCAGGACCGCTTCCTGTTCATGTGGGACGACCTGGTCAAGGGCGCGATCGGCGCCGTCGTGCTGGTCGACACCGACCGGCTCGACCAGTGCTTCCCGGCCGTCGACTACTTCGAGGCCCGGCAGATCCCGTTCGTCGTCGCGGTCAACTGCTTCGACGGCGTGGCGCGCCACCAGCTCGAGGACGTCCGCGAGGCGCTCGCGATCTCGGCGCACGTGCCGATGCTCTACACCGACGCCCGCGCCCGGGCGGCGACGAAGCAGGCGCTCATCTCCGTCGTCCAGCTGGCGATGCAGCGGCTCACCGGCGCCTGACCGACCCCACCCCGGCGTGATCATGCACGCCAGCACCCCGCGGCCCCCGAGGCGGCGGGGTGCTGGCGTGTCTGGGGGCCCACCGTCCGTCTCGCCATGTGGACGGATCGCGTCAGGGGGATGAACCCGCCGCCCCGCGGGTGTTCCCTGAGGCGGACGGCGAGCGCGCCGTCCCTGCGACCGTCCCCTGAGCTGGGCCGAGACCCGAAGGTGAGCACCGCTGTGAGCCGCATCTACGACGACGTCACGAAGCTGGTCGGCAACACGCCCCTGGTGCGGCTCAACCGCATCACCGAGGGCGCCGGCGCCACCGTGCTCGCCAAGCTCGAGTTCTACAACCCCGCCAACAGCGTCAAGGACCGCATCGGCGTCTCGATCATCGAGGCCGCCGAGGCGTCCGGTGACCTGAAGCCGGGCGGCACGATCGTCGAGGCCACCAGCGGCAACACCGGCATCGCCCTCGCGATGGTCGGCGCCGCGCGCGGCTACAACGTCGTCCTCACCATGCCCGACACCATGAGCAAGGAGCGCCGGGCGCTGCTGCGCGCCTTCGGTGCCGAGCTCGTGCTCACGCCGGGAAGCGAGGGGATGAGCGGCGCGGTCGCCAAGGCCGAGCAGATCGGCGCCGAGCGCGGAGCGGTGCTGGCCCGCCAGTTCGCCAACGCGGCCAACCCCGAGGTGCACCGCCGCACCACCGCCGTCGAGATCTGGGACGACACAGATGGCGCGGTCGACGTCGTGGTCGCCGGTATCGGCACCGGCGGCACCATCACGGGCGTCGGCCAGGTGCTCAAGGACAAGAAGCCCTCGGTGCAGATGATCGCCGTCGAGCCCGCCGAGTCGCCGATCCTGAACGGCGGCAAGCCCGGCCCGCACAAGATCCAGGGGCTCGGCGCCAACTTCGTGCCCGAGATCCTCGACACCTCGGTCTACGACGAGGTCATCGACGTCGACGCCGAGAGCGCCGTCACCTGGGCGCGCCGGGCCGCGGCGGAGGAGGGCATCCTCGTGGGGCTGTCGTCCGGTGCCGCGCTCAAGGCGGCGATCGACGTCGCGAAGCGGCCGGAGAACACCGGCAAGACGATCGTCGTGGTGATCCCGAGCTTCGGTGAGCGCTACCTGTCGACCATCCTCTACAGCGACTTGGTCGACTGATTCCCTTGTACATGGGCCGTTCCGTCCCTACGCCGTCGCTGGTGAAGGGGCTACCCGCGGTGTGGGACCGCTTCGTCGAGGACCTCGAAGCCGCCGGACGCCGTGACCCCGCCGCCCGCTCGAGGGTCGAGCTCGCGCTCGCCTACCCGGGCCTGCACGCGGTGTGGATCCACCGGCTCGCGCACCGGATGTGGCGGACGCCGGGCCTGCGTCTGGCCGCGCGACTGGTGTCGCAGCTGAACCGCTCCCTCACCGGCGTCGAGATCCACCCCGGTGCGACGATCGGCCGGCGGCTGTTCATCGACCACGCGATGGGCGTCGTGATCGGCGAGACGGCCGAGATCGGCGACGACGTGATGCTCTACCACGGCGTCACGCTCGGCGGCCGCTCGCTGGGCCGCACCAAGCGGCATCCCACGATCGGCGACGGCGTGATGATCGGGGCCGGGGCGCGGGTGCTCGGCCCGATCACCGTGGGTGCGGGCGCGCAGGTCGGCGCCAACTCGGTGGTGGTCAAGGACGTGCCGCCTGGCGCGGTGGTGGTGGGTGTGCCGGGTGTCGTGCGGCAGCCGGCGGCCCCGGCGTCCGACCCCTACGACGTGTGGGCTGACCCCGCCATCTACATCTGACCCCCACCCCGCGGCCCTTCCGCCACTCAGCCCCCTTTCCGCCGCCCAGGCCGCATTGCGCGGCTCAGCCGCGGCCTGGGTGGCGCAAGCACCGCCGCCTGCGCCAGTCAGACCGCGGCCGGACAGCGCAATGCAGCTTCTGTGGCGGAAAGCGCGGTGAGCGGCGGAAGGGCAGCGGTCAGAGACCGGGATAGGTGAGGCCGATCTGGCGCCGCACCTCGTCGAGGGTGGTCATGATCGCGACGGTCTCGTCGAGCGGCATCACCGGGCTCTCGGTGAGCCCCTCGCGCACGCAGCGCGCCAGCTCGGCCACCTCGTGCCGCAGCCCGTGCCCGGCGTGCGGCTCGTCGTACCGCCACGCCGAGCCCACGCGGGGCACGACCGTGAAGGACGTCGGCGCGTACCACGTCGGGTCGATGTCGAGGTAGCCGTCGGTACCCACGATCGTTGCGCGACAAGGGCTCTTGGCCAGCAGCGTCGTCGAGATCACGGCTTGGGCGCCGCTCGGGTGGTCGAGCACCACCGACGTCTGCGCGTCGACCCCCGTGGACGTCGGCACCGACCGCGCGCTCACCCCGGACGGCGTCCCCAGCACCATCGAGGCGAACGACACCGGGTAGATGCCGAGGTCGAGCAGCGCGCCACCGCCGAGCTCGGACGCGAACAGCCGGTGCGCTGGGTCGAAGGCGAACCACTGCCCGTGGTCGGCGGTCACGGTGACGACCTCACCGAGCGCACCGCTCTCGACCACCTCGCGCACGCGTACCAGGTGGGGGTTGAACCGCGCCCACATGGCCTCCATCGCGAAGACGCCGGCGGCCCGGGCGGCGGCGACGACCTCACGCGCCTGGTGCGCGTCCAGCGTGAAGGGCTTCTCCACCAGCACGTGCTTGCCGGCCGCGATCGCGAGCAGCGCGGCATCGCGGTGGCCGGGGTGCGGCGTCGTCACGTACACCGCGTCGACGTCGGGGTCGGCCACCAGCGCCTCGTACGAGCCGTGCGCCCGAGGGACGTCGTGGGCCTCGGCGAAGCGCTGCGCCCCGGCGTCCGTGCGCGACCCCACGGCCACGACCTCGACGTCGTCGAGCAGGTCGAGGTCGCGAGCCATCGCCGAGGCAATCCGTCCGGTGCCGAGGATGCCGAGGCGCAGGGCGTTGGTGGAGGTCATGAGTCGCCTTCCGCCGGGATGATGTGGGCCACCACGTAGGTCAGGTTGCCGCGCTCGTCGTCCAGTGTCGACGCCCAGACGTGAGCCGGCACCGCCGAACCGTCGCGGTGCAGGTAGCGCTTGCTGACGCGCTGGGTGAGGGAGCCGGGCTGCTTGAGGCGGTCGAGGTTCGCTGCGTCTGCGGGGACGTCGTCGGGGTGGGTGATGTCGCTGATCGAACGTCCGGCCAGGTCATCGGGGCCGCGGCCCAGCATGTCGGCGAAGGCGCCGTTGGTGCGCACGATGCGCCCCTCGACGTCCGACAGCGCCATGCCCACCGGCGACTGGTCGAAGGCCCACCGCAGCGTCGCCTCGGTCGACTCCAGCTGACGGCGCGTCTGCACGTGCCGCGTGACGTCGCGACTGGTGGCCACGACCTGGGCTGGGTGCTCGTCGCCGTCGTACACGAGCTGCGCTCGCGTGCGCAGCCAGCGCCAGGAGCCGTCCTGGTGGTGCACGCGGTGCTGCAGCGTCCACGGCGCTCGGCCCCAGTCGGGCTTGGGCGCGCGCAGGATGCCGCGCCGCTCGTCGGGGTGCAGGAAGTCGGTGACCGAGCGGCCCATGAGCTCGCTCGGGGTGTAGCCGAGGACGGCGAGAGCGCCGGGCGAGGCGTAGAGCACGTGGCCGTCGGGGCGCAGGATCGTCGTGAGCTCGTCGGAGCCGATCTGGATCGGCGCGGCGACGGCGACGTCGAGGCTGGTGCCCGCGGGCACGGCGGGCGGCCCGAGCGCGGTGCCGACGATGCCCGTGCGGTCGGCGTCGTCGTTCGGATCGGGTGCTGGTCGGCCGAAGTACCAGCCTTGCGCGGTGTCGCAGCCGAGGGCGAGCAGCTGGCGCGCCTGGTCGCGGGTCTCGACGCCCTCACCGCACACGGTGAGGCCGAGCGTGTGGGCGGTGTCGATGAGCAGGCGGGCGATCACGGCGTCCCGAGCGTTCTCGTGCACCTGTACGACGAACGAGCGGTCGATCTTGAGGATGTCGAGCGGCAGCTCACGCAACATGCTCAGCGGCGAGTGGCCGATGCCGAAGTCGTCGAGAGCCACCCGGACGCCGAGTGCGCGCAGGCCGTGCAGCCGCCGGGCCGTCGCGGCGAGGTCGTCGACCGCCGCGGACTCCGTGATCTCGAGCACCAGCAGTGCTGGATCCAGCCCGGACTCCTCGATCGCCGCGGCCACCTCTGCCTCGAAGTTCCCGGCGGTGAGCTGCACGGGCGAGACGTTCACCGACACTCGCACCGGCCGCCCGGCGGCGACCCAGCGGGCGCCTGCTCGACAGGCGTGGCCGAGTACCTGCGCACCCAGCTCGTGGATCAGGCCCGTGCGCTCGGCCACGGGGATGAAGACGTCGGGCGGCACGGCACCCAGCTCGGGGTCGGTCCAGCGGGCGAGGGACTCGACGGCGATCAGGTGAGCCGACGGCAGGGTCACGACGGGCTGGTAGTGCACCTCGAGCCGCCGGTGGGCCAGGGCCTCGCGCAGCCGCGGCTCGACGTCCGTCGGCGTCCCATGGATCACCGCGCGTGCCCCTTCGTGTGCTGTGGGTCCGGGTCGACGTCCCACTGTGTCACGTTGGCGGCGGCGGCTGGCGACGACACGGGCCCCCGGATGCGGCCTGGGTCAGTGACGGCGATCGATGTGACCGTTTCGTGCGTGTCGGCCGATAGTGTGTGACATGGTGATCTTGTTCCAGCTCGGGGCGGCCGCGGCGTGGCGGCTGAAGGGGGAGGCATGAGCGCGATCAGCGTGGACGACGTGCGCTTTCGGTATGGCCGGGGGTTCGCCCTGGGCCCGGTGAGCGTGTCGATCGAGGGGCCGGGCGTGACGGCCCTGATGGGTCCGAACGGTGCTGGCAAGTCGACGCTCGTCCGGTTGCTGTGCGGTGTCTCGACTCCGCGGTCGGGTCGGGTGGAGGTCGCGGGTGTCGCGATGGGTCGGGGCCGGCGGGGCCGGGCCGCTCGGCTGGCACTCGGCTACGTGCCGCAGACGATGGAGTTCCCGCCTCGGGCTCGGCTCCGGGAGGTGCTGCACCACGCGGCGTGGTTGCGTCGGGTGCCGGCGTCGAAGGCGCAGGACGCCGTCGACCGAGCGCTGGCGGTCGTCGACCTGCAGGACCGGGCTGGGGATCGGGTGCGGTCGCTGTCCGGTGGCATGGTGCGCCGGTTGGCCGTGGCGCAGGCGGTGGTGCACGACCCGAAGGTGCTGGTGCTCGACGAGCCCAC
>JBQCES010000113.1:0-4456 GCA_051960055.1 Angustibacter sp. | reverse complement strand
GACCGAGGGCTCCATCATCCGCTCAGCGGGAAGGTTCCACTGGTCCATCATCGGCGTGTGCATCGCCGCCGGGTTGAGCGCGCAGACCCGCACGGGCATCGACTGCTCGCGCACCTCGGTCTGCAGCACCTCGGTGAGCTTGAGCAGCGCGGCCTTCGAGGAGTTGTAGGCGCCGGCGCCGGCGCCGACGGTGAGCGCGGAGATCGACACCACCGAGACGATGTCGGCGGGCCGCTCGCGGTCGCGGCCGGCGTCGAGCACGCCGCGCAGGAACGCTCGCGACGTGTACATCGGCCCGTGCACGTTCACCGCGAACACCTGGTGCCACTGCTCGTCCGTGACGTCGGTGATGTCGGCGCCGCGGTCGGTGCCCGCGTTGTTCACCAGGCAGTCCAGAGCCGCGCCGTGCTGGGCGAAGGCCTCGGTGAAGAAGGCGTCGACCGCGCCCGAGTCGGTGACGTCGAGCTGCACCGCCTCGGCCTTGCCGCCGGCCTGCGCCACCTGGTCGACCGTCGTGCGCGCGCCGTCGGCGTCGACGTCGGCCACCAGGACGTGCGCCCCGGCCCTCGCCAGCTCGACGCTCGTCGCCCGGCCGAGGCCGCTGCCGCCGCCGGTGACGATCGCCACCCGGCCCGTCATGTCGTCGTTCGTGCTCACGTGCGTCGCTCCTCCGTTCCGAGCCCGGCCGCCCGGGCTACGTCCTGCGTGTTCTGGAACTCCTGGTCAGCCGGCAGCCCCCGCAACCGGTCGAGCACGACGTCCGGCGCCTCGTTGCGCTGAGCCGACTCGACCAGGCCGTCGCGCGACGCCGGGAACACCGACGGGTCGAGGAACCGCGCGAGCTGCGAGCGCTCCTCGACGTCGTCCGGCGTCATGCCGGGCGGGGTGCCCTGCTCGAGCCACTCGGGCACCACGTGCTCGTCGCTGTGGCCGCCCTGTTCCAGGCCTCTGGTCTCGTGCTTGAGCTCTTCGTCCTTCTGCGGCCCCACGGGCCCGGACTGCTGCTGCGACACGTCATCGCCTCCTGTCGTCGGCTCACTGAGGGGTACCCGCGACAGCGCGGGTCATGCATCGCTCAGTCCGCGCCGCTCAGGGCTGCAGCACGACCTTCACGGCGCCGTCCTGCTTCTTCTGGAAGATCTCGTACGCGTGCGGTGCGTCGTCGAGCGGCAGGCGGTGCGTGGCGAAGGTATCGACGCCGAGGGGGTCGTCGTCGGTGAGCAGCGGCATGATCTCGGGCGCCCAGCGCTTCACGTTGGCCTGGCCCATGCGCAGCTGCACCTGCTTGTCGAACATCGTCAGCATCGGCAGCGGGTCGGCGGCGCCGCCGTACACGCCGATCAGCGAGATCGTGCCGCCGCGCCGGACGGCGTCGATGGCCGTGGTGACGGCGGCGAGCCGGTCGACGCCGGCCTTCTGCATCATCGGCTTGGCCAGGGCGTCCGGCATGAGCGCCGCCATCGCCTGGGCCGTCTTGGCCACCGGGGAGCCGTGGGCCTCCATGCCGACGGCGTCGATCACCGAGTCGGCCCCGCGGCCGGACGTGAGGTCGCGCACGGCCTCGCCGACGTCGAGGTTGCTGTCGGAGAGGTCGAGCACGTGCGCGCCGCGCGCCCGGGCGCGCTCGAGCCGCTCGGGCACGAGGTCGACGGCGATGACGGTGCAGTCACCGCGGTGCGTCGCGATGCGGACGCTCATGTCGCCGATGGGCCCGAGGCCCAGCACGAGCAGGGTGCCGCCCTTGGGCACGTCGGCGTACTCGACCGCCTGCCACGCTGTCGGCAGGACGTCGGAGAGGTAGACGAAGCGGTCGTCAGCCGGGCCGTGCGGCACCTTCATGTGGCTGTACGACGCCTGCGGCACGCGCAGGTACTCGGCCTGGCCACCCGGCACCTGGCCGTACAGCTTGGAGTAGCCGAACAGCGCCGCACCGGTGCCGTACTCGCGCACCTGGGTCGTCTCGCACTGGCTCTGCAGGCCGGCCTCGCACATGAAGCAGTGGCCGCAGCAGACCTGGAACGGGATGACGACGCGGTCGCCCACCGACAGGCCGCTGACGTCGCTGCCCACCTCCTCGACCACGCCCATGGGCTCGTGGCCGAGCACGTCACCGGCGTCCATGAAGGCTCCGAGTACCTCGTACAGGTGCAGGTCGGAGCCGCAGATGTTGGTGCTCGTCACCTTGATGATGGCGTCGGTCGGCTGCTCGATGGTCGGGTCGGGCACGTTCTCGACGGAGACGTTCCGTCGGCCTTGCCATGTCACGGCGCGCATGGGCACTCCATCCCTGGTGGCGGTCGGACCTACGTGGTCGGGTCTACGGGCTGCCCGTTCTGCGGCGGCCCAAACGGGTTGATCGCGCCGGTGATCCGGTTTGTCCGCCGGGTCGCGGGGTACCAGGGGGTCGGGGATGCTGCCAAGGTCCCCGTCCGCCGTCCCGAGCCGAGGCCCCCTGATGACCGCTGTCACGCGCTACACCGTCGAGGCTCCCGCCGAGCACGTCTACGACGTCCTGGCCGACGGGTGGAGCTACGCCGCCTGGGTCGTGGGCGCCTCGCGCGTCCGCGACGTCGACGTCACCTGGCCTGACGAGGGGGCGCGGATCCACCACTCCATCGGAGCGTGGCCGTTCCTCGTCAACGACAAGACCACCGTGATCGCCAACTCCCACAACGAGAGCATCGAGCTCGATGTCGCGGTGCTGTCGCTGGGCCGGGGCCGGGTGACCCTGCGCATCGAGCCGGAAGGCGAGCACCGGTGCACCGTCGAGATGCGCGAGCACATGTACGACGGACTGCTGTCGAAGGTGCCCGACTCGGTGATCGACCCCCTGCTGCACCACCGCAACGTCGAGTCGCTGCGCCGCCTTGCCGCCATCGCGGAAGGCCGGGGCGCGGCGACCGGCACCGAGCGAGAGGACCACCCGTGAGCCAGTACCGTCCCCACACACCCGACGACCCGCGCAAGCCCGACAGTCCCACCGACCTGCACAAGCCGTCGTGGAAGTACGCGACCAAGAACGCGTTCCGCGAGTTCATGGACGACGACTGCACCGACCTCGCGGCGTCGCTGACCTACTACGCAGTGCTGTCGATCTTCCCTGCGGCCACTGCCGTGCTGTCGCTGATCGGCGTGTTCGGCAAGGGCCCGCAGACGGTCGACACCCTGCTCGGCGTTGCGTCGGATGTCGGCGCGGGGTCGATCACCGAGGCCGTCCGCGGGCCGCTCACGCAGCTCAGCACCTCGACGACCGCGGGCCCGGCGCTGGTCGTGAGCGTGCTCGTGGCGCTGTGGTCGGCGTCGACGTACGTGGGTGCGTTCGGCCGGGCGATGAACCGCGTCTACGAGATCGACGAGGGGCGGCCGTTCTGGAAGCTGCGGCCGCTGCAGATGCTGATCACGCTGATCGCGGTGCTGCTCGTGGTGATCATCGCGCTCGGGCTCGTCGTGACCGGACCGCTCGCTGAGGGCGTCGGGCGCGTGCTGGGCCTGGGTTCGGTGGCTGTCACCGTCTGGAACGTCGCGAAGTGGCCCGTGATCGTTGCGCTCGTCATCGTGATCATCGCGATCCTGTACTACGCCACGCCGAACGTGAAGCAGCCGAAGTTCCGCTGGATGAGCCTGGGCGCGTTCATCGCCCTCGTGGTGTGGGTCGTCGCGTCGGTCGGCTTCGGGATCTACGTCGCCAACTTCAGCAACTACGGCAAGTTCTACGGTGCGCTCGCCGGGGTCATCATCTTCTTGCTGTGGCTGTGGATCACGAACCTGTCGCTGCTGTTCGGCGCGGAGGTGGACTCGGAGGTCGAGCGCAGCCGGCAGCTGCAGGCCGGTATGGCCGCGGAGGAGGGTCTGCAGCTCCCCGTGCGCGACGACCGGGGCATCGAGAAGAAGCAGGAGCGCGAGCGCGAGCAGGTCGCCCAGGCCCGCGCGGTGCGCGAGCACGCGGTCGACGTCCGCGAGCGCGACGAGGCACGCACCGACCACCGCGACCGCTGACGCCGTCGGCCCCCTGGGCCCGCTCCTGCCGCCCGCCCCACCCCTCCCTGCTTCCGCCGCTCAAACCGCTTTCCGCCGCTGAGTCCGCCTCGCGGCCCTCCGCCGGCGGCTTGAGCGGCGGAAGGCCCGGCGCTTGCGCCACCCAGGCCGCGGCCGGACGGCGCAAAGCGGGTTGGCTGGCGGAAAGCGGTTCGGGCGGCGGAAGGGGTTGTGGTGGTGCGGAGGTCGGCCTTGGCTCCTCAGCGGACGGGCGGGCCGACCGGGCGGTCGGGGAAGACGCGACGTCGGGCCGCCCGCCGCACCGGAGCGGTGAGCCGCCCGCGCAGGCCGGCGTCATGCAGTGCGGCGACGGCGGCGTTGTGCCCGCACGAGCCGTGGACGCCGCCGCCGGGGTGCGCGGAGGCGCCGGCGAGGTAGAGCCCCTCGATCGGTAGACGCGCGCCCCATGTGCCGGGCAGCG
>JBQCES010000112.1:0-2577 GCA_051960055.1 Angustibacter sp. | reverse complement strand
CGCACCACGCATCCGGCGTCCCCTCCACCGTAGGGGCCGGCTCCGGCGTCCGGCACCCGCTGTCGGTCTGCACTCGGCAAGGACTTCGCAGGCGCAGGTCGGCTGCGGGTAAGGACAGGCGTCAGTCGGTCGCCTGCAGGGCCTGGCGCCAGGACACGCGTCCCCGCGTCTGCAGCAGCGACCGACGGTAGATGCGCTCGCCGACGGCGACGGTGGCGGCCGAGAACACGACCATGACGAGGAGCGAGAGCACCGCCTCCCACCAGGCGGCGTCGCCGGCGAGGATGCGCGCCGGCATCGTCACCACGGAGGCCACCGGCACGTACGACGCGACCGTGAGGGCCGTGCCGCTCAGGCCGAAGCTGACGACGTAGACGAGCGAGAGCGCGATCGTCATCGGGGCCGTCGTGCTCTGCAGGTCCTCGGTGCGGGAGGCGAGCGCCCCGGCCACGGCGAACAGGCAGGCCAGCGCGAAGAACCCGACCGCGAAGAAGACCACGAACCACATGACGGCCGTCGACAGCGTCGGCAGCAGGGTCGAGAAGTCGGTGAACGACACCACGACCAGCCCCACCCCGGCGATGAGCACGACCTGCGCGAAGGCGATGGCGGCGTTGCCGACGACCTTCCCGGCGAGCAGCTGCCGCACCGGGATCGCGGTGGCGATGATCTCGACGAGCCGCGACTGCTTCTCCTCGACGACGCTCGCGGCGATCTGCTGGCCGAACATCATCGCGGACATGAAGAAGAGCAGGGCGAAGGCGAAGCTGACGGCCTTGACGAAGCCGGGGTCGACGCCCGTGCCGGAGAACCGGTCGAGCGCCAGGGTCGACCCCTGCTCGAGCGCCGTCAGGCTCGTGCCGGCCGCGGTCGCGTTGCGGTCGAGCGCGTCGGTGCGGACCGCCTGCTCGAGCGCGGTGCGCAGCCCCACCGGGACGTCGTCGGCGGAGGTCGCCGCCCAGCCGGTGGCGGTGCGGTGCAGCCACACGTCGGCGTCGCCGTCGGTGACGGCCGTCCGGGCCGCCGATGCGTCGGCGACCGGCTTCGTCGTGACGACGACCTTGCCGCCGGTGCCCTGGGCGGCCCGGCCGGTGGCGGCCACGAGCGGGCCCGCGGTCGGCGCGTCGGTCGTGCTGACGGCGACGGTCCACGTCGTCGTGCGGCCCGACTGCCAGGCGGCGAAGGCGCCGTAGCCGGCGAGGAACACGAGCGTTAGCGCGGTGGAGACGAGGAAGGCGCGGTTGGTGAGCCGTACGACGACCTCGCGCATGGCCACGACGGTCCACGCCCGACCGACACCGTCGGGGATCGGGTGCTGGGTGGCCGGCGCGTCACGCCGGTCGGGGAGCCTGCTGGTCGTCGTCATGCCGTCACCTCGCGGTAGATCTGGGCCAGCGACGGACGCTGGGGGGTGAACTCGTGCACGTCGCCGCGCCGGACCGCCTCGGCGAGCAAGGCCCGCTCGGCGCCGGGCTCGACGACCTCGACGAGGGCGCTCGTGCCGTCGACGTCCACGGCGAGGACGCCGGGGACGCCCCGCACCCAGCCGGCGTCGCCCGACAGGACGATGCGGTGGCGCACCACCGAGCGCGAGCGCAGCTCGTCCGGGGTGCCGTTGGCGACGACCCGGCCGCGGGAGAGCACGACGAGCCGCTCGCAGAGACGCTCGACGAGGTCGAGCTGGTGGCTGGAGAAGAGCACCGGGACGCCGCGCGCCGTGTGCTCGCGCAGCAGGTCGGCCATGTTGTCGACGGCCACCGGGTCGAGGCCGCTGAACGGCTCGTCGAGGACGAGGGCCTGCGGCTCGCCCATGAGCGCCGCGATGATCTGGACCCGCTGCTGGTTGCCGAGCGACAGCTTCTCGACCTGGTCCTTCGCCCGGCCGGTGAGCCCGAGGCGCTCGAGGTGCTCGGTGACCGAGGCCCGCGCCGCGGCTGTCGACAGGCCGCGCAGCCGCCCGAGGTAGACGAGCTGGTCGAGCACCGGCTGCTTCGGGTAGAGCCCGCGCTCCTCCGGCATGTAGCCGAACCGGCGGCGGTCGCCCGCGGTGATCGGTCGGCCGCCCCACAGCACCTCGCCGCCCGTCGGCGCCAGCACGCCCATGATCATGCGCATCGTCGTCGTCTTGCCCGCGCCGTTGCCCCCGACGAAGCCCGTCAGCAGGCCCGGCAGCACGGCGAACGAGACGTCGTCGACGGCTCGCACCTGGCCGAACGAACGGGTCAGACCGCGGACCTCGACACCGCCGGCCGGTGCGTCCGGAGGGGGTGCCGCGCCGGTGTCCCGGTGCCCGGTCCGGTGGTGCGTGTCCCCGAAAGTCGTCATGTCTCCACGCTAGGCCGGGGCCGCGCCGGTGGGATCAGTCCGGAGGAGGAACGTCGGGGTCCCCCGCGCGGATGAGACCCGCCTCGTAGGCGAGCACGACGGCCTGGACGCGGTCGCGCAGGTGCAGCTTGGACAGCACGTTGGAGACGTGGGTCTTGACGGTGGCCTCGCCGAGCAGGAGGTGGGCCGCGATCTCCGCGTTCGACAGCCCGCGGCCGACGAGGCCGAGCACCTCGGTCTCGCGCGGGGTGA
>JBQCES010000111.1:0-6679 GCA_051960055.1 Angustibacter sp. | reverse complement strand
CATCGTGACCGGTTCGTGGCCCGTGGCCGGCCGCCGGCCGCACCCACCGCTCCTCGATCGTGCCGGTGCCGGGATGCGGCTTCTCGAGCCCGTCCGGCGCGAAGCCGTGGCGGTCGTAGAACGCGCACGCGCGGACGTTGCCGCGCAGCACCCACAGGCTCACGGCGCCGTCGATGCCGGCGGCCGCGAGCGTCTCGGCGAACAGCCGGTGAGCCAGCCCCGTGCCGTGGTGGGCGGCGAGGACGTTGATGACGTAGAGCTCGTCAGCGGGCTCCGGCGGCTCGTCGCGCGACGGCCCGGCGCTGGCGAAGCCGACCAGCTCGCCGTCGGCGGTGGCGACGAGGGTCACGGCGTCCGACGGCTCCTCGCAGCGCTGGGCGAAGGCCGCGGCGGAACGCTCAGGTGACAGGCCGGCGAGGAAGTCGGCGGGCATGAGCGCGGCGTAGGCCTCGCGCCACACCTGGATGTGGACGCGCCCGAAGGCTTCGGCGTCGTCGAGCCGCGGCGGACGGACGTCGTACGTCGTCACGCGGAGTCGCCCGGCGTCAGGACGGCTCGGAGTGCGTGATCGCCGCCTCGAGCCGGTCGAGCTTGGCCTGCATCTCACCGCTGCGGCCCGGGCGGATGTCGGCCTTGAGCACCAGCGAGACCCGCTCGCCGTGGCGGCCGACGGCCTCGCAGGCCTGCTTGACGACCTCCATGCACTCGTCCCACTCACCCTCGATGGTGGTGAACATCGAGTCGGTGCGGTGAGGCAGGCCGGACTCGCGGACGACGCGCACGGCGTCGGCGACGGCGGCGGACACCGAGTCACCGGTGCCCGAGGGTGCGACGGAGAAGGCGATCAGCATGCCGCCACGCTATCCCTCGGGCTCAGCCATCACGCGTCGTCCCACCGGAACAGGCGGGCGCCCAGGGCCGTGAGCACCACGGCGAACCCGAGCAGGATCAGGCACGGCGTGACGATTTGGCTGAACCCCTGACCGCGCGCGAGCACGTCGATCATCGCGTCGTTCATGTGCCGCAACGGAAGCAGCTTGCTCACCGCCTGCAGCCAGCCCGGCGCCGCGGAGATGTCGAAGAAGGTGCCCGACAGGAAGGCCATCGGCAGCACGATGAAGTTGGCCATCGCGCTGGCCGCCTCCTCCGTCTTGGCCACCGACCCGACGAACAGACCGATCGACAGGAAGGCCAGCGTGCCGCAGAGCAGCAGCGGAGCGGCCAGCCACCAGCTCCCCGACAGCTGCAGCCCGAACGGCGGGGTGAGCGCGATGCCGACGTACAACGCAGCCTGCACGAAGGCGACCACGACGCTCACACCGACTCGCGCCGCCACCACCGACCACACGGGTGCGGGCGACAGCCGCACACGACGCAGCAGCTGCTTGCGCCGCCAGCTCACGATCGTCAGCGCCGCACCGAACGCGGCGGACGTCGCGACGCCCCACGACAGGATGCCGCCGGTGATGAACTGGATCGGCTTGAGCGAGTCGTCCTCGACCCGGCTGGCGTCGAGTGTGAGCTTCGGCGCCTGACCGGTGGCGGCGACGTTCGCGCGGTCGACCACCGCACCGAGGATGCCCTGGACGGTGGCCGCCTTCACCGGGTCGCTCTGCGCGTAGCGCAGCACCAGCCGGTCGCCCTGCTGCGCCACGACGGCGGGGACGTCACCCTTGCGGACCGCCGCGATCCCGGCGTCGAGCGTGGGGTACCGCTTGGCCTCCAGGACGCTCGAGGGCAGCTGCTGCACGAGCGCACCGTCGCCCACGACGCCGATCGTCGTGGGGCTCGAGCCCTGGTTGTTGAAGACCAGGCCGAACACCACGAGGAACATCAACGGGAAGAAGAACGTGAAGAACAGCGCCATGCGGTCGCGGAAGAAGCTGCGCAGCATCGCCCGCGCGAGCGTCGTGAACGACGTCCAGCCCGATGCCGAGTACTGCCGGCGGGGGGTGGCCGCCTGCTGCGGCTCGCTGGTGAGCGTGGTGCTCATGCGCGGTACTCCCGTCCGGTGAGGTGCAGGAAGACGTCCTCGAGCGTGGCGGTGCGCACGCTCACGCCGTCGAGCCGGTCGCGCTCGGCCAGGGCCTGCAGCAGGACGGCGGGGCGCTTGGTCGACATGACCAGCTCGGCCTCCCCCACCTGCACGAGGTCGGCCCCCGGCATCGAGCGCGCGTCGGACTCGCTGAGGACGCCGATCGGCAGGGCCACGCGCGTGTCGGCGTGCAGCCCGCGCACCAGCGCCGCGGGCGTGTCCATGGCCAGGATGCGACCGGCGTCCATGATGGCCACCCGGTCGCAGAGGATCTCGGCCTCGTCGAGGTAGTGCGTGGTGTACACGACCGTGGTGCCGCGCGACTGGATCTCGCGCAGGACGTCCCACAGGTTGCGCCGCGCCTGCGGATCGAGCGCGGCCGTGGGCTCGTCGAAGAAGACCAGCTCGGGGTCGTGCACGAGCGCGCAGGCGATCGACAACCGCTGGCGCTGGCCACCCGAGAGCTTGTCCTCGCGGGTGTTCGCCTTGTCGGCCAGGCCCACGAGATCGAGCATCTCGTCGATGCGCTGGCGGTCGACGCCGTAGAGGGAGCCGAAGGTCTCGAGCTGCTCGCGCGCGGTGAGCTTCTCGAAGAACGCCGACGCCTGCAGCTGCACGCCCATGCGGGGCAGCAGGCGCGCGTTGCGCGGCCACGGCGACTCGCCGAGCAGCCGCACCGCGCCGGCGTCCGGCTCGCGCAGGCCCTCGACCATCTCCAGCGTCGTGGTCTTGCCCGCGCCGTTCGGCCCGAGGATGCCGAAGAACTCCCCGCGCCGGACCTCGAAGGACACGCCGTCGACGGCGACGAGGTCGCCGTAGCGCTTCACCAGGCCCTCGACCTGGATCGTCGTGTCCTCATCGGCCGGTATCGGACGTGCTGCACCCACCCCGAGTGTTGTCACGTCGCCGACCCTACGCCCGGACACCGGCGGCGCGCGTCACTCTTTGCGAGGTCAACGACCGGCGCCGACGACGACCGGCAGCTGCGTCGTGGCCGCCTGCAGCGTCGCCGGGCCGGCGACCAGACCCGACGGCGCGACCACCTGCCAGCGCACCGCGTAGTCCGTGCCCGCAGGGCCGGCATCGGCCCGGCCCAGCCGCCACGTGCGCCCTCCCTGCGTGAGGGTGAGCTCGACGTCCGTCATCGGGGTCTGCACCTCGGTCGCGTGCGAGTCGGAGGGTCCGGAGGGTCCGGAGCAACCAGGGCCGCCCACGACGACCTGGTCGGCGCAGCCGTCGAAGAAGTTCGTGCCGGTCACCTCGAGCGGCTCGCCGGGTCGCACCACGGCGGAGGTGAGCATCGGCCCGGCGCAGCTGGCTGCCGCGTGGTCAGGAGCGAAGGCCCCCAGCCCGAACGTCGCGCTGACGACCACGGCCGCCGCCGCGAGGGTCCGCCTCATCGCCCACCTCCTGCCCGGGAAGGTACTGCGTGGCCGCGTAGCGCGTGAGCACTCAGGCGGTGACGGCGTCCACGAGCGTGTCGGCGGCGGCGTAGGGGTCGGTGCGCCCGTCGACGACGTCGGCCGCGAGCGCGTCGATCCCGGTGCCCTGACGCAGGTCGCCCATGCGCTCGCGCAGCACGACCATGGCGATCGCCTCGACCTCGTCGGCGGCCCGGCGCAGCCGGCGCTCGCGCAGCGCGCCGGTGTGCTCCAGCCACTCGCGGTGCTTGTCGAGCGCGGCCACCAGGTCGTCGATGCCCTCCTCGCGCGCCGCGACCGTCTTGACCACCGAGGGTCGCCAGTCAGCCGGCGAGCGGGCCTCGGCCAGCGAGATCATGTGCCGGATGTCGCGCACCGTGGTGTCGGCGCCGTCGCGGTCGGCCTTGTTGACGACGAAGACGTCGCCGACCTCGAGGATGCCGGCCTTGGCCGCCTGGATGCCGTCGCCCATGCCGGGCGCGAGCAGCACGAGCGTGGTGTCGGCGAGGCCGGCGATCTCGACCTCGCTCTGCCCCACGCCGACGGTCTCGACGAGGATCACGTCGCACCCGGCGGCGTCCAGCACGCGCAGCGCCTGGGGCGTCGCCCACGACAGGCCGCCGAGGTGGCCGCGGCTGGCCATCGAGCGGATGTAGACGCCGGGGTCGAGCGCGTGGTCCTGCATGCGCACGCGGTCGCCGAGCAGCGCACCGCCGGAGAACGGCGACGACGGGTCGACGGCGAGCACACCGACCCGAAGGTCCCTGTGCCGCAACGCCTTCACGAGCGCTGACGTCGACGTCGACTTGCCCACGCCCGGGCTGCCGGTGATGCCGATGACGTGCGCGTTGCCGGTGTGCGGCGCGAGGGCGGCCATCACCTCACGCAGCGCCGGGTGCGCGTCCTCGACGAGCGAGATGAGGCGCGCGACGGCGCGGGGACGCCCCTCGCGGGCCTGCTCGACCAGCGAGGGGACGTCGACGGCGCGGGCCACGCCGGGCGTCAGGCCTTCGGGACGCGCACGATCAGCGCGTCCCCCTGGCCGCCGCCGCCGCACAGGGCGGCCGCGCCGACTCCCCCGCCGCGCCGTCCCAGCTCGAGCGCGAGGTGCAGCGCGATGCGGGCGCCCGACATGCCGATCGGGTGGCCCATGGCGATCGCACCGCCGTTGACGTTGACGATCTCGGGGTCGATGCCGAGCTCGCGCGTCGAGGCCAGGCCCACGGCGGCGAAGGCCTCGTTGATCTCGACGAGGTCGAGGTCGGACGGCGCGATGCCCTCCTTCTCGCACGCGACCGTGATGGCGCGGGCCGGCTGGCTCTGCAGCGTGGAGTCCGGGCCGGCCACGACGCCGTGGGCACCGATCTCGGCGATCCAGGTGAGGCCCAGCTCCTCGGCCTTGGCCTTGCTCATCACGACGACGGCGGCGGCGCCGTCCGAGATCTGGCTGGCCGAGCCGGCGGTGATGGTGCCGTCCTTGCGGAACGCCGGGCGCAGGCGCGACAGCGACTCCACGGTGGTGTCGGCGCGCACGCCCTCGTCGTCCTTGAAGACGATGGGGTCACCCTTGCGCTGGGGGATCTCGACGGCCACGACCTCGTCGTCGAACACACCGTTCTTCCAGCCCTGCGCGGCGAGCTGGTGGCTGCGCGCGCTGAAGGCGTCCTGCTCCTCGCGGGTGAACTCGTTGTCGGCGGTGTTGGCCGACTCGGTGAGGTTGCCCATGGCCTGGTCGGTGAAGGCGTCCCACAGCCCGTCGTAGGCCATGTGGTCGCGCACCGTGACGTCGCCGTACTTGTAGCCCTCACGCGACTTCGGCAGCAGGTGCGGCGCCTGGCTCATCGACTCCTGGCCGCCGGCGACCACGACGTCGAACTCGCCCGCGCGGATCAGCTGGTCGGCCAGGGCGATCGCGTCGATGCCGCTGAGGCAGACCTTGTTGATGGTGAGCGCGGGGACGGTCATGGGGATGCCCGCCTTCGCCGCGGCCTGGCGGGCGGGGATCTGCCCGGCGCCGGCGGTGAGCACCTGGCCCATGATCACGTACTCGACCTGCTCCGGCGCGACGCCGGACTTCTCGAGGGCGCCCTTGATGGCGAAGCCGCCGAGGTCGGCGGCGCTGAAGCCCGACAGCGACCCGAGCAGGCGGCCCATCGGCGTCCGGGCTCCCGCGACGATCACGGACGAACGGGCATCTGACGATGCAGGCTGAGCAGGCACGGGAAACCTCCAGGATCGCTGGGACGGACGCCGGTGTCGGTCCGCCGTCCAGCCTAGGACCACTCGCGCCGGCGTCGCGACGTGGCCGTCATCACGCTCCGACGGCGGTGCCGCAGCGTCGCTGGACGCCTAACCTGCCTCGCATGACGACCACGCCCGACCCGCTGTTCACCGCCATCGACCACGTCGGCGTCGCCGTCGCCGACCTCGACGCCGCCATCGCGTTCTACCGCGACACCCTCGGCCTGCAGCTGCAGCACGAGGAGGTCAACGAGGAGCAGGGCGTGCGCGAGGCCATGATGGCCGTCGGCGACTCCAGCTCGTGCGTGCAGCTGCTCGCGCCGCTGACGCCGGACTCCACCATCGCGAAGTTCCTCGACCGCAGCGGCCCCGGCATCCAGCAGGTGGCCTACCGGGTCACCGACGTAGCCGCGGTGAGCGCCACGCTGCGCGAGCGCGGGCTGCGGCTGCTCTACGACGAGCCCCGCCGCGGCACGGCCGGCAGCCGGGTCAACTTCATCCACCCCAAGGACGCCGGCGGCGTGCTCGTCGAGCTCGTCGAACCCGCTGCGGGCCACTGACACCGGCGCACCGAGCCGGCGCGGGCTCAGACGGTGACGAAGGTGCGCCGGCGCCACAGCACGGCGCACACCGCCCACCACACGAGCAGCACCGCGAGCGCGTACAGCAGCGACCCGCCCTGCGCGCCGCCGAGCGGTTCGAACACCGCGTCGTAGAGCGCGTCGCGCAGGCTGGTCGAGCGCAGCAGCATGATCGTCAGCTCTGACCCGATGTAGACCACCAAGGCGTTGCGCCCCAACGCTTCCCACGGCTTGCCCACGACCCGGCGCATTGAGGAGTCGGCTAGCGCCGACAGGCCCGACAGCAGCAGCACCCCGACGCCCGCGCACAGCAGCGTGAACGACGGCGTCCAGAGGAACTTGTTGGGCGCGACCACCGGTGCCAGCGCTCCCCCAGCGGCCAGCAGCGCGAGTCCCAGCAG
>JBQCES010000110.1:0-9875 GCA_051960055.1 Angustibacter sp. | reverse complement strand
TGCTTGCGGCGCTCGTGCGGGACCAGCACGTGGCGCCCGCGCTGGCCCGCTGCCGCCCGGACTCCGAGCAGCCGCAGAGCGCCCAGTCCCGTGAGCACCGCGCCATCCCCGGCGTAGGCCAAGGCGGCCAGGTTCAGCTCGCGCTCCGTGGCGGTGCCGGAGTGCGTGAGCACCACCCCCGGGTGCACCCTCTGCCACGGCCCTTGGCGGCGGATGCGATGGCAGACCGTCGACAGGTTCAGGCCCATCGCGACGAGCTCGGCGTGGGTGACCACCTGCTCCCTGGTCCGGATGAGGTCGTCAATGGCGGCGAGGTCGAGCGAGCTGCGTCGGGGCACGCCTCCACTGTGGGGGTTTGAGCAACGACCCCGCGGCCGTCGTCCGCAACGCTGTGGACGACGGTGCTGGACTGGGGCGAGGTACTCCGACTCGTCGTTGGAGCGGGGTGCCCCAGCTCCAATAGGTTCGGTGCAGGGTGCCACCGCGCCAAACGCCACGGGAGAGGTCGGTTTGGGTGGGGGAGGCCGGGCTGGGAGAATGGAGCGCGTGACCGCGACCGCCGACGTTCCCACCGTCGCGCCGCTCGCCATCGGCCCGCACGCCGTCGGGACGCCGGTGGTGCTGGCGCCGATGGCCGGCATCACCAACGCCGCCTTCCGCCAGCTGTGCCGCGAGCTGGCGGGCGAGGCGCTCGCGGACGCCGGTCTGCCGGGTGTGGGCGCGGGGGTCTACGTCAGCGAGATGGTCACCTCCCGCGCGCTGGTCGAGCGCACGCCCGAGTCGCTGCGGCTGATCCAGCACGGGCCGGACGAGCACCCGCGCAGCGTGCAGCTCTACGGCGTCGACCCGGCCACGGTCGGCGCCGCGGTACGGATGCTGGTCGAGGAGGACCGCGCCGACCACGTCGACCTCAACTTCGGCTGCCCGGTGCCCAAGGTGACCCGCAAGGGCGGTGGCTCGGCCCTGCCGTGGAAGGCCACGCTGTTCCGCGACATCGTGCGTGCCGCGGTTCGGGCCGCCGAGCCGCACGGCGTGCCGGTCACGGTGAAGATGCGCAAGGGCATCGACGACGACCACCTGACGTTCCTGGACGCCGGACGCGCCGCCGAGGCCGAGGGCGTCGCCGCGGTCGCCCTGCACGGACGCACCGCCGCGCAGCACTACTCCGGCCACGCCGACTGGGACGCCATCGGCGAGCTCAAGGCCGCCGTCACGACGATCCCGGTGCTCGGCAACGGCGACATCTGGAGCGCCGACGACGCCCTGGCCCTGGTGCGCCACACCGGCTGCGACGGCGTCGTGGTCGGCCGCGGCTGCCTGGGCCGCCCGTGGCTGTTCGCCGACCTCGCTGCCGCGTTCGCCGGTCGCGAGGTGCGCGTGCAGCCCTCGCTGGGCCAGGTGGCGCGCGCGCTGCGCCGGCACACCGAGCTGCTCGCCGAGCACTACGAGGCCGCCGGCCAGGACGGCGAGCTGAAGGCCTGCCGCGACATCCGCAAGCACATCGCCTGGTACCTCAAGGGTTTCGTGGTCGGCGCGCACGTGCGCGCGAACCTCGGTCTCGTCGACTCGCTGGCCCGGCTCGACGAGCTGCTCGCCGAGCTCGACCTCACCCAGCCCTGGCCCGGGGACGCGGCCGAGGGCCAGCGCGGGCGCGCCGGCACGCCGCAGAAGCGCGTCGCGCTGCCCGAGGGCTGGCTCGACAGCCGCGAGCTCGAGGGCGAGTCGGCCCGCGCGATCCGCGAGGCCGAGCTGTCGGTGAGCGGCGGGTGACACCGCCGGGCGGCTCGCGGGGCACGGCGCTCGTCACGGGCGCGAGCCGCGGCATCGGTGCCGCGACGGCCCTGCGCTGCGCCGCAGCCGGTTGGGCGGTGGCGGTCAACTACCGCCAGGACGCAGCTGCGGCGGCCGCAGTGGTCGAGACCATCCGCGCTGCAGGCGGCAGAGCCGCGACCGTCCAGGCCGACGTCGCCGACGACGCCCAGGTGATGGCGATGTTCGCGCAGCTCGACGAGCGCCTCCCGCCCCTCACCGCCCTGGTCAACAACGCCGGCGTGGTGGACGTCGCGGCGCGCGTCGACGAGCTCAGCGCGCAGCGGGTGCGGCGGATGTTCGAGGCCAACGTCTTCGGTGCCTTCTCGTGCGCCCGCGAGGCAGTGCGGCGCATGTCGACCCGCCACGGTGGCCCTGGCGGCGCGATCGTCAACGTGTCGTCGGCCGCGGCCCGGCTGGGCTCCGCCGGCCAGTACGTCGACTACGCGGCGGCCAAGGCCGCGATCGACACGTTCACGCTCGGCCTCGCGCAGGAGGTCGCCGGCGAGGGTGTCCGCGTCAACGGCGTGCGCCCCGGCATCATCGACACCGCCATCCACGCCAGCGGTGGCCAGCCCGACCGCGCCTGGCGGCTCGCCTCCACGGTGCCACTCGCGCGTCCGGGCACGGCGGACGAGATCGCCGCCGCGATCGCGTGGCTGCTCTCGGACGACGCGTCGTACGCCACGGGGGCCGTGCTCGACGTGAGCGGCGGCCGCTGAGGCGCCGCGTAACCTCCGCCGCCTCCGCTCGTTGGAGACCTCAACCGGGACATCGGGTCCCGCGCCGCTCATCGGTGGAGGTCCCTCGTGGTCCTGGCTCAGCGCCTTCGCGCACCTCGCGCAGCTCGTCCCTCAGCCCTCGTCGCGGCCGTGGCCGCAGGGGCGCTCCTCGCGTCATCGGTGGCCGCTCAGGCCGCCACCCCCGCCGACGGCTCGGTGAGCGACACCGCGACGACGACGTCGTGGACCGCAGGCCCGTTCGTCGTCCCGAACGTCTCCGGCACCGCGGGTGACATCACCTGCTCGGCCGCGACGCCCTGCGACGACTACACCCTGAAGGTCGCCACCCCGGCCGGCTACGGCGACGGCCACCAGCTGAAGGTGAGCGTCGACTGGACCCAGGCCGCGGCCGACTTCGACATCTACCTGCTGGACGCCGCCGGCAACGTCGTCAGCAGCTCCGCCTCGAGTGCCAAGCCCGAGACGATGATCGTTCCGCCGGACGCCGGCACCTACACCGTGCGCGTCGTGCCCTACGCCCCGCTCGGCGACTCGATCAAGGGCACCGCCACGCTGACCAGCACGCCGCCCGACCCCGCACCCAGCACCGCCACGCGCCCCACCTACGGCACCTACACGCCGCCGGACTCGCTCAGCGCCGACGTCCACAACGCGGGCGAGCCGTCGATCGGCGTCAACCACCGGACCGGCGCCGTGATGTACCAGGCGTACACCTCGACGTTCAAGGCGACGTTCGACGACAGCGCCTCGCCGGCGAAGGCCACGTGGTCCGACGTCAGCGCGAACGCCGGCAACGGCTGCGTCGGCGGGAGCACCACGAGCCTCGACCCGATCCTGTTCACCGATCACCAGACCGGCCGGACCTTCGAGTCCCAGCTCGCGGGCAAGACCGCCCTCACCTGCTACACCGACGACGACGGCGCGAGCTGGCACAACACCACCGGGTCCGGCATCAACTCCGGCGTCGACCACCAGACCATCGGCGGCGGACCGCTGCCGAGCGGCGCGTTCAACCTGCCGACCAGCAGCTACCCCAACGCCGTCTACTACTGCAGCCAGGACATCGCCGACGCCTCGTGCGCCCGCAGCCTCGACGGCGGCACGACGTACGGCCCGGCCGTGCCGATGTACTCGCTGCTCGACTGCGGTGGGCTGCACGGCCACGTCAAGGTCGCTCCGGACGGCACGGTCTACGTGCCCAACAAGGGCTGCGGCGCCAACCAGGCCGTCGCGGTGTCGAGCGATGCCGGCACGACGTGGTCGGTGCGCAACAACCCCTCCAGCACCCCCGGGGACTCCGACCCCAGCGTCGGCATCGGCTCCGGCGGCACGGTCTACATGGGCTACCAAGCCGCCGACGGCAGCGCCCGCGTCGCGGTGTCGCACGACCAGGGCCGCACCTGGCAGCACGACCAGAACGTCGGCGCGCAGCTGGGCGTGAAGAACGCGGTGTTCCCGGCTGTCACCGCCGGCGACGACGACCGCGCGGCCTTCGCCTTCATCGGCACCACCACCGGCGGCAACTACCAGGACCAGACCAACTTCACTGGCGTCTGGCACCTGTACGTCGCGACGACCTACGACGGCGGCCAGACCTGGGGCACCGTCGACGTCACGCCGAACGACCCCGTGCAGCGCGGCTCGATCTGCACCGGCGGCACCACGTGCGGTAACGACCGCAACCTGCTCGACTTCATGGACATCACGACGGACGCCGACGGCCGCGTGCTCGTGGGCTACGCCGACGGCTGCACCGGCGCCTGCGCGAGCGGTAGGGCGCAGAACTACGACGCCCTGGCGTCCATCGCCCGCCAGTCCGGCGGACTGACGCTCCGGGCGGCGGCCGACCCGCAGCCGAACCTCACGGTCTCCGGGCTCAGCACCTCGTTGTCGTCCAACCGCACCGGCTCGGCCACCGCCGTGCTCACGAACGCCGGTGCCGCGACGGCGAAGGGCTCGGCCGTGCGCATCCTGCTGGACGGCGCCGCGGTCGGCACGAGCACGATGACCGATCTGGCGCCGGGGGAGTCGCGCACGGTCACGCTCAGCCTGGGGTCGCGCCTGGCCAAGGGCAGCAGCCACTCCGTGCTGGCCGTGGCTGACCCCGACCAGCTGGTCGCCGAGTCCGACGAGGCCGACAACAAGCGCGCCACGTCGCTGATGGTGCGATGACCGGCCGGTGGCGCGGCGCGCTCGGCGCCGCCGTGGCGCTCACGGTGCTGGTCGGGGCCGGCGGCTGCGCCGACCCCGACCTGAAGGCCGCCAACGCCGACGCCAAGAGCGCGATCGGCAGCGGCTGCCACCCGACGCCGGCGCCGGGGGCGCGCACCACGCTGCCGGACGGCGTCGCCGGGTTGCCCCTGCTGCCGGAGGGTGCGGTGGTGACGAGCGTGGAGTCCCGGTCGCAGAACCGCACGGTGATCGCGGCCGTCGTGGAGCGGCCGTTCACGGACGTCCTGCCGCAGCTGCGGACCGGCTACGAGCAGGGCGGCCTGGTGCTCGAGCACGGTGAGGTGGAGGAGCGCGACGCCGAGTCGAACTTCCACGGCCACGGTTTCAAGGGGCGCTGGGGACTGCGGACCGTCGACGGCTGCGACGGTGCGACGACGGTGAGCGTGGTGGTGGCACCGACGTCCTGACGGGCTGTTGTCAGGGTCCGCGGTTACGCTGCTGGCTCACCCGTTCGACGCCTCAGAAGGAGTGCCGCGGCCTTGACCACGCGTGCCCCCGCCGCCCTGCGCGCGGTGCGCTCGGTCGTCGTCGGGCTGGTGCTGCTGCTCGTCGTCGGGTTCGCGCTCACCGCCGCCGTCGTCGTCCAGCACGGCCGCTCGGACGACGCCCGGCAGGCCGACGCCATCGTCGTCCTGGGCGCCGCGCAGTTCGACGGTCGCCCGCAGGAGTACCTCGTCGCGCGGCTGCAGCACGCCCAGGACCTCTACGAGTCCGGCACCGCGCCGCGCATCGTCACGCTCGGCGGCAAGCAGCCGGGCGACCGGTTCACCGAGGGCCAGGCCGGCCGGCAGTGGCTGATCGACCACGGCGTCCCGGCGAGCGCCGTCGTGGCCGTGGGCGAGGGCAACGACACGCTCGAGAGCATCCAGGCGGCGGCCGACCGGTTCGACCGCGAGGGCTGGACGTCCGCCGTCGTGGTTACCGACCCCTGGCACGAGCTGCGCAGCACCACGATGCTGCGCGACGCGGGCGTGCAGGCCTACGGCTCGCCGACGACTACCGGGCCGTCGGTCTCCGGGCTGGGTGTGAAGGTGCGGTACGTCGGCCGCGAGACCGTGGCGATCGTGGCCTACGAGGCGTCGCGGGTGCTGTCGTGACCGAGCCCTCGCACCGCGCCCGCGCCTGGGCGGCCACCATGAGCGGCCACGCCGACGGCGGCGTCGTGCGTGCGCACTCCGACGCCGAGCCGGAGCTGGCGCCGCGCGCGCCCCGCGACCGCGAGGAGCGCGAGCGCCTCGAGGACACGCTGCTCCAAGCGGGGGCCACGCGAGCCCGCGGGGCCGGCGAGCGCGCCCGGCCGGAGGAGCCCGACGCCGAGCGCACCTGCTTCGAGCGCGACCGCGACCGCGTCCTGCACTCCTCGGCGTTCCGCCGGCTCGCGGGCAAGACGCAGGTCTTCGTCTACCCGGCCGACCACCAGCGCACCCGCCTGACGCACGCCCTGGAGGTCGCGCAGGTGGCGACGTCGGTGGCGCGGGGCAGCTCGCTCAACGTCGCGCTCACCGAGGCCATCGCGATCGGCCACGACTGCGGGCACGGCCCCGGTGGCCACGCGAGCGAGGAGGCCTTCGACGCGTTCCTCGGCGAGGGGTACGACCACGCCGTCTGGGGCGCCGACGTCGTGCTCACGCCGCTCAACCTGTGCGCCGAGACCCTCGACGGCATCCGCAACCACTCGTGGTCGCGGCCCGCGCCCAGCACGCCCGAGGGCGTGGTGGTCAGCTGGGCCGACCGCATCGCCTACACCGCGCACGACCTCGAGGACGCCGTGCACGCCGGCATCGTCACGCTCGACGACCTGCCGGACGACGTGGCCGCCGTCTGCGGCCGCACCCGGCGCGAGCAGCTGAGCACGTTCGTGTCCGAGCTGGTGCGCTGCACCACGCAGACGGGCGTGATCGGCATGTCGAGCGACGTGGCGCAGGCCCTGGCGGCCCTGCGGGCGTTCAACTACGAGCGGATCTACACCCGCCCCGAGGCCCTGGCCCAGAGCGCGGCGGTGGTCGAGGTGCTGCGGGCCCTGGTGGAGTTCTACGTGGCGCGGCCGGCGGGCCTGCCGGTCGACTTCCGGCCGGAGGCGCTCGGGCTGACCGATCTCGGCGACGACGACGCCCGGGTGCGCGCCGCCGTCACCTACGTCGGTGGCATGACCGACCGGTACGCCTTCCGCACGGCCGTCGAGCTGCTGGGGTGGCCGGTCGAGCGCCTACCGGTCGGCATCGACATCCCGCGTCCGAGCTGACCGTCAGCCCCAGGCCGCGCGCTCGTCGTCGCGCGGTGCACTGACCGGCCGGCTGCCTTCGCCGTCGAACACCATCACGGTGCGCTCGGCGTCGTAGGGCCGCCAGGCCGGCCGGCCGGTGACCGCGAAGTCGACCCACGCGCGGTGCATCTCGTCGGCCAGCCGCTGCGGTGCCCGGTGCCCGACCAGGCCGTCGGCGCCGGGGGCGCCCAGCGCGTCGAAGACGAACGGGATGTCGACGGCGTGGGCGGCGCCGAGGTCGCGATGCGGCGTCTGCCACGCCATCTCGTAGACCCACGTCGGTGCGGCGCCCCGTGCTGCGACCACGTCGAGCGCGGGAAGGCGGAAGAACCGGTCGGTGAGCAGCGCGGCGAGCAGGTCGCCAGGCGTGGCGTCCGGGCGGTTCGCGCGATAGACGTCGAGCACGGACGCCGGCACGCCGCGCGCCGCCAGGAAGGCGGCCAGCACCGGTGCGGTCGTGGCCGCGGCGATGCCGGTGGGCACGAGGAAGAAGCGGTACTCCTGCGACGTCGTGCCGGTGAGCACCGGGACGTCGGCCGCCGCGCCGCCCGCCAGCGCCTGCAGCGGGTGCTCGGGCAGCACGGCGCCGTCGACCACCGGGATGAAGGCCATCGAGCTGGCCACCACGCTGGCGCCGAAACGCTCGGGGTCGGGGGAGGCGGTGAGGGCGTCCGACACCGTGCGCTGGGCGGCCAGCAGGTCAGCGACCGGGACCTCGGCCAGCGACGCTGCGGTGGCCTCGCGGCCCAGCACCCGACCCAGCTCACCCGTGACGAGCGCCGCGTCGGCGGCCGTCGCGGCGGCCTGTGCCGCCCCGCTCTGGGTGATCGCGCGGGCGAAGAGCCCCTGGGCCCGTGGCGAGGCGAGCAGCGAGGTGATGCTCATGGCCCCTGCGGACTCGCCGAAGACGGTCACGCGGCCCGGGTCTCCGCCGAACGCGGCGATGTTCTGCTGCACCCACTCCAAGGCGGCGAGCTGGTCGAGCAGGCCGCGGTTGCTCGGCGCATCGGGCAGCTGCGCGAAGCCGTCGACACCCAGGCGGTAGTTGAGCGTCACCAGCACGACGCCATCACGGGCGAAGGTCCGGCCGTCGTACATCGGGATCGCGGCATTGCCGTTGACGAAGGCTCCACCGTGCACCCACACCATGACGGGCAGGCCGGAGCCGCCGGGGTCGGGCGTCCACACGTTGACCGTGAGCCAGTCGTCGCCCGGCACGGTCGGCTGGTAGAGGATCTCGTCGATCGGCGGCCGGTAGCCCACGCACGGGGGAGTGGCGCCGAACGCCGTGGCCGGGCGCACGCCGTCCCAGGGGCTCGGCGGAACCGGGGCGGCGAACCGGCGCGGCCCGGTGGGGCTCGCGGCGAACGGGATGCCGAGGAACCGGGCGACGCCCTCGTGCTGCTCGCCGCGGACGCGGCCGTGCTGGGTCATGACGGTGGTCTGCACGCGCGAGCCTCTCGCCGCCGGGTGGATGCGGGGTCACCGTAACCGGTGCGGCGGCCTGCGCTCGGGACGCCGGGCCCGCGCCGTCGGCGGGCTCACCTAGACTGCGACCGGACCACGAGGAGCACCAGGAGCGCAGTGCCGGGTCGGATCAAGGCGGACGTCGTCGCCGCCGTCAAGGAGCGGACGTCGATCGAGGACGTCGTGCGCGAGCACGTCACGCTGCGCACCGGCGGGGTCGGCTCGCTCAAGGGCCTGTGCCCGTTCCACGACGAGAAGTCCCCGTCGTTCAACGTGCGGCCCCAGCTCGGCGTCTGGCACTGCTTCGGCTGCGGCGAGGGCGGCGACGTGCTGTCGTTCGTGCAGAAGGTCGACCACCTCACCTTCGCCGAGGCCGTCGAGCGGCTGGCCGAGCGGGCCGGCGTGCCGGTCGAGTACGAGGAGGGCGGCGGCCCCCGCCCGCGCGAGGAGGTCGGCCGGCGCACCCGGCTGGTCGAGGCCAACCGCACGGCCGAGGAGTTCTACGCCGAGCAGCTCGCGGGCGGCTCCGAGGCGCTGCCGGGCCGCACGTTCCTGGCCGAGCGTGGCTTCGACCGCGAGGCGGCTGCCCGCTTCGCCGTGGGCTACGCGCCGCGCTCGGGCGAGGCGCTGCTGCGCCACCTGCGCGGCCGAGGTTTCACCGACGACGAGATCGTGCTGGCCGGCCTGGCCGGCCGCGGGTCGCGCGGGCCGTACGACCGCTTCCGGGGTCGCCTGATCTGGCCGATCCGCGACATCACCGGCGACTGCGTGGGCTTCGGCGCCCGCCGGCTGTACGACGACGACCGGATCGAGGCGAAGTACCTCAACACCTCCGACACGCCGCTGTTCAAGAAGTCGCAGGTGTTGTACGGGCTCGACCTCGCCAAGAAGGCCATCTCGACCTCGCGCCGCGCGGTCGTCGTCGAGGGCTACACCGACGTCATGGCGTGCCACCTCGCGGGCGTCGACACCGCCGTCGCGACCTGTGGCACGGCGTTCGGCACCGACCACATCAAGGTCGTGCGGCGGATCATGCGCGACGACGACGAGGTCAACCCGGCCGAGGTGGTGTTCACCTTCGACGGCGATGCCGCCGGGCAGAAGGCCGCCCTGCGGGCCTTCGGTGAGGACCAGCGCTTCGTCTCGCAGACCTACGTCGCGGTCGAGCCGAACGGGCTCGACCCGTGCGAGCTGCGCCAGCAGCACGGCGACGAGGCGGTGCGTGAGCTGATCGCGCGCAAGGCCCCGCTGTTCGAGTTCGCCATCACCACGACGATCGCGCGGTTCAACCTCGACACCGCCGAGGGCCGGGTGCAGGCGCTGCGGGCCGCGGCCCCCGTGGTCGCCCGGATCAAGGACCG
>JBQCES010000109.1:0-15258 GCA_051960055.1 Angustibacter sp. | reverse complement strand
GGGCCACGGCGGAGGCCGCCACCGAGGCCGCCACCGAGGCGGCCGGAGAGGCTGACGAGCGCGCGGCCGAGCCCGTCGCCCAGGGTGGCTCCGGACTCGACCCTGCCGCACTGGTGCGGTACGCCGTCGAGGCCGTGGTCGAGGCGCTCGTGGCCGAGGGTCAGCGCGCCGGGCTGGCCGACGTCGACCGGCACGTCGCGAGCGCTCTGGCCTTCCTGCGACGACGGTTGGCCGGCGACTACGTCGTCGACGAGTTCGGGTTCGACGCCGACCTCACCGAGGCCCTCCTGCCGGCGCTGCGGCCGTTGTACCGCAGCTGGTTCCGGGTCGAGGTGCGCGGCATCGAGAACATCCCCGCCGACGGCGGCGCGCTCGTCGTGGCGAACCACTCGGGCACCATCGCGCTCGACTCCCTGATGACCCAGCTCGCCGTGCACGACGAGCACCCGGCCCATCGCAACCTGCGCATGCTCGGCGCCGACCTGGTGTTCGCGACGCCGTTCGTCGGCTCCATCGCGCGCAAGACCGGCTCGACGCTGGCCGCGAACCCCGACGCCGAGCGGCTGCTCAGCTCCGGCGAGGTCGTCGGCGTGTGGCCCGAGGGCTTCAAGGGCATCGGCAAGCCCTTCAGCGAGCGCTACAAGCTGCAACGCTTCGGCCGGGGCGGTTTCGTCTCGGCGGCGTTGCAGACCGGTGCGCCGATCGTGCCGTGCTCCATCGTCGGGGCCGAGGAGATCTACCCCGTGCTCGGCAACTTCAAGACCCTCGCGCGGCTGCTGGGCCTGCCGTACCTGCCCATGACGCCGACCTTCCCGTGGCTCGGTCTGCTGGGGCTGGTTCCGTTGCCCAGCAAGTGGATCATCGAGTTCGGCACGCCCATCGAGACCGCCGCGCACCAGGACGCCGCCGACGACCCCATGCTCGTCTTCAACCTCACCGACCAGGTGCGGGAGACGATCCAGCAGACCTTGTACGCCCTGCTCATGCAGCGTCGGTCGGTGTTCTTCACGTGAGGCCCGCGCGCACCGCGCTCGTGGTGGCCGGCCTCACGCTGGCCGCCTGCAGCAACGGCGCGAGCCCTTCGGCGTCCGGCACCACGTCGGCGCAGGCCACCTCCGTGCCCAGCACGCCCACGTCGACCGCACCGACCACGCCGGCCGCCACGACGAGCTCGCCCAGCGCGCCCCCCTCGAGTCCGTCGCCGACGTCGAGCTCGGCGTCCGACGGCACGCTGCCGCCGGTGCCGCGCGCGGGTGCGGAGCCGAAGGTGCGCTTCCCCGAGAACCGTCCGGCCGTCGGCACGGGCGCTCACGCCACGGTGTCGGCCATCCCGGACTCGTTGTGGCAGAAGATGATCGGCTACTCGTGGACGTCGGGTTGTCCGGTGGGACGCTCGAGCCTGCGCTACGTCACGGTGAACTTCTGGGGCTTCGACGGCAAGCGGTCGCGCGGCGCCGTCGTCGTGCACCAGGCCGTGGCTCGGCAGGCGGCTCGCGCCTTCACAGCGTTGTACGCGCAGCGCTTCCGGATCCGCCAGATGCGGCCGATGGACTCCTCGTGGGGCCACAACCCGAAGGGTCCGGGCGCCGACGACTACGCCGCGATGGAGGCTGACAACACCTCGGCCTTCAACTGCCGGTACGTCGGAGGCCAGGAGTCGCGCAAGGTGTGGTCGAACCACGCCTACGGCAAGGCGATCGACGTCAACGACTTCGAGAACCCGTACGTCGACGACTCCGGCCGGGTCTACCCCGACCCGTACTTCCTGCACCGCCGCCAGCCCGCGCCCGGTGTGTTCTCGTCGTCGCGCAGCGCGGCGGTGCGCGCGTTCACCGACCAGGGGTTCAGCTGGGGCGGCCGATGGTCGCATCCCGACTACCAGCACTTCGACGTCTCGTGAGGCCCGTGAGAGCCTCGGTTCTCGCCTGCGCCGCGGGCGCGGCGGCGCTCCTGGCCGCCTGCGGTGGCGCGTCGGAGGAGTCGGCCGCCCAGCAGTCGGTGCCCTCGTCTCCCGTCACGACGGCGCTCTCGACCCCACCGGTCACGACGCGCAGCGCCACCTCGGCGACCCCGGCGACGAGCCCCACCAGCACGCGCACGCGCACGCGCACCGCGACGCCCAGCCCGACCCCGCGAACCACCAAGCGCGCCACCAAGCGTGCCACGGTCACCCGCACGTCACCGGCTGCGCCCACCTGCGCCGTCCCGCGCGGCGTGGGTGCGGCCCAGGTGGTGCTGGTGACGTCGTCGGGGTCGCGCGCCACGATCCGGGCCTGCACGCGCACCGGCGGCCGCTACCTGACGTCGCTCGGACCCTACTCGGGCCACGTCGGCAAGAACGGCGTCAGCTCGGCCAAGCGCGAGGGCGACCTGCGCACCCCTGCCGGGGTGTTCCCGCTGCGCGGTGGCTTCGGCGCGCGGTCGAACCCCGGGCTGCGCGTGGGCTCGTGGCTGCGGGTCGGCGCGCGCGACGTCTGGGTCGACGACCCGTCGTCCAAGCTCTACAACACCCACCAGCGCACCCCCGCCGACGGCCGTTGGAGCAGCGCGGAGCCGCTCCTCAACACGCCGGCGTACGACTACGCGCAGGTCATCGGCTACAACGAGGCCCGCGCGCCAGGGCGGGGTTCGGCGATCTTCCTGCACGTCGACCTCGGTCACGGCACCGCCGGCTGCGTCTCGCTGCCGACGTCCGGACTGCTTGCGGTGCTGCGCTGGGAGCGCACGGGCGCCGTCATCGCCATCCGCTGACCGCGCCGCCCTCTCTCCCGTTGATCACGTTACCTAGGTGACACTCCGCTTCTCGAGGGTTGCAACCCTCGGCAAGCGGAGTGTCGCCCACTGAACGTGATCAACGCCCCGCCGCCGAGCCGCAGCGAAACCTCGGGCTGCTCAGGCCAGGGAGGTGTCGGCGAGACGCGCCTGCAGCTCGCGGATGATGGCGCCGACCCGGCCGGACGCGAGGAGCCCTGGGCCGAGCGGACCCGAGCGGCTCTCCCCGACGGTCGGTAGCGACCGCAGCGCGGCGCGGACCGCAGGCGAGGCGTGGGCGACCTGCCAGGCGACCTCCTCGGTGGCCGCTGACTGGGCACCGTGCGCCAGGCCCACGGCGTGGGCTGCGTAGGCAGCGGCGCCCAACGCGTGCGCGCCCATGTGGCAGACGGCGACCGCCTGGCCAGCAGCGCGTGCGGCCGCCGCCGCGGCCGGCGCTGTCGCCTCCCCTGCCCCGATGCCTCCGGTGAACCGGCGCGCGATCTCGGCGGCTGTCCCGAGCTCGCCGCGGGCGAAGGCACGGGTGCGGACGATGAGTGCCCGGAGTCGGTCGTCGCCAGGAGCGTCCGCCTCGAAGATGACGACGGCGCGCTCGGCGCAGTCGGCGGCCCACGCGGCCACGAGCCGCCGGTCGGCTTCGCTCAGTGTCTGCGGAGATGCCATGACCCTCCTCGGTGCCGGTGCGGTCGACGTCTCCGGACCCCTCGTGGACCTATGACCCTGGCGGTGCACGGGGCGAGAGCATGAGGCTGGCCGCATGACCAGTGCAGGTGCGGCGCGAGCGTCGGGCGATGGACGTCGGCGTGGTCGGCTCCCGCCGCGCTGGTTCATCGTAGGTTTCTGGCACGCTCACCGCGGACTGCTTCGTGCCACCGGTGGGCGGTTCGGCCTCTGGGGCCCCAAGCCGGGCCGGGCGGGAACGTTGCGGCTCACCACGACCGGACGGCGCAGCGGTACACCTCGGCAGGTCGTCGTGAGCTACGTCGAGGACGGCCCGGCCCTGGTCACTATGGCGATGAACGGGTGGGGACCCGCTGAGCCCGCGTGGTGGCTGAACCTGCAGGCGCACCCGGACGCCGTCGTCCGCACTCGAGGGGGAACACGGCGGGTTCGGGCGCGCCGCGCGCAGGGTGAGGAGCGCGGCCGGCTGTGGGCCCGGTGGAGCGAGATCGACAGGAACCTCGATGACTACGCCGCTCGCCGTCCGGCCGAGACCGCGGTCGTCGTGCTCGAACCGCGTGGCTCGGCGTCCGGCGGCTGACCGGGTCAGGGCGGCCAGGCGCATGAGAGTCGTTCCCCGTTGATCACGTTACCTAGGCGACACGCCGCATCTCGAGGGTTGCAACCCTCGACAAGCGGAGTGTCACCCACTGAACGTGATCAACGGGGGAAGGGAAGCGGGGGATCGTCACCGGGCGAAGGCAACCTTCTGCGGGGCTGAGGCGTAGAGGGGGTATGACGAGCACGGAGCGCCGACGCCAGTGGCGCCTGGTGGTGCTGCGCCGCCGTGAGCTGGTGGCCCTTCGGGCGGCTGCCGACCGCACGCCGCAGCCGCGCGTCCAGCCGTCCGCCGACGCCACCACGGCACCGGACGAGTGACCCGCGCGTTCGCGGGACGGCGAAGGGCCGGCGAGACGTGCTCGCCGGCCCTCCGCCCCCCTGTGGGAGCAGATCAGCTCGTCAGCGACGTGTCGTCGACGACCCAGCTGGTCTGCAGCGAAGCGTCCTCGGTGTCGGTGAACCGCACCGTGACCGTCTTGCCCTTGAAGGCGCTCAGGTCGAACGTCTTCTGGGTGTAGGTGGCGTTCGTGCCGACGTTGGTGTACGTCGCCAGCGTCGTCACCGAGGAGCCGGACACGATCTGCACGCGCATCCGGTCGTAGGCGGTCGAGCCGGACTCCGACGTGTCGGAGCGCATCCAGAACGACAGCGTGGGCGTACCGGTCGACGGGACGGCGACGCTCTGGTTGATCGTCTCGGTGCCGGAGGTGCCGTTGCCGCCGAGCCACAGCTTCCACGAGCCGGTGCGCGCCGGGCGACCGGTGTTGTTGGTGACCGGGCCGTTGGTGCCGGTCCAGTTCACGAAGCCGGACTCGAAGCCCGGGTTCTGCAGCAGGTTGGTGCCGGTGCCACCGCCACCGCCGCCGCCACCGCCACCGCTGCAGCTCACCGAGCCGGCGGGCACCGAGAGCGCGTCCCAGACCGCCGACACGGCCGAGCACTGGGTGCTGCTGGCGCCGTACAGGTCGATCGCGGCCTTCAGCGTGGAGTTGCGCGCCATCGGGTAGGTCTCGGTCGAGACCATGTAGGTGCTGAGCGCGCGGTACCAGATCTTCTCGGCGGCGGCGCGGCCGATGCCGCTCACGCTCTTACCGTTGCAGGTCGGGCTGTTGTACGAGACGCCGTTGATGACCTTGGAGCCCGAGCCCTCGGACGCCAGGTAGAACCAGTGGTTGCCGACGCCGGACGAGTAGTGCGGGTCGAGGCCGCCGACCGACGACGACCAGCAGTCCTTGCTGCCGCCGTCCTTGGAGGGCTTGTCCATGTAGCGCAGCGGGGTGCCGTTGCCGTTGATGTCGATCTTCTCGCCGATGAGGTAGTCGCCGACGTCGGAGGAGTTGTTGGCGTAGAACTCCACCGCGGTGCCGAAGATGTCGCTCGTCGCCTCGTTGAGGCCGCCCGCGTCGCCGCTGTAGTTGAGGCCGGCGGTGTTCTCGGTGACGCCGTGGCTCATCTCGTGGCCCGCGACGTCGATCTCGACCAGCGGGTCGGCGTTGCCCGAGCCGTCGCCGTACGTCATCTGGCTGCCGTCCCAGAAGGCGTTGACGTAGCTGTTGCCGTAGTGGACGCGCGAGCGGACGCCCGTGCCGTTGTTGAAGATGCCGTTACGGCCCTGGATGTTCTTGTAGTAGTCGAACGTCACGGCGGCGCCGTAGTGCGCGTCGACGGCCGCCGACTGCCGGCTGGACGTCGAGCCGTTGCCCCAGACGTTGTCGGAGTCGGTGAAGAGCGTGCCGTTGCCGGACGTCGCGCCGTTCAGGTCGGTGGTCTGGCCGTTGCCGTGCGCGACGTCGGTGAGCGAGTAGCTACCCGAGCTGCCGCTCGTCGACAGCGACACGGTGCCCGAGTAGATCGAGTTGCCCGTGCCCGTGGCCGTCTCGATGTCGTCCCAGGAGGCGAGCGTCTTGCCGGTCTTGGCGTCGACGAAGGTGTGCAGGCGCGTGGGCGTCTGGTCGGCCTTGATGCCCTCGGTGACCACGTCGTAGGCCAGCCGCGGGGTGCCCTTGGCCGCGAAGATGACGAGCTCGGCGCCCGACGTCTCGTGGGTGGCCTTGGCGAGCGAGGCTCCGCGGCTCTCGGCCGTGGCCTTCGACACCGTCGGCGTCGTGCTGGCGACGGCGAGCTTGCCGCTGAAGGCCTTGTCGGTGCCCTTGATCGCGCCGGACTTCGACTCGTGGACGACGAGGTCACCGCCCACGACGCGCAGGCCGTCGTAGGTGCGCTCGTAGCGGACGTGGCGGGTGCCGTTCGCGTCGGTGGACGCGTTCTTCACGTGCAGCTGTTCTCCGGAACCCAGTCCGAGAGCCGACGCGACGGCCGCTGCCGAGGGGCTGGGGTCGCCAGCCTGGGTCGCCGCGCTCGCACCGATCGGTGCTGCCGCGACGCCGGCGGCGGCAAGGACTGCCACCGCCGTGAACGAGGTCACTCTTCTCAACTCAGCGCTCCTGTCTGAATGGCCCGAACCAGGACGGATCGGACCCCCGAGATGGGACGCCGAGACTGTGCCGACGCAAACAGGTGCAGCACAAGGCTTGACAGTGCCGGTCACGCCGTGCGGTATGCCCCTTTTGACCAGCCGTTGACCAAGAATTGGACTGGCCGAGGGGCGCGCTTACCCGACGCAGAGGCCGCCGACGGCGAGGACGCAGGAGCTCGACGTCGGCGACGGCGAGCTCGACGTCGGCCCGATCGCCGGCACCGACACCGACGCCGTCAGCGGGCCGATCGTTGCCTCGACCGGGGGCAGGGTGACCGAGGGCAGGCCGCCCGAGCCCGTCGTGACCGTGGCTCCCGGCACCGTGACCCCGACGCCGGGCACGCTCGCCGTGACGCCTGGTGCCGTGACGCCTGGCGCCGTGACGGTCGGGGCGGGGACGCCCGGTGCAGGGGGCGTGGTGGTGGCGCTCGGCAGCGGCAGGCCGCCGCCCGCCGTCGGCGCCGTCGGGACGCCCAGCGAGGCCGGCGGGGGAGCGGTCGAGCCGATCGCTCCCGTGCCGACCGCGCTGCTGGAGCCCGCGACGCCGCCGGCGCCGGCCACGATGCCGACCCGTCGCAGGTCGTCCCGGAGGTCGGCGCACGGGGCGCCGCAGGCCGTCACCTGCTGGATCAGCATCTGCTGGCCGGTCGCGAGCAGGTCGAGCAGACGGCGCAGCTCGGGGCCAGAACCGCTGGGCAGCAACGGTTCCAGCGCCTTCAGGCGTCCGAGCGCCTGCACGCTGGCGTCCGCGAGAGCCTGCAGCGCCTCGGGGTCAGCGGTGCCGTCGCCGGCCGACAGCAGCACGCGCTGGGCGTCGGCGAGGTCGGTGGTGGCCTGGGTCAGCGCGACGTCGACCTGCGCGGCACGCGGGTCACCCGCCCCCACCAGCGCGTCGACCTCGTCGAGCCGGTGGTCGACCTGGCGCAGCAGGGCGCGCCCGCGATCGAGGTCGCTGCCGGCCAGCCGCACCTGAGCCTGACCGATGCCGAGCTTGACGTCGTAGAGGCGGTCGCCCGGCAGCGCACGACTGCTGAGCCCCATCACGAGCACCGCGAGGCCGACCAGGGTGGCCGCCAGCGTCGGCACGAGCCGGCGCGGGAAGCGGACCTCGATCGTGCGTGGCCCCGCGGACGGTCGGGACGCCGGTTCACGCAGGGATGCCGCGGTGACCTGGCGCGGCAGCAGGGACGCCCGCTGCTCGGCCGCGGTGACCAGCTCGGTGCGCAGCCGCGCGACGAACTGCGGGTCCGGACCGACGCCGGGCCGCGGCAGCGCGCGGGCCAGCTCGGCCAGCGACTCGAGCTCGGCGCTCGCGGCGGCCGGCCGCTCGCCGTCCAGCAGACGGGCGAAGACCTCGGCGTCGCGGCGTGACGTCAACGCCATGGTCCCCACCTCATCGCCTCACTGCTCGTGCCCCCGGTGCTTCGACTGGTCCAACGACCGATCGCAGGCCGGGTTACGGGTGCCTCGGCGATCTTCGGGGCGTTCACAGCCGCTCGTCCCCGAACTCGCGGTGCAGGGCCCGCACGGCGCGCAGCTGCAGCTGCTTGACCGCGCCGGCCGTGCGACCCATGGCCTCGGCCGTCTCGGCCAGCGACAGCCCCTGCAGGAACCGCAGGGCGAGGCACTCCTGCTGCTCCGGCTTGAGGGTGCGCATCGCCTCGACCAGCCGCTCGTCGCGCAGTCGCTGCAGCACGTCGTGCTCGGGCGAGGCCGCGTGCTCGTCGCCGTCGAGCAGCTCGGCGGTGGTCACCTCGAGCCGGTAGCGCGAGGACTTCACGTGGTCGAGCACGAGGTTGCGGGCGATGGTGATGAACCAGGCGGCGATGTCGCGGCCGGTCCAGCTGAAGCTGTCGAGTCGGCGCAGCGCCCGCACGAAGGTCTCGGAGGTGAGGTCCTCGGCGACGTGGTGCGAGCCGACCCGGTAGTACACGTAGCGGTAGACCACGTCGACGTACCGCTCGTAGAGCAGCGCGAACGCCTCGCTGTCGCCCTGCTGGGCCAGCGTCACCAGCCCCTGCACCCGCTCGAGGTCGGGGTCGGCGTCCGGTGGGGGCGCGGTGCCGCCCGAGGGCGCGGACGGCGGTGCGCCGGCCAGCGACGCCCACTGGCCGGGCCGGTGCGCCGACCCTGCCGCCAGGGCCGGGAGCAGCTCGACGAGCGACCAGAGAGCGTGCAGCCCCGCCGTCCCGGCTGGTGCCGAGGGACGGTACGGGCTCAGCTGCTGGCTCGTCGGTCCTCCACTCCGTGATGTATGCGGCTCAGTGGTGCTTGCGACGCAGGGCCGCGCCGGCCACGACGCCTCCGGCTGCCGCCCCGACGCCCGCGAGGGCCGGGACGCCGACCTTGGCCGCCTTGCGCCCCGTGCGGTAGTCGCGCACGCGCCAGCCGTGGGCCTTGGCGTGCGCGCGCAGCCGGGCGTCCGGGTTGATCGCGCAGGGACGTCCGACCAGCTCGAGCAGGGGGATGTCGTTGGCCGAGTCAGAGTAGGCGGAGCAGCGCGACAGGTCGAGACCCTCGTGCTCGGCCAGCGCCCGGACGGCGTCGGCCTTGGCCTTGCCGTGCAGGGGGTCGCCGACGAGCCGCCCGGTGTAGACGCCGTCGACGCGCTCGGCCACGGTGCCGAGGGCGCCCGACAGGCCGAGGCGGCGGGCGATGGTGTCGGCCATCTCGATGGGCGTCGCCGTGACCAGCCAGACCCGCTGGCCCTCGTCGAGGTGCAGCTGGGCGAGCGCCTGGGTGCCCGGCCAGATCTTGTCCTTGATCACCTCGTCGTAGACGTCCTCACCGATCGCGGTGATCTCCTCGACGGTGTGGCCCTGGACGAACGACAGGGCGCGCTCGCGGATGAGGTGGACGTGCTCCATCTTCTCGCCGAGGGCCTTGAAGCGGGTCTGCATCCAGGCCATCTGGGCGAGGTCGCGCGCGGTGAAGAAGTCGCGCCGGTAGAGCTCGCGGGCGAAGTAGAAGATGCTCGCGCCGCGCAGGATCGTGTTGTCGAGGTCGAAGAAGGCCGCCGCCGTGGGGTCCGGCGGCACGGTCAGCTCGCGGGCGAGTGCTGCGGCCGCGGGGGGCTCGACGTCCACCTACCGAAGAGTAACGACACCGGGCGAATTGCACACCCCGTCGCCCGCCGCCCCGTCTTGCACGCCTAGGGCCGTCCGGGGGGTGGGTGAGGTGCCTCAGGACGCCGGACGACGCCCCGCGCCGGGGGTGAATACGCCGAACCGCCGATGTGGCGGCCCACCTCAGAGGACCAGATTCGACGACGTCAGCACGACCCGTCCGCATCTGAGGAGCCCAGCATGTTCCAGCCCACCACCCCCGAGTCCGTCTCCGCCGAGCTGCAGGCCCGCCGCGAGCAGATCCGCGCCGGCTTCGCCCGCCGCCTGCGCCGGGCGTCGCGCTCGGCCGCCCCGGCCACACGTGTACCGATGCAGCGCAGCCACCCACCGATGCCGGTCTCGACCGGCTCGCGTGTTCGCGCCGTGTGAACGGTGTTCGACGTTGTCGGTGCCGCGCACGATGATGTGCTCGTGCCCGTTGACCCCAGTGCGCCGCCTGCCCCGCTGGTCGGTCGAGCCCAGGAGCTCGAGCGGCTCGCGGGGCTCGTCGGCGTGCCCGGCCCGTCCGGCGCGCCCGTCGGGCCCGGCTCGGTGCTGCTCGCGGGCGACGCCGGTGTGGGCAAGACGCGCCTGCTCACCGAGCTGCGCGACACCGCTCAGAACGCGGGCTGGCAGGTCGTCATCGGCCACTGCCTCGACTTCGGCGACAGCACCCTGCCGTACCTGCCGTTCAGCGAGATCTTCGGTCGGCTCGCCGCCGACCAGCCCGCCGTCGCCGCCCAGCTGATCGACGCGCACCCCGCCGTCGCCCGCCTCATGCCCGGACGCCGCATGATGGGCGACGAGCACCCCGCCGACGTCCCGCAGCTGGCCGCGCTCGACCGCGGCGACCGGATGGACCGCTCGGTGCTGTTCGAGTCGGTGCAGGCCGCCCTGGGCGACCTCGCGTCGGCCGCGCCGGTGCTGGTGCTCGTCGAGGATGTCCACTGGGCCGACCAGTCGACCCGCGAGATGCTCGGCTTCCTCTTCGCCCGCCGGCACGACCTGCCGGTGTCGATCGTGGCGTCGTACCGCACCGACGACCTGCACCGCCGGCACCCGTTGCGTGCGACGGCCGCGCAGTGGGGGCGCCTGGCCGGTGTCACGCGGCTGCAGCTCGAACCGCTGCCCGACTCCGCGGTCCGCACGCTCGTGCGGGCGCTGCATCCCGAGCCGCTGCCTGAGCGGGAGGTGCGCGGCATCGTGCGCCGCGCCGAGGGCAACGCGTTCTTCACCGAGGAGCTCGTGGCCGGCATCGAGCGCGGCGGTGGCCCGCTGTCGTGGGACCTCGCCGAGCTGCTGCTCGTGCGGCTCGACCAGCTCGACGACGACGCGCGAGCGGTGGTGCGGGCCGCCTCGGTGGCCGGACGTCGCGTGCCGCACGCGCTGCTGGCCCGGGTCGCGGGGCTCGGCGGCCCGCAGTTCGACGCCGCGGTGCGCTCCGCCGTCGACGGCAACGTGCTGATCCCCACGCAGCGCGACGGCTACGCCTTCCGGCACGCGCTGCTCGCCGAGGCGGTCTACGACGACCTGCTGCCCGGCGAGCGCGTGGGGCTGCACGCGGCTTACGCCGAGGCGCTGTCGTCGCGTGACGTCGAGGGCACCGCCGCTGAGCTGGCGCGGCACGCGCGCGCCGCGCACGACCTCGCCACCGCCGTGCGCGCGAGCATCCAGGCCGGCGACGAGGCCATGCGGGTCGGCGGCCCCGACGAGGCCACCCAGCACCTCGAGACGGCGCTCGAGCTGCTCGGCGACGCCGCGCGCGCCGAGCAGATCGCGCCTGACGTCGACCGCGTGCAGCTCACCCTGCGCGCCGCCGAGGCAGCGATGGCCGCCGGTCGCGTGCACCGCGCGCTGGCGCTGGTGCAGGAGCAGCTGGCGTCCCTACCGGACGACGCACCGGCCGACACGCGCGCGAGCGTGCTGCTGATGGCCGCGACCATCGCGCTGGTCAGCGACACCCCGATCGACGTCCTGGCCCTCACGGCCGAGGCGCTGCAGCTGGTGCCCGAACGGCCGGCGTCCGCGCTGCGCGCCAAGGTGATGGGCGTCCACGCGCGAGCCAACCTCGAGCACTACCGCCGCGAGGAGGCGGCGCGCTGGGCGCAGGCCTCGGCCGAGATGGCGCTGGCGCTGCAGCTGCCGGCCGTGGTCGCGGAGGCCACGACGACGCTCGGCTACCTCGACCGTCGGGCCGGCGACGCGCTGTCGTCGAGGGCCGCGCTGCAGCAGAGCGTGCGGCGCGCGCGCAGCGCCGGTGACGTCTCCGCCGAGCTGCGCGGGCTCTACGGCCTGGGCGCGCTGGCGTTCGAGAACGGCCAGCTGCCCGAGGCCCGAGCGGGCTACACGGCTGCGTTCACGCTGGGCCGCGAGCGGGGTCGGCCGTGGGCGCCGTACGCGCTCGAGGGCCGGTTCCAGGCCGCGCAGGTGGCCTACGTCATGGGCGACTGGGACGACGTGCTCGCCCTCACCGACGTCACTGACGCCGCACCTCCCGGGGTCGCCGAGGCGTGGCTCGCCGGTGGTCGGTTGGCGGTGCAGGCCGGGCGCGGGCGGCAGCACTCGGTCGACGTCCTGGCCAACCTGCGGCCCTGGTGGGGCAAGGAGGGCGTGGTCGCCATCAGCTGCATCCCGGCGATCGACCTGTACGGCGACGCCGGCGACGTCGAGTCGGCCCAGGCGGTGCACGACGAGATCGGCGCGACGGTCACGAAGCTGTGGCAGCGCGAGACCCTGCACGTGCAGGTGCGCATGGCCGCCCTGCTCCTGGGGCAGCTGGCGACCGCGGCGGGCCGCGGCGGGGGCCAGGCGCGCCAGGAGCTCGGCCAGTGGGGTGCGCAGGCGCTCGAGACCGCTGAGGCGGCGGCGCGGTGGGAGCACGAGCCACAGGGCCGGCCGGGCCCCGAGGGTGCCGCGTGGGTCGCGCGGGTCGCCGCCGAGCACGCCCGGCTGCGCTGGCTGTGCGGGGTCGACGTCCCGGGCGACGACGAGCTGGTCGAGCGCTGGCAGCAGTCGGTCGCGACGTTCGAGGCCTTCGGCCACGTCTTCGAGACGGCGCGCAGCCAGGCCCGCTTGGCCACGGTGCTGCGGGCCTGCGGGCGCGGTGACGCGGCCGAGCCGCTCGTGACCGCGGCTCGCGCGACGGCGACGCGGCTCGGCGCCGAGCCGCTGCTGCGCGAGCTGCGGCTCGTGGCTGGCGCCGGTCCGCGCGCCCGGGCCGCGGCCGCCGACACCGGCCCGGCCGATCAGCAGCTCACGGCCCGTGAGCGCGAGGTGCTCGAGCTCGTGTCGCTCGGGCGCAGCAACCGCGAGATCGGTCAGCAGCTGTTCATCAGCACCAAGACCGTCAGCGTGCACGTGTCGAACATCCTGGCCAAGCTCGGCGCTGCCGGGCGCACCGAGGCGGCTGCCCTGGCGCGCCGCCAGGGCCTGATCAACGGCTGAGCCGCGCCCTCGACGTCGACAGCAGAGAACCCGGGCACCCGCGCGCCGTTCAGTGCCCCACTTCTCTGCCCTCGCCGACCGAGCCAGGCGGCTGCGCCACAATGACGCGCTCGCGGGCCTAGGCTGAGGGGCGTGACCGGGTTCGTCGTCCGGCAGTGGAAGCTGGCGCCTCACGAGGGTGACCAGGCGCCGCTGCACGTGCACCACGCCGGAGACGAGGCGTTCTTCGTCGTCGAGGGACGCCTGGAGGTGCAGGACGGCGAGCAGCGCCACCTGCTGCACGCCGGCGACCTGCACACGGTGCACGCCGGGCGACCGCACACCTTCGCGACCGTCGACGGCGAGGGCGCGCACGTGCTGGTCGTCATGACGCCCGAGATCGACGCCCTGGTGCGCGCGCTGCACTCCGACGAGCCGCAGGACGTCGACGCGCTGTGGGCCGCTCACCACTCGGCCATCGTGCGCTCGGCCGCCCATGGCTGAGCTGAGCGCCGCCGCGCCGCGCATCACGCTCATCGGCCGGGAGGGCTGTCACCTGTGCGACGACGCGCGCGACGTCGTGCGCCGCGTGGCCGACGACACCGGCGCCGGCTGGGTCGAGGTGTCGGTGGACGACGACCCCGACCTGCTGCGCGAGTACTCCGAGCAGGTGCCCGTGGTGCTGGTCGACGGTGCCCAGCACACCTTCTGGCGGGTCGACGAGCAGCGCCTGCGGGACGCGCTCAGCGGACGGCGGCGCTGGGGCCGTCGACACCCGCGGACGTGACCCGGATCACCCCGTAACCCGGTTGCCGACGCGCAACTTTGTGCGCACGTTCACAAGTGCCTATCGTAGGGGGGTCCGCCGGACGGAGCCCACCCCGGGTCACCGTCGGCGTAGGTCGTCTGCTAGCCCCTCGGGGCGCGCGGCGGCCTGCCGTGAGAAGGAGTGCGACCCCACGTGAGCGAGGAGCAGGTCAGCCGCCGGGGCATCCCGGAGGCCACCGTCGCCCGGCTTCCCGTGTACCTGCGTGCGCTCACCGCCCTCGCCGATCACGACACCGCCACGGTCTCGTCGGAGGAGCTCGCGGCCGCGGCCGGCGTCAACTCCGCCAAGCTCCGCAAGGACCTCTCGCACCTCGGCTCGTACGGCGTCCGCGGCGTCGGCTACGACGTCGACTACCTGATCTACCAGATCTCCCGCGAGCTCGGCCTGACGCAGGACTGGCCGGTCGCGATCGTCGGCATCGGCAACCTCGGGCACGCGCTCGCGGGCTACGCCGGCTTCGCCACGCGCGGCTTCAACGTCGTGGCGCTCTTCGACACCGACCCGAGGGTCGTCGGCGAGGTCGTCTCCGGGCTGCCGGTGCGCTCGCTCGACGACCTGGAGTCGCTCGTGGTCGAGCAGCCGATCTCGATCGGCGTCGTCGCCACACCCGCCGGCCCGGCGCAGCAGGTCTGCGACCGGCTCGTGGCGGCCGGTGTCCGCAGCGTCCTGAACTTCGCGCCCTGCGTGCTCTCGGTGCCCGACGACGTCGACGTGCGCAAGGTCGACCTCTCGACCGAGCTGCAGATCCTCGCCTTCCACGAGCAGCGAAAGTCGTTGTCGCGTAAGGGCAACGACGAGCTCGACGAGATGCTCGAGGCGGCCGCCGGAGGTGACGCATGAGCCTGTTGGCGATCGGCGTCTCGCACCGCAGCGCCCCCCTGCCCCTGCTCGAGCGCGTCGCCTTGTCGGCGGACGCCTCGCGCACCCTGGCCTCACGCGCGCTGACCGCGGAGAACGTCAGCGAGTCGCTGGTGCTGGCCACCTGCAACCGCGTCGAGGTCTACGCGGAGGTCAGCACGTTCCACGGCGGCCTCGCCGACCTCGGTGACGCGCTCTCGGCCACGACCGGCGTCGACCTCGCCGAGCTCAGGGACCACCTCTACGTGCACTACGCCGACCGCGCGGTCGAGCACCTGTTCTCGGTGGCGTGCGGCCTCGACTCGATGGCCGTCGGTGAGAGCCAGGTGCTCGGGCAGCTGCGCCAGGCGCTGCGGGCGGCGCAGGACGCCGGCGACACCGGCCGCGTGCTCGACGGGCTCGTGCAGCGCGCGCTGCGCGTCGGCAAGCGCGCCCACGCCGAGACGGCCATCGACCGGGCGGGCGCCTCGCTGGTCACTGCCGGCATCCACCGGGCCGAGCGCTCGCTGGGCCGG
>JBQCES010000108.1:0-5407 GCA_051960055.1 Angustibacter sp. | reverse complement strand
CGGTGGCCGCGCCGGGCACGCCCGCGGCGGCCATCACCGTGCCGAAGCAGTTCGGGCCGCTCGCGGCCGGGAAGGTGCCGGCGAGCTCGCGAGCGCCCGGCAGCAGCGACGTCGCCGCGCGCCAGGCCGTCTCGCTCACTTCGTCGTGCCGGCTCGGACGGCGACCCTCCTCGATGTACTCGCGCAGCACTTCTCGCTCGTGGCCCGCGATGAGGGAGGGCCACCACACGAAGCGGTGACCGTGGCCGTGGCGCCCGCCGGTGCCTGCCAGCAGGTGCCGGTAGTCGCGCACGCTCGGCACCAGCTCGCGCCCCAGGCGACGCTGGGCGGCGAGCAGGGCGGCGCGGGTCGGGCGCTCCAGCGCGCAGAACTCCTGCTCGCTCAGCCAGACCCGGGGAAGGTCGGCGTCGTCGCCGTAGATCCAGTACGTGTCGCGCAGCTCGTCCGGCAGGGGGCGCGGGTCGGCGCGCAGCCCGGACGCGCCGTCGAGCTCGGCCGGCAGCAGGAAGGGCTGCTGCGCCGGGGCGAACCAGTCGACCCACCGGCGAAGGAGCTCCGGTGACACCGGGATGTTCAGCGCGCGCATCGTCGAACCCTAGATCACCCTCAGGGAGGTCGCGGCGAGTCAGTGCGCGGTGGCGCCCTCTGCGGCACCGTCGCGCTGCGGCACCGTGCGCCGCAACGCCGCGTGCACCGACGTCGGCGTCAGGACGCCGAGGTAGCGCTCGCCGTCCACGACCGGCAGCCAGCCGGCGTCGTGCTGCACGATCTCGGCGAGCGCGCGGCGCAACGTGTCGCCGACGTCGGCGGTCTCGTCGAAGCGCCGGAGCCGGTCGGCGACGGTGCCCGAGCCGGTGGTCTCGCGCAGGCCGACCCAGCCGCGCAACCGTCCCTCGGCGTCGACGACGACGGCGTACGGCTCAGGGGCGTGCTCGATCGCGGCGCGCGCCTGCGCCAGCGGCTGGTCGGGCCGCACCGTGGGCGGGTGCTCGAGGTCGGTGGGCTCGATGGGCGTGACCGCGAGGCGCCGCAGGCCGCGGTCGGCGCCCACGAAGTCGGCGACGAACTCGTTGGCTGGCGCGCCCAGAACCGTTGCGGGATCGGCGAACTGCTCGAGTCGCCCTCCGACGCTGAAGACCGCGATCCGGTCGGCCAGTCGCACCGCCTCGTCGATGTCGTGGGTCACGAACAGCACCGTCTTGTCGAGCTCGGCCTGGATGTCGCGGAACTGCGACTGCAGCCGGTCGCGAGCGATCGGGTCGACCGCGCCGAACGGCTCGTCCATGAGCAGCACCGGCGGGTCAGCAGCCAGAGCGCGCGCCACCCCGACGCGTTGGCGCTGACCTCCGGAGAGCTCGTGGGGGTAGCGGTCACCGTACGTGTGCGGGTCGAGGCCGACCAGCTCGAGCATCTCGTCGACGCGTGAAGCGATCCGATCCTTGTCCCAGCCGAGAAGGCGCGGCACGGTCGCGGTGTTGCGGCGCACGGTCTGGTGCGGGAACAGGCCGACCTGCTGGATCACGTAGCCCATCTCGCGTCGCGCCTTCACCGGGTCGGTCCGCGTGATGTCGTTGTCTCCCAGGAAGATCCGCCCGGTCGTCGGCTCGATGAGGCGGTTGACCATGCGCAACGTGGTCGACTTGCCGCACCCGCTCGGCCCCACGAGCGCCACCAGCTCACCCGGCTCGACGGCCAGGTCGAGGTCGTGGACGGCGACCGTGCCGTCGGCGTAGGTCTTGCCTACGCCTTCGAGCCGGATGGCGACTCCTCCGGTACCGTCCACGCGTGACCTCCTACGGCCTGTCGCAGGGCGCTCACCTGGTGGTGAGCGCCGTGTCGGCGGCCGACCAGCCACCCAATCCCTGGTTCTCCCTGCAGTTCGCTCGGGAGAACACTTCCGCGATCTTGTCGGCTCTGCAAGAGCACGTGTACCTCACGGTGGTCGCGGTCGTGGTCGCGTCGGTCATCGCCTTCCCGCTCGCGGTGCTGGCGGCGCGGCGTCCACGACTGGCCGGTCCGGTGCTGGGCGTGAGCGGCGTGCTCTACACGATCCCGTCGCTCGCGCTGTTCGCGATCCTCGCGCCGTTCACCGGCGCCACGCGCACGACCGTGCTCATCGGGCTCGTGCTGTACGCGCTGCTCATCCTGGTGCGCAACACGTTGGTGGGTCTGCAGTCCGTACCCGACGAGGTCGTCGACGCCGCGCGCGGGATGGGTTCCGGGCCGGGCCGTCTGCTGTGGCAGGTCGAGCTGCCGGTGGCGCTGCCGGCCATCATGACCGGGGTCCGGGTGGCCACCGTCTCGACGGTCGCCCTGGTCACGGTCGGCGTGATCGTCGGGTACGGCGGCCTCGGGCAGCTGCTGCTGGCCGGATTCCAGAACAACTTCTACCGCGCCGAGATCATGACGTCGACCGTGCTCACGGTCGCTCTCGCGCTCGTGCTGGACCTCGTGCTGCTCGTCATCACGCGCGCCTTCACGCCGTGGGCCCGACGGGGCTCGGTGTGACGGCCGGGGGAGCGGTGCTCGCGCTGGGTGCCGACGGCGAGGGCATCCTGCAGCGCACCATCACGTGGTTCAACGACCCGCTCAACTACCGCGGCCCGGACGGCGTCGCCGCCCTCACGGTCGAGCACCTGTGGATCACCTTCGCCGCCGTCGTCCTGGCCTGCGTCGTGGCGCTGCCGCTCGGGGTGTGGATGGGGCACCGGGGGCGTGGTGGTGGCTTCGTCGTGGTGGTGTCGAACCTCTCGCGGGCGATCCCGACCCTCGCGTTGCTCACCATCTTCGCCGTCGGCAACCTCGGGTTCGGCAACCGCCCGACGATCCTCGCGCTGGCCATCTTCGCGATCCCGCCGTTGCTGGCCAACGCGTTCGTGGGCGTCTCGCAGGTCGACCCCGATGCCCGCGACGCAGCACGAGGCATGGGCATGAGCGGGTGGCAGGTGCTGCGTGACGTCGAGCTGCCGCTCGCCGTGCCGCTGGTGGCTGCTGGCCTGCGCACCGCGGTGGTCCAGGTGTGCGCGACGGCGTCACTGGCCGCGCTCGTGGCGGGCGGTGGCCTCGGTGTGCTCATCAACCTCGGTTTCGGCCAGCGCCGGTTCGACGAGGTGCTGGCGGGGGGACTGCTCATCGCCGTCCTGTGCCTGGTGCTCGAGGTCGTGATGGCCGTGGTGCAGCGCGTGGTGACCCCGGCGGCGCTGCGGCGCGGCCGGCTCGTGACCTGATCTTCACGGATTCCGGGTCGCGCCGTGGGCTGTCAGTGGGCCACGCTTGACTCTCCTCGCGGGCCTCGGGCCTGCCGGACACGCGTGCGGAACCCCGCACGGGACACAGAAGGCACAGGAAGAAGCTGCTCATGCGAAGGCCCACTCTCATCGGCGGCGTGCTGCTCGCTGCCACGCTCGCCCTCTCCGCGTGCGGTGACGCCGGGTCGTCCGGCACCGCGGCGCCGTCGTCCAGCAGCACCGGTGGTGCGGCGAAGGCTGCCTGCGCACCCGTGCCGGGCCAGGACCTCGTCGTGCTCGACGACGACAAGAAGCTGCAGACAGTCGACAACCTCATCCCCGCGGTCAACAAGGCGAAGAGCTCCGACGCGCTGCTCGCGGCGGTGAGCAAGGTGTCCGCCGCGCTGACCACCGACGACCTGGTCGGCCTCAACAAGAAGGCCGACATCGAGCGCCAGTCGCCGGCGAACGTCGCCAAGGAGTACGCGACCTCCAAGGGCCTGGACGCCGCGGGCTCGGGCGGCTCGGGTGCGGTCACGGTCGGCGCCGCCAACTTCAGCGAGAACCAGATCGTGGCCAACCTCTACGCCATCGCGCTCAACGCGGCCGGCTTCAAGGCCACCGTGCGCACCGTCGGCAACCGCGAGGTCTACGAGCCCGAGCTCGAGAAGGGCTCGCTCACGGTCGTGCCCGAGTACGCCGGCACGCTCACGGAGTTCCTCAACAAGAAGGAGAACGGTGCGGACGCCGAGGCCAAGGCGTCGAGCGACCTGGACGCCACCGTCACTGAGCTGAAGAAGCTCGGCGAGAAGGTCGGCCTGGTCTTCGGTGACGCGTCGCAGGCGGCTGACCAGAACGCCTTCGCGGTGACGAAGGCGTTCGCCGACAAGTACGGCGTGTCGACGCTGTCCGAGCTGGGCGCCAAGTGCGGCGACCTCGTGCTCGGCGGCCCGCCGGAGTGCCCGCAGCGCCCGTTCTGCCAGCCGGGGCTGGAGAAGACCTACGGTCTGTCGATCACCTCGTTCAAGGCGCTCGACGCGGGTGGACCGCTCACCAAGAACGCCCTGAAGCAGGGCCAGATCGCGCTGGGCCTGGTCTTCAGCTCGGACGGTTCGTTGGCCGCCGGCTGATCACGCCAGCACCCACGGCCCGCGGTGCTGCTCCCCCACGGGGAGCGGCACCGCGGTCGTGTTTCCCGGCGGTGCGAGCGGGCAGGCCCACATCGGGTCGTAGGCGCAAGAGGGGTTGAACGCGAAGTTGAGGTCGACCACCACGGTGCCGGCGGCCTCGCCGGGGCCGAGATCGGCTCCCTTCACCGTGTCGAGCACGTAGCGCCCTCCGCCGTAGGCGCTGTGACCGCACGTCGCGTCGCGCACCGGTAGGAACAACCCACCGCCGTACGACGCGAGGCGCCAGACGTCGAGGGCGACCTCGCCGTCCGGGGCCGGCAGGTGAACGCGGCCCAGCCGCTCGTACGCCACCTCGCCGTCGGTGCCGGTGGTGGCCGTGAAGACGTCGGGGCCCTCGTCCGCCGGTTCGATGCGCGCCTCGAAGCGGTACCTCGGGTCGTAGTCCGCCACGGCCAGACCGTCGAAGCGCTCGCGGTGCTCGGTCAGCAGCGGGGTCGCGGCATGGGTCGCGAAGAGCTCGTCGCGTCCGTGCACCCAGTGGGCATGGGCCTCGCCGGGGTCGGGCGCCTCCCGGACTGCCCGATAGAGGTCGTGCACGCGGCGACGCCAGTCGGCAACGGCCAAGGCGGCGGCAACGGCATCGGGAGAGGGGCTCATCGACCGATCCTTCCACGGTGACTCAGCGTGACGACTCGCGCGCGACACGCCGTCAACCGGGTGACGGATGTGACTGCTGTGACGCAGTACGCTTCGTGCCGTGATTGGTAGGCATCGAGGGACTCGATCTCTGCGCTGGCGGCTCGTCAGTGCGGTGATCGCTGCCGCCCTCGGGCGCGGCTATCAGGGTAGGCACCGGCTCGAGGCGGCGGCACTCGGCCTGCCGGCCAGCGTCGCGGCCCCACGCACGCCCGGTGAGGCGCCCGCACCGCCGCCGGTCGTCCCGGCGCCGGTCACCCTGGCCTCAGGCGCCCGGCTGGCTGTCGTCCCGGTCGCCCACAGCGCCGACCCGCTCGTCGACACCGTGCCCCATCCGGTGATCAAGCTCTTCCC
>JBQCES010000107.1:0-12104 GCA_051960055.1 Angustibacter sp. | reverse complement strand
AGTCCCAGTTGCGCTCGCCGCCGAGCTGCTCGGGCAGGGACGTCGTGGGTGCGGCGACGATCCCGCCGGTGGTGCTGTCGGTGAGCAGCCGCAGGACGAGCAGCGACCGCAGGAACGGCTCCTGGAACGGGCCGGAGACGTCGCACCGGGCCGCCCACTCGTTCCACCGCTGCCGGGTCGCCTCGAGCCGCTCGGCCACGTCGAGGGGCTCGGGGACGGTGTGCCACCCGTGGTACCAGGTGGTCGACCAGTCCATGGTCTCGCCGCCGCCGACGTCGAAGGTGTCGACGTGCCGGCCGTCGGAGGCTGTAGGTAGCCGCGCACCGCGCAGCACCAGCATGTCCGGACCCGCCGTGGCGTGGAGGGCGGCGTGGCCGTGCGGGTCGACCATGCGGTGGATCCACGGGCGCACCTTGCCGTAGCCGAACCGCACGACCCACTCGTGGCGCATGCGCACGCTGCCGGCGACGCCCTCGACCCGGCGCACGATGTCGGCGCGGCCGTCACCGACCGGCATGGCGTCGAGCACCCGCACGACGCCGTCGTCGGTGGTGTAGGTGGACTCCAGCACGAACGAGTGCTCGACGTAGCGCCGGGTCACCGTGTACGGCACGTCGGGTGCGAGCAGCCAGCGGCCGTTGCGGGGATCGCCGAGCAGCGCGGCGAAGCAGGCGGGGGAGTCGAAGCGGGGCAGGCAGGTCCAGTCGATGGAGCCGTCGCGGCCGATGAGCGCGGCCGTGTGGGTGTCACCGATGACGGCGTAGTCCTCGATGGGTGAGGGCACGTCAGCCCCAGCTGGGCAGCGCGGGCAACGGCTGTCCGCCGGCTTCCAGGCTCGAGCCGTCGCCTCGGCCGGTGAGCCACGCCAGGACGTCGGCTGCTTGGCCGCGCACCGGCACCGCGCCGTCGCCGATCGTCAGCTCGAGCAGCTCGCCGTCGGCGAACGTGCAGGTCAGCCGGGCTCCGGGCGCGGCGTCCGCCAGCCGGGGCGGGCACTCGAGCAACCCGGCGCGCAGCAGCACGTCGGGCACGTCGGCGAACGTGAAGCCCGCGTCGAGGTCGATGTGGTGGTAGACCACCTCGCGCGTGCGCGTCCACGGCAGCTTCGCGACCGACACCTCAGGCCCGCGCCCGGAGGGCACCGTGAGGTCGACGCGCTCGACAGGGACGGCGGCGAGCTGGGCCAGCAGGCGCTCGGCGCTGCTCTCGACGTCGGCCTCGAGGACGGCGGCCGGACGGTCGGCGCCGGCCTCGATGTCGCCGTCGCGCGCCTCGACCGACAGGTACATGGGCGTGACACGGCCGGTGACGGCGGAGCCCGCGACGTTGGCGAGGCCGTCGGCGTTTCGCGCCAGGTGAGTGAGCACGTGACCGCGCGTCCACCCCGGCAGGCGCGACGGGCCGCGCACGGCGGCGTCGTCGAGCGTGCGCACCGTGCTCAGCAGCAGGTCGGTCTGGGTGCACAGGTGCGTCAGCATCGGGTCGTCAGCGAAGGCCGTCATGCGGTGAAACTACTCCGAGCGGGCGTTGTCGGTGGCGCCACCTAGCATGGTCTGGACCCTCCGGGAGCGCCCGGACTGCCTTCGACCCTGCGGGAGCGAGCCCATCGTGGCTGACAGCCTGATCGTGCGCGGCGCGCGCGAGCACAACCTCAAGGACGTCTCGCTCGACCTGCCGCGCGACGCCATGATCGTCTTCACCGGCCTGTCCGGCTCCGGCAAGTCGTCTCTCGCGTTCGACACCATCTTCGCCGAGGGGCAGAGGCGCTACGTCGAGTCGCTGTCGGCGTACGCCCGGCAGTTCCTCGGCCAGATGGACAAGCCCGACGTCGACTTCATCGAGGGACTGTCGCCCGCGGTGTCGATCGACCAGAAGTCGACCTCACGCAACCCGCGCTCGACCGTCGGCACGATCACCGAGGTCTACGACTACCTGCGCCTGCTCTTCGCCCGCGCCGGCCGCCCGCACTGCCCGGTGTGCGGCGAGGCCGTGACCCGCCAGACGCCGCAGCAGATCGTCGACCGGCTGCTCGAGCTGCCCGAGGGCACGCGCTTCCAGGTGCTCGCGCCGGTCGTGCGCGCCCGCAAGGGCGAGTACGCCGACCTCTTCCGTGAGCTGCAGGCCAAGGGCTTCTCCCGGGCGCGGGTCGACGGCGAGGTGGTGGGCCTGGCCGAGCCGCCCACGCTGGAGAAGAAGCTCAAGCACTCGATCGACGTCGTGGTCGACCGGTTGGTGGCGAAGGCCTCCGCCAAGCGCCGGCTCACCGACTCGGTCGAGACGGCGCTCGGTCTGGCGGGCGGCATCCTGGTCGTCGAGCTCGTCGACGCCGACCCGAAGGACCCCGCCCGCGAGCGTCGGTTCTCCGAGAAGATGGCCTGCCCCAACGACCACCCGCTGGCGATGGACGAGATCGAGCCGCGCTCGTTCTCGTTCAACAGCCCGTTCGGCGCGTGCCCCGAGTGCACGGGCCTGGGCACGCGGCTCGAGGTTGACCCGGAGCTGCTGGTGCCCGACGACGAGCTGACCCTCGCGGAGGGCGCCATCGCGCCGTGGACCCAGGGCTCCGCCGAGTACTTCCAGCGCCTGATGACGGCGCTCGCCGACCAGCTCGGCTTCTCGATGGACGTCCCGTGGCGGGCCCTGCCTGCCCGGGCGCGCGAGGCGCTGCTGCACGGCGAGGACTACCAGGTGCACGTGCGGTACCGGAACCGTTTCGGCCGTGAGCGCTCGTACTCCACCGGGTTCGAGGGCGCCATCCCGTTCGTGCAGCGCCGGCACTCCGAGACCGAGTCGGAGTGGAGCCGTGAGCGCTACGAGGGCTACATGCGCGAGGTGCCCTGCCCGGTGTGCGGTGGCGCCCGGCTCAAGCCGGAGTCGCTCGCCGTGCTGCTGGGCGGTGAGTCGATTGCTGCGGTCTGCGCCAAACCGATCGGCGAGTGCGCGGCCTTCCTCGGTGCGCTCGAGCTGACGGCGCGCGAGAAGCAGATCGCCGAGCGCGTCCTGAAGGAGATCCAGGCCCGCCTGGGGTTCCTGCTCGACGTCGGGCTCGACTACCTCTCGCTCGACCGCGCCTCGGGCACGCTGTCTGGTGGCGAGGCGCAGCGCATCCGGCTCGCGACGCAGATCGGCTCGGGCCTCGTGGGTGTGCTGTACGTGCTCGACGAGCCGAGCATCGGCCTGCACCAGCGCGACAACCACCGGCTCATCGCGACGCTGACCCGCCTGCGCGATCTCGGGAACACGCTGATCGTCGTCGAGCACGACGAGGACACGATCCGCGAGGCCGACTGGATCGTCGACATCGGGCCCGGGGCCGGCGAGCACGGTGGCCACGTCGTGCACTCGGGGCCGGTCAAGGGCCTGCTGAAGCACCCCGACTCGCTGACCGGGCAGTACCTGTCCGGCCGCCGCCAGATCGCGCTGCCCGCCGAGCGTCGTCCGGTCGACCGTGACCGCCAGGTCACCGTGGTGGGCGCGCGCGAGCACAACCTGCGCGGTATCGACGTCTCGTTCCCGCTGGGCTGCTTCGTGGCGGTGACCGGCGTGTCCGGCTCCGGCAAGTCGACGCTGGTCAACGACATCCTCTACAACGTCCTGGCCAACAAGCTGAACGGCGCCCGCCACGTTCCCGGCCGGCACCGCACCGTCCGCGGGCTCGACCACCTCGACAAGGTGGTGCACGTCGACCAGAGCCCGATCGGCCGCACCCCGCGGTCGAACCCGGCCACGTACACGGGCGTCTTCGACCACATCCGCCGACTGTTCGCCGAGACCACCGAGGCGAAGGTCCGCGGCTACCAGCCGGGCCGGTTCTCGTTCAACGTCAAGGGTGGCCGTTGCGAGAACTGCTCGGGCGACGGCACGATCAAGATCGAGATGAACTTCCTGCCGGACGTCTACGTTCCGTGCGAGGTCTGCCACGGCGCGCGGTACAACCGCGAGACGCTCGAGGTTCACTTCAAGGGCCGCACCATCTCCGATGTCCTCAACATGCCCATCGAGGAGGCCGCCGAGTTCTTCGCGGCGGTTCCCGCGATCAGCCGGCACCTCACGACCCTGGTCGACGTGGGTCTGGGGTACGTGCGCCTCGGTCAGCCCGCGACGACGCTGTCCGGCGGTGAGGCGCAACGCGTGAAGCTCGCCAGCGAGCTGCAGAAGCGCTCGACGGGACGCACCGTCTACGTGCTGGACGAGCCGACCACCGGTCTGCACTTCGAGGACATCCGCAAGCTCCTCCTGGTGCTGCAGGGTCTGGTCGACAAGGGCAACACGGTGATCGTCATCGAGCACAACCTCGACGTGATCAAGAGCGCCGACTGGCTCGTCGACATGGGCCCTGAAGGCGGGTCGGGCGGCGGCATCGTCGTGGCCGAGGGCACCCCCGAGGCCGTGGCCTCGATGTCGGAGAGCTACACCGGCCAGTTCCTCCAGCCGGTGCTGGCCCAGTCGCGCGCCGTCCCGGTCGGCGGCGCCCGGCCGGTGGCGGCCGCCCGCACCACCGCGGCCGGTGCCCGGGCGACGGCGTCGACGCGCTCGACGGCGAAGACGGCCACGGACAAGAAGGCCACCGCCACGAAGAGCGCGGCCAAGAAGAGCGCGGCCACGAAGGGCGCGGCCAAGACGGGGTCGGCCACCAAGACGGCGTCCACGCGGGGGACGCGGTGACAACGTCGACGCCGAGCCGCCGGACGGTCCTGCAGGCCGGGGGAGCGGTGGTAGCCGGGGGGCTGACGGTGTCGGCGTGCGGTGCGGGGTCGACGCCGCAGGCCGCCCCCACCACGGTGGTCACCGGACCCGTCGGCACGCCCGACCAGGTGCCCGTGGGCGGTGGGGTGATCTTCCCGAAGTCCGCCGTCGTGGTCACGCAGCCGGTCGAGGGTCAGTTCCGCGCCTTCTCCACGCGGTGCCCCCACCAGGGGTGCGCGGTCGCGTCGGTGAGCGACGGTTTCATCGTCTGCCCGTGCCACAACAGCCGGTTCGCCGTCGCGACCGGTCAGCCCACCCCCGACAGCCCGGCGCAGCAGCCGCTGGCCTCGCGTCAGGTGGCCGTCGAGGGCGGCTCGCTCGTCATCGAGGGCTGACGTGGCCGATCCCTCGACCTACCGCCCCGCGCCAGGAGAGATCCCCGTGGAGCCGGGCGTCTACCGGTTCCGCGACGCCCACGGCCGAGTCATCTACGTCGGCAAGGCCAAGAGCCTGCGCGCTCGGCTGTCGTCGTACTTCCAGGACCTGTCGGCCCTGCACCCGCGCACCCAGACGATGGTCACCACCGCGGCCAGCGTCGAGTGGACCGTGGTGGCCACCGAGGTGGAGGCCCTGCAGCTGGAGTACTCCTGGATCAAGGAGTTCGACCCGCGCTTCAACGTCAAGTACCGCGACGACAAGTCCTACCCCTACCTCGCGGTCACCATGGGCGAGGAGTTCCCGCGCGTGCAGGTCATGCGCGGTGCCAAGCGCAAGGGCACGCGGTACTTCGGCCCCTACGCCCACGCCTGGGCGATCCGCGAGACGGTCGACCTCCTGCTGCGCGTCTTCCCGGTGCGCACGTGCAGCAGCGGTGTGTTCAAGCGTGCGGCTCAGGTGGGCCGCCCGTGCCTGCTCGGCTACATCGGCAAGTGCTCCGCGCCGTGCGTCGGCCGCGTGTCACCCGACGAGCACCACGCACTGGCCGAGGACTTCTGCGACTTCATGGCCGGCAACACCGGCCGCTTCGTCCGCCGGATCGAGGCGGAGATGCGGCAGGCGTCGTCCGAGCTGGAGTTCGAGCGCGCAGCGCGCCTGCGCGACGATCTCGGCGCCCTCAACCGCGCGCTGGAGAAGAGCGCGGTGGTGTTCGCCGACGCCACGGACGCCGACGTGTTCGGGCTCGCCGACGATGAGCTCGAAGCCGCCGTGCAGGTGTTCCACGTCCGAGGCGGCCGGATCCGCGGTCAGCGCGGCTGGGTCGTCGAGAAGGTCGAGGACGTCGGGCTCAGCGACCTCGTGGAGCACCTGCTGCAGCAGGTGTACGGCGAGTCGCCCGAAGCGGTGCCGCGCGAGGTGCTGGTGCCCGAGCTCCCGTCGGACGCCGACGAGGTGGCCGCCTGGCTCACCGGCCTGCGCGGCTCTCGCGTCGACCTGCGCGTCCCGCGGCGAGGAGACAAGCGCGCGCTGCTCGAGACCGTCGAGCGCAACGCGGGCCAGGCGCTCAACCTGCACAAGACGCGGCGAGCCGGCGACCTCACGACACGTTCGCTCGCCCTCAAGGAGCTGCAGACCGCGCTCGACCTGTCCGACGCGCCGCTGCGCATCGAGTGCTACGACGTGTCGAACCTCCAGGGCACCGAGGTCGTCGCCTCGATGGTCGTCTTCGAGGACGGGCTGCCGCGCAAGTCCGAGTACCGCCGCTTCGCGATCCGCGGTACGGACGGCCAGGACGACACCGCTTGGATGTACGAGGTCATCACCCGGCGGTTCCGGCGGTACCTCGACGAGCGGTCGGAGGCCAGCGACGTCGAGCTGGGACAGGGCATCGACCCGGAGACCGGGCGGCCGCAGAAGTTCGCCTACCCGCCTCAGCTGGTCGTCGTCGACGGCGGCCCGCCCCAGGTGGCAGCGGCCGCGCGGGCGCTCGCCGATCTCGGTATCGACGACGTCGCCCTCGTGGGTCTGGCCAAGCGGCTCGAGGAGGTGTGGCTCCCGGGCGACGACCACCCCGTCGTCCTGCCCCGCTCGAGCGAGGGGCTGTACCTGCTGCAGCGCGTGCGCGACGAGGCCCACCGGTTCGCCATCACCTACCACCGGCAGCGTCGGTCGAAGACCATGACGGCGAGCGCGCTCGACGGCATCCCGGGGCTCGGCCCTGGTCGGCGCACCGCGCTGCTCAAGCACTTCGGGTCGCTGAAGAAGCTGCGGCAGGCCGACGCCACGGCGGTGGCCGCCGTGCCGGGGATCGGCCCAGCGACCGCCGAAGCCGTTGTGGCCGCCCTGGCCGCGCCCAGCGAGAGCGCGCCGTCGGTCAACCTCACGACCGGTGAGCTGCTCGACGACTGAGCCCGCGACCCCGCGGCCCGTGTGCCCTTCATGGAACGCGTCGCGAGCGGTGGCGCGCGCGTGTGCCGGATAGGGTGGGAGCAGAGCCGACGAGGAGCATGGTGAGCGCGAGCAGCGAGCAGATGACGTCCGAGACGCCCACGTCGACGGGCGCGTGGCCCGAGCTGGTGATCGTCACGGGGATGTCGAGCGCCGGTCGGTCGACGACCGCCAACGTCCTCGAGGACCTCGGCTGGTACGTCGTCGACAACCTGCCGCCGCAGATGCTCAACGAGCTGCTGGACCTCGCGGCGCGAGGTGGTGGGGCCGGCGACGCCGGTGTGCCCACGGCAGGCATCGCCGCCGTCGTCGACGTCCGCAGCCGCTCGTTCTTCCAAGCCCTGCAGGACGCGCTGTTCGAGCTGCGTACGCGCGGAGCGGCGCCGCGCGTGGTGTTCCTCGACGCGACGGACGACGTCCTGGTGCGGCGGCAGGAGTCCGTGCGTCGCCCGCACCCGCTGCAGGGCAACGGCCGCATCCTCGATGCCGTGCACCGCGAACGCCAGATGCTCGAGTTCGTGCGCGAGAACGCCGACGTGGTGATCGACACCAGTGGCCTCAACGTCACCCAGCTGCGCGCCAAGGTCTCGCAGGTGTTCGACACCGGTGCCCTCCCGGCGCTGCGCGCCACGGTGATGTCGTTCGGTTTCAAGTACGGCGTACCGCTCGACGCGGACTTCGTGCTGGACATGCGGTTCCTGCCCAACCCGCACTGGATCGAGGAGCTGCGCCCGCAGACCGGTCTGGACGCCCCGGTCAGCGAGTACGTCCTGTCCCAGAGCGGAGCCGACGTGTTCCTCGACCGCTTCGTGTCGGGTCTCGAGCCGGTGCTTCGGGGCTACGAGGCCGAGAGCAAGCGGTACATGACGATCGCGGTGGGCTGCACGGGCGGCAAGCACCGGTCGGTCGCGATGACCACGGCCCTGGCGACCCGGTTGGAGGCGCTGGGGGTCCGGGTGGGCACCTTGCACCGGGACCTGGGCCGGGAGTGAGCCCGCCCGGCATCGTGGCGCTGGGCGGGGGGCACGGCCTGTCGGCCTCCCTCGGCGCCCTGCGCCACCTCACCGACCGGCTCACGGCCGTCGTCACCGTCGCCGACGACGGCGGGTCCAGCGGGCGCCTGCGCCGCGAGCTCGGCGTGCTGCCACCGGGCGATCTGCGGATGGCGCTGGCTGCGTTGTGCGCCGAAGGTGACTGGGGCACCACCTGGCGCGACGTCCTGCAGCACCGGTTCGCCAGCCAGGGCGAGCTGCACAACCACTCGGTGGGGAACCTGCTCATCGTGGCCCTGTGGGAGCTGCTGGGCGACTCGGTGCAGGGGCTGGACTGGGTGGCCCGGCTGCTCGGCGTCCAAGGTCGGGTGCTGCCCATGAGCTCGGTGCCGCTCGACATCGAGGCGACCGTGGTGGGGCTGGATCCCGCGCACCCCGCTGACGAGCAGGTGGTGCGCGGTCAGTCGCAGGTGGCGCGGGCCCGCGGGGACGTGACGTCCGTGCGGCTCGTGCCGGAGTCGCCACCAGCCTGCCCGGAGGCCGTCGAGGCCGTGCGCACGGCCGACTGGGTCGTCCTGGGCCCCGGCTCGTGGTTCACGTCCGTCATGCCGCACCTGCTGGTTCCCGAGCTGCGCGACGCCGTCTGCGAGACCTCGGCGAAGCGGCTGGTGACCCTCAACCTCACGGCGGACGACGAGACCGGCGGCCTCAGCGCCGCGGATCTGCTCGACACGCTCACCCAACACGCGCCGAAGTTTCGCGCCGACGTGGTGCTGGCCGATCCTGCGGTCGCGTTCCTGCGCCACGAGCTCGAGCAGGCGGCCGCCCGGTTGGGAGCCACGCTGGTCGTGTCGACCGTCGCCCACCCGGGCCGTCCGGGGGTTCACGACCCGCTGCGGCTCGCCGCGGCGTACCGTGACGTGCTGCGCTGACTGCCGTCGTCCGGGCAGGCAGCCCACCGACGAGGGATGGCAGGATGGCGCAATGGCGATGACGGCGATGGTGAAGGACGAGCTGAGCCGCCTGCAGGTGACGAAGACGTGCTGCCGCAAGGCCGAGGTGTCGTCGACGCTGCGGTTCGCGGGCGGCCTGCACATCGTCGCCGGACGCATCGTCGTGGAGGCTGAGCTCGACACCGGGCAGGCCGCCCGGCGACTGCGGCGCGACATCTCCGACGTCTACGGGCACGCCAGCGACATCGTCGTCCTGGCGCCCGGTGGCTTGCGCCGCGGGACGCGCTACGTCGTCCGCGTGGTCAAGGACGGCGAGGCACTGGCCCGCCAGACCGGGCTCATCGACGGTCGAGGACGCCCGGTGCGCGGCCTGCCGCCGCAGGTCGTGTCGGGTGCCGTCTGCGACGCGGAGGCCGCGTGGCGTGGGGCGTTCCTCGCCCACGGATCACTGACCGAGCCCGGACGCTCGTCGGCGCTCGAGGTCACCTGTCCGGGTCCGGAGGCGGCGCTGGCGCTCGTCGGCGCGGCCCGCCGGCTGGGGATCGCGGCCAAGGCGCGGGAGGTCCGCGGCGTCGACCGCGTCGTCATCCGCGACGGAGACGCCATCGGTGCCATGCTCACCCGACTGGGAGCCCACGACGCGGTGATGGCGTGGGAGGAACGTCGCATGCGTCGCGAGGTGCGGGCCACGGCCAACCGGCTCGCGAACTTCGACGACGCCAACCTGCGCCGCTCGGCGCGGGCCGCCGTGGCCGCCGGCTCGCGGGTCGAGCGGGCGCTGGAGATCCTCGGTGACGACGTGCCCGACCACCTGCGTGAGGCCGGCGAGCTGAGGCTGGCGCACAAGCAGGCGAGCCTCGAGGAGCTGGGCCACCTCGCCGACCCGCCCATGACCAAGGACGCCGTCGCCGGCCGCATCCGTCGCCTCCTCGCGATGGCCGACAAGCGGGCCGAGTCCGAGGGGATCCCCGGCACCGAGGCCAACCTCACGCCGGACATGCTCGACGCCTGAGACCGCTGCATGCGCTTGCACGGGGAGCGATAGGGTCGGATCGACGCAAGGGACGTCTCGACGTCCGGCCAACCGAACGCGTCCCAGGGGGACGCGACCGTTCCAGGAGGCAGCGCAGTGACCGTTCGTGTAGGCATCAACGGCTTCGGCCGCATCGGCCGCAACTTCTTCCGCGCCGTGCAGGCGTCGGGCGCCGACATCGAGATCGTGGCGGCCAACGACCTCACCGACAACGCGACGCTGGCCCACCTGCTGAAGTACGACTCGATCCTCGGCCGCAACCCCGCCGAGGTCGTCGCCACCGACGAGGGCATCACCGTCGACGGCAAGCTCATGCGCGTCTTCGAGGAGCGCGACCCGGCTGCCCTGAAGTGGAGCGAGGTCGGCGCCGACGTCGTCATCGAGTCCACCGGCTTCTTCACCGACGCCACCAAGGCCAAGGCGCACCTCGACGGCGGCGCGAAGAAGGTCATCATCTCGGCGCCGGCCAAGAACGAGGACGTCACCGTGGTGATGGGCGTCAACGACGGCGACTACGACCCCGCGGCCCACACCGTGATCTCCAACGCGTCCTGCACGACCAACTGCCTGGCCCCCATGGCGAAGGCGATCCACGACGCCTTCACCATCGAGCGCGGCCTGATGACGACCGTCCACGCCTACACCGGTGACCAGAACCTGCAGGACGGCCCGCACCGCGACCTGCGCCGCGCTCGCGCCGCCGCCGTCAACGTGGTGCCGACCTCGACCGGTGCCGCCAAGGCGATCGGCCTGGTCATGCCCGAGCTCAAGGGCAAGCTCGACGGCTACGCCCTGCGCGTGCCGATCCCCACGGGCTCCGCGACGGACCTCACCATCACCGTCTCGCGCGAGACCACCGTCGAGGAGGTCAACGCCGCGGTGAAGGCCGCCGCCGAGGGCGCGCTCAAGGGCTACCTGCGCTACACCGAGGACGAGATCGTCTCGTCCGACATCGTCACCGACCCTGCGTCCTGCATCTTCGACGCCAAGCTGACGAAGGTCATCGGCAACCAGGTCAAGGTCGTCGGCTGGTACGACAACGAGTGGGGCTACTCCAACCGCCTCGTCGACCTGGTCAAGCTCGTCGGCGCCTCCCTCTGAGGCGCTCGTGCTGACCATCGACGACCTCGGTGACCTGAAGGGGCGGCGGGTCCTGGTCCGCAGCGACCTCAACGTCCCGCTCGACGGCACGACGATCACCGACGACGGCCGCATCCGCGCGTCGGTGCCGACGATCCAGCGGCTGCAGGAGGCGGGTGCACGCGTCGTCGTGTGCGCCCACCTCGGCCGGCCCAAGGGCACGCCGGACGCCAAGTACTCGCTGGCGCCGGTCGCCCAGCGGCTCGGTGAGCTGTTGGGCGCGCCGGTGGCTTTCGCCACCGACACGGTGGGGGAGTCGGCCCGCTCGACCGTCGACGGCCTGGCCGACGGCGAGGTCGCCCTGCTCGAGAACCTGCGCTTCAACGCCGGCGAGACGAGCAAGGACGACGCCGAGCGCGGCGCCTTCGCCGACGAGCTGGCGTCCCTGGCCGATGCCTACGTCAGCGACGGCTTCGGTGTCGTCCACCGCAAGCAGGCGTCCGTCGTCGACGTCGCGGAGCGTCTGCCCCACGCCGCCGGTGGGCTGGTGCTGGCGGAGGTCGACGTCCTGCGCCGGCTGACGCAGGACCCCGAGCGGCCCTACGCGGTGGTGCTTGGTGGTTCGAAGGTCTCCGACAAGCTGGGCGTGATCGAGAACCTGCTCGGCACGGCCGACCGCATCCTCGTCGGTGGCGGCATGGTCTTCACCTTCCTCAAGGCCCAGGGCCACGAGGTCGGCCAGAGCCTGCTCGAGGACGACCAGCTCGAGACGGTGCGGGGGTACCTCGAGCAGGCCGAGCAGCGCGGCGTCGAGATCGTGCTCCCGGTCGACGTGGTGGCGGCGACCGCGTTCGCGGCCGACGCCGACCACGACGTCGTGGATGTCGATGACATCCCTGCCGGCCGGCTCGGACTCGACATCGGCCCGCAGTCCGCCGAGCTCTTCGCGCAGCGCCTCGCCGACGCCAAGACGGT
>JBQCES010000106.1:0-3710 GCA_051960055.1 Angustibacter sp. | reverse complement strand
ATCGACGGCGCGGTCAGCCTGTGGGTGCTGCGTGGCAACGACCGGGCGTGCGCCTTCTACGCGCGCCACGGTTTCGCGCCCGACGGACGCGAGAAGCCCCACCCCGGCACCGGCACCATCGAGGAGCGTTGGGTCAGGCCATAGCTCGGTGCCGGCCACGAACGGGTCACGATGCCGTCACGAAGCAGGTGTCGGCGGCCGACGCCTGAGCCCTGACTCACTAGGTTGGCCCGGTGACGGGACTGACGACGGCCCGGCTGCGGTCTCAGCCGGGCCAGGCCGTCCTGGTGGGGGCGCTGTCGGGCGTGCTGGCGCTGACGGCTGTCCTCGGTCTGGCCTACGCCCGCGCGGTGGGGGAGTCCGTGCAGCGCTCGCTGCTGCGCGAGGCGCCGGCCGCCGCGCGCGGGGTCACGCTGACCGTCGAGGGCGCCGAAGCGCCCAGTGGCGCGGAGCTGCTGCAGCGGCTGCAGCCCGAGGTCGACCGGCCTACGTGGTCGCGGCCGCTCACGCTCACCGCGGCGAACGGGCTCGTCGGTCCGCGCGAGCGCCGCGTGCTGGTGCCGGTCATCGCCCGCGACGGCGCCTGCGCCCACGTCCGCGTGGCCGAGGGGTCGTGCCCCTCGGCCGCCGGTGAGGTGCTGGTGTCGCGCGCCACCGCGGCGGCCGCCGGCCTGCGGGTCGGGCAGCGCCTCGACGTCGACGACGCCTCGATCACCAGTGGCGCCGCCCGCCCCGGCCTCACCGGCCTGCGGGTCGCCGGTGTCTACGACCAGGTGCGCGACGTCGACTCGTTCTGGTTCGGCCGCCGGCTGACCGCTGGCGCACCTGGCTCGAGCGACATCACCGCCAGCGAGGCGCTGCTGGTCGACGGCTCGACGTTGCGCGCCGGCACCTGGCAGTCCGTAGCGGTGAGCGTCGACGTGCCGCTCGACGTCCGGCGGCTGACGCTGGAGCAGGTGCCCGCCGCTCGAGCGGACCTCGCAGCGTTGCAGCACAAGGGATCTGCGCTCGGAGCGCGCACCAGCAGCCAGCTCGGTGCACTGCTCGACCAGGCGGCCACGCAGCGCGAGCAGGCGTCGGCGCCCCTGCCCCTGCTGGCCCTGCAGGGTGTGCTCCTGGCCCTCGTGGTGCTGGGCTACGTCGCCTCGGCGACCACCGAGCAGCGGCGACCGGAGGTGGCGTTGGCCCGGTTGCGGGGCCAGCTGCCCGCGAGGGCGGCGCGCATGCTCGTGCGCGACCTCGGAGCCGTCGTCCTGGCCGGGTGCGTCGTCGGCGGTGTGGTCGGGTGGCTGCTCGCCCGGGTGGCGGCGCGCGTCTGGCTCGAGCCGGGCGTGCCCGTGCCCCTGAAGTGGCCGCTGGGCGTCGCGGTGCTGGCCTGCGCGGCGGTGGCGCTGGTGGCCGTGACGGTGACCGCAGTGCCCACCGTGCGCGAGCCGCTCGCCTCGTTGCTGCGCAGCGTTCCTCCGCGCAGCAACGCGCTGCGCGCGGGCGTCGCCGACGGCGCCGTCGTGGCCCTGAGCGTCGCCGGGCTCGTGACGTTGCTCAGCGAGAGCGCGGACTCACCCACGGCGCTGGTGGCGCCCGGGCTGCTCGCGCTGGCCGGTGGGCTGGTGCTGTCGCAGCTCGTCGTGCCGGTGGCCGGGGCGCTCGGGCGTCGCCTGCTCGCGGCCGGGCGGATCTCCAGCGGTCTGGCCTACCTGGCGGTGTCGCGCCGGCCCGCGCTGCGCCGGCTGGTGGCCATCGAGACGGTCGCGGTGGCCCTTCTCGTGTTCGCCGCTGCGGCCACTGCCGTGGGCTCGCACCAACGCGAGGTCGCGGCGCAGCGCAGCGTCGGTGCGCCGGTGGTGCTGACGGTGGGCGCCAGCGCGCCCCGCGCCCTGGAACGAGCGGTGGCGCAGGCCGACCCCTCGGGGCGTTATGCCGCTGCGGTGGTGACCGCGCGTCCGGCGTCCGGCACCGGCACGTCCACCGTGGCGGTCGACCCGGCGCGGTTCGCCGCCGTCGCCCTGTGGGACGACAGCGGCCGGCCGGGTGCGGGCGCCGCCGACCTGCGCGGCCTCACCTCGGCGACCGCTGCGCCGGTGGAGCTCACCGGGCGCCGCCTCACCGTCGACGCGAGGTTCGCGTGGTCGCCGTACACCCCTGGTGCCGACCAGGTCGGCCCCGGCGCGGCACCCACCGAAGGGGTGCTGAAGCCGGTGCACCTGGTGGCCACGGTGGTCGACGGCGCCGGGGTGCGGCACGACGTCGACCTCGGGGTGCTGCCCACCGGCACGCACCGGCTCAGCGCCGACGTCCCGTGCGCCCAGGGGTGCCGCCTGCGGGCTGTGGCCCTCGTGCGCGCCGACAGCGACAACGGCACGGCCGAGCTCGACCTGGTCGTCCGCAGCGCCACCGTCGACGGTCACGCCGTCGACCTGCGGGCAGCCGACCGCGGGTGGGCGCCCGCCGGGTTCGTCGACGAGCCGAAGATCGACGCCGCCGGCGGGCTGCACGCCCACGCCTACAGCTTCGGGGCGACCCTGCTCCTGCATCGACTCGACGTCCCGGTGACGCTGCCGGCGCTGACGACGGGCGGCGTGGGCGCCTCGTCGTACGGCGTCGCCGACCCCACGGTGGAGCAGGACGACCTGGTCAGCGCACCGGCGCTCGCGGGCTCCGACCAGCCGCTGCGCCGCGTCGCCACGATCGACCGCGTGCCCGGCGTGCCCGACCCGGCGGTGCTCGTCGCCCTGCCGCTGGCGGGCGAGATCGACGGCGCGCTGTCGCCGTATGCCGCCGCGCAGGTGTGGCTCGCCGACGACGACCCGGCACGTGAGTCGGCGTTGGTCAGCCGGCTCACCGCAGCCGGGCTGCCGGTGCTCGACCGCGCCACCGTCGCCAGCGTCGCCGATGCCGCCGGGGCCCGCGGCCCGGCGCTGTCGCTGCATCTGGCGACCATCGTGGGCGTGGTGGCGCTGCTGCTTGCCGCGAGCGTGCTGGCCGTGGCTGTCGCCACCAGCGGGCGGGTCCGGGCGCATGACCTCGCCGGGCTGCGCGTGGTGGGCGTCCCGGCCGCGACCGTGCGGCGGGCCGCCGTGCGCGAGCAGCTGGCCGTGGCGGTCGTCGGCGTGGTGGCGGGTGCGCTGCTCGGCGCCGCGGGGGCAGCCCTCACGCTGTCGCGGGCCGGCGTCGACCGGGCGCTGCCCGCACCCGACCTCGGGGCCGGCGTCCCGTCGGTGGTGATGGTGCTGGTGGTGAGCGTGGTGGTGCTGGTGGGCGTCTGCGTGGCGCTCGGCGCGCGCCTCGGCCGCGCCTGGCGGCCGACGCTGCTGCGGGAGGGAGCGCGATGAAGCACCCCGGTGGACGCGGCCGCTTCGTCGGCCTGCGGCTGGCCCTGCGCGGCATCGCCTACCGCCGCCTCACCGCCGTGGTGGTGCTGGTGCTGGCCGTCGTCGCGGCGACCGCGGCCGTCGTCGCGCCGCTCTACTCGCGTGCAGCCGAGGAGTCGATCGCGCGAGGCGCGCTCGCGCGCTCCGACGTCTTCGCCCGTGCGGTGCACGCCGACGTGTCGGCCAACGCCGCGCGCGTGGCGCTCCCGGCCAGCGGGACGCTCGAGAGCCTGCAGCGCCACCTGAAGCCTCCGGTGTTCGGCACTCCCCGGGTGGCGGCGCCCACGGTGTGGATGGTCTAGCCGGCCGCGGGCCCGCAGGCCGGCGGCCAGGTGGAGG
>JBQCES010000105.1:0-5449 GCA_051960055.1 Angustibacter sp. | reverse complement strand
ACAGCGTCCTCCGGGCTTGGGCGCCCCGCCGGGCGCCCCCCCCCCCACTTCTCTGGTCTCGGCGTGAACGCCCGCGCGTCAGGGGACGCTGATCGCCACCTTGCCGCGCACGTGGCCCCCCTCGACGAGGCGGTGGGCGTCCGCGGCCTCGGCCAGCGGGAAGGTGCGCGCCAGCTCAACCCGCAGCTGCCCGGCGTCCACGAGCCGAGCGACCTCGGCCAGGTCGTCGGGCTCGGGCCGCACGAAGGCGTAGCGCCCGCCGAAGCCCAGCACCGTCGCGGCGTCGACGATCGACACGATGCGGTCGTTGCTCTTGGCCAGCTCGGGGCTCGCGGCGAGGGCGTCACCGCCGACGTAGTCGACGACCGCGTCGACGCCGTCGGGTGCGAGCTCCTGGACGGCGGCCACGAGCTTGTCGCCGTACTCGACCGGCTCGGCGCCCAGCGAGCGCAGGTACTCGTGGTTGCCCGCGCTCGCCGTCCCGATCACGCGGGCGCCGAGCGACTTCGCGATCTGCACCGCGAACGAGCCGACTCCCCCGGCGGCCGCGTGCACGAGCACCGTGTCGCCCTCGCCGACCTGGGCCAGCCGCAGCGACTGCAGCGCGGTGAGCCCGGCGAGGGGCAGCGCGGCGGCCTCCTCGAACGTCGCGGACGCCGGCTTGCGGGCCAGGTGCCGCACGTGCGCGGCGACGAGCTCGGCGTAGGTGCCGTGCTCGATGGAGTCCTTGCGCACGTAGCCGATCACCTCGTCGCCCTCGGCGAACTCGCGGACGGCGGGGCCGACCTTCTCGACGACGCCCGCGACGTCCCAGCCCAGGATCATCGGCAGGTGCGAGGGGAACGCACCCTGCAGGTAACCCTCGCGGATCTTGTAGTCGACGGGGTTCACGCTCGACGCCTTGACGCGCACGAGCACGTAGTCCGGGCCCACGATCGGGTCGGGCTGGTCGGTGAGCTCCATGACGTCGGCGCCGCCGTAGGAGCTGATGGTGATGGCCTTCATGGGGTCCTCTCGGGGTGGGTGAGAACGTCGTGGGACGTCAGTCGGCCAGACGCGCGGGGAAGCCGCCGGTGGCGACCGGCCCCCAGCGCGTCGGCGTGATGCGCAGCAGCGACTTGCCCTGCTTGCGCATGGCCTCGCGGTACTCGTCCCAGTCGGGGTGCTCGCCGGAGATGGCGCGGTAGTAGTCGACCAGCGGCTCGAGCGCATCGGGCAGGTCGATCACCTCGCACTCGCCGTCGAGCTGCACCCACGGGCCGCCGAAGTCGTCCGACAGCACGAGCACGCTCACGCGCGAGTCGCGCCGGGCGTTGGTGACCTTGGCCCGCTCGGGGTAGGTCGAGATCACGAGGCGCCCGTGGGCGTCGACCCCGCCGGTGACGGGTGACGCCTGCGGGCTGCCGTCGGCACGGCGGGTGATGAGCACGAAGTGGTGGCGCGGGCGGACGAACTCGAGCAGCTCGTCCCGGCCCACGGCGGTGTTCGTAGCGATGGTTCGGGCCATGTCTGCGAGTCTGCCTCCGAGCGCCCCGCGCCGCACTGCGGGGGCGCGATGATCCACAACGCGAGACGGCGATCCCGCCCCTCGGACGCCTCGCTAGGCTCGGGCGCGATCCCGAGCCGGAGGTGCCTGTCGTGTTCCGCAAGGTCCTGGTCGCCAACCGTGGCGAGATCGCCGTCCGCGCGTTCCGTGCCGCCACAGAGCTGGGCGCACACACCGTCGCCGTCTTCGCCCACGAGGACCGCCACGGTGAGCACCGCTCGAAGGCCGACGAGGCCTACCGCATCGGCGAGTCCGGCCACCCGGTGCGCGCCTACCTCACAGTCGACGAGATCGTCCGCGTCGCCCGCGAGTCCGGCGCCGACGCCGTCTACCCCGGTTACGGCTTCCTCTCGGAGAACCCAGGCCTCGCCCAGGCCTGCGCCGACGCCGGGCTGACGTTCGTCGGCCCACCCGCCTCGGTGCTGCAGCTCACCGGCAACAAGGCCCGCGCCATCGAGGCTGCCCGCGCCGCCGGCCTGCCGGTGCTGGCCAGCGCTCCCCCCAGCACGGACGTCGACGCGCTCGTCGCGGCGGCCGAGGGCATCGGCTTCCCCGTCTTCGTCACGGCGGTCGCCGGCGGCGGCGGCCGCGGCATGCGGCGGGTCGAGACGCCCGAGACCCTGCGCGAGTCGATCGAGGCCGCGATGCGCGAGGCCGAGAGCGCGTTCGGCGACCCCACGGTGTTCCTCGAGCAGGCCGTGGTGAAGCCCCGCCACATCGAGGTGCAGATCCTGGCGGACGGCGAGGGCAACGTCATCCACCTGTACGAGCGCGACTGCTCGGTGCAGCGCCGCCACCAGAAGGTCGTCGAGATCGCCCCGGCGCCGAACCTCGATCCCGATCTGCGGCAACGGATCTGCGACCACGCGGTGGCCTTCGCCAGGCAGATCGGATACGTCAACGCCGGCACCGTCGAGTTCCTGCTGGCTCCCGACGGGCGGTACGTCTTCATCGAGATGAACCCGCGCATCCAGGTCGAGCACACCGTGACCGAAGAGGTCACCGACGTCGACCTGGTGCAGGCGCAGATGCGCATCGCCAGCGGCGCGACGCTCGCCGACCTCGGGCTCTCGCAGGACACCGTGCACGTGAAGGGCGCGGCCCTGCAGTGCCGCATCACCACCGAGGACCCCTCCAACGGCTTCCGCCCCGACACCGGCATCATCACCACCTACCGCTCGGCGGGCGGGGCCGGCGTCCGGCTCGACGGCGGGACGACGTTCGTGGGCGCCGAGATCAGCGCGCACTTCGACTCGATGCTGGTGAAGCTCACCTGCCGCGGACGCGACTTCCCCACCGCCGTGCGGCGCGCACGGCGGGCCCTCGCGGAGTTCCGGATCCGCGGCGTCTCCTCGAACATCCCGTTCCTGCAGAGCCTCATCGACGAGCCCGACTTCGTGGCCGGACGCCTCTCGACGTCGTTCATCGACGAGCGCCCTCAGCTGCTGCGCCCGCGCGTGCCTGCCGACCGCGGCACCAAGCTGCTCAGCTACCTGGCCCACATGACGGTCAACCAGCCGCACGGCCCGGGTGCCCACCATGTCGACCCGGTCACCAAGCTCGCGGGCATCGACCTGGACGCCGCACCGCCGGCCGGGTCGCGTGACCTGCTCGCCCGCGTCGGTCCCGAGGCGTTCGCCCGGGCGCTGCGCGAGCAGACCGCCGTGGCCGTCACCGACACGACGTTCCGCGACGCCCACCAGTCGCTGCTCGCCACCCGCGTGCGCACCCGCGACCTCGTGGCCGCGGCCGGGCCCGTGGCGCGCCTGACCCCGCAGCTGTGGAGCGTCGAGGCCTGGGGTGGGGCGACGTACGACGTCGCGCTGCGCTTCCTCGCCGAGGACCCCTGGGAGCGGCTCGCCGCGCTGCGCGAGGCCATGCCCAACCTCTGCCTGCAGATGCTGCTGCGCGGCCGCAACACCGTGGGCTACACGCCGTACCCGCTCGAGGTCACCGAGGCGTTCGTCGAGGAGGCCGCGCGCACCGGCATCGACGTGTTCCGCGTGTTCGACGCGCTCAACGACGTCGAGCAGATGCGCCCGGCGATCGAGGCGGTGCGCGCCACCGGCACGGCCGTGGCCGAGGTGGCGCTCTGCTACACCAGCGACCTCAACGACCCCCGCGAGCAGCTCTACACGCTCGACTACTACCTGCGGCTGGCCGAGCGCATCGTCGACGCCGGTGCGCACGTGCTCGCCATCAAGGACATGGCCGGTCTGCTGCGAGCGCCCGCCGCGCGCACCCTCGTGACGGCGCTGCGGGAGCGGTTCGACCTACCGGTGCACCTGCATACCCACGACACCACCGGCGGCCAGCTCGCGACGCTGCTGGCGGCCATCGACGCCGGGGTCGACGCGGTCGACGTCGCGAGCGCCGCGCTGGCCGGCACGACCAGCCAGGTGCCGATGTCGGCGCTCGTGGCGGCCACCGACCACACCGAGCGCCAGACCGGGCTCGACCTGCGGGCGGTGTGCGACCTCGAGCCGTACTGGGAGGCGGTGCGCCGGCTCTACGCGCCCTTCGAGTCGGGTCTGCCGTCGCCCACCGGGCGCGTGTACGACCACGAGATCCCCGGCGGCCAGCTGTCGAACCTGCGCCAGCAGGCGATCGCGCTCGGGCTCGGCGAGAAGTTCGAGGCGATCGAGGACACCTACGCCGCCGCCAACCGCATGCTCGGCAACATCGTGAAGGTGACGCCGAGCAGCAAGGTGGTGGGCGACCTCGCGCTCGCCCTCGTGGGGCGCGGCGTCGACCCGGCCGAGTTCGAGGCCGACCCCGGCGCCTACGACATCCCCGACTCGGTGATCGGATTCCTGCAGGGTGAGCTCGGCGACCCGCCCGGTGGCTGGCCCGAGCCGTTCCGCAGCAAGGCGTTGGCGGGCCGCACCACCTCGCGCTCACGCGTCGCCGAGCTGACGAACGACGACCGCGCGGGCCTCGCCGACGACCGCCGGGCCACGCTCAACCGGCTGCTGTTCCCCGGGCCCACCCAGGAGTTCACGACCTCGCGCGACACCTACAGCGACCTGTCGGTGCTGCCCACCGCGCAGTTCCTGCACGGTCTGCGTCCGGGCGAGGAGGTCGAGGTCGAGATCGAGCCGGGCAAGCGGCTGCTGTTCGGCGTGCAGGCGGTGAGCGAGGCTGACGAGCGGGGCATGCGCACCGTGATGTGCACCCTCAACGGCCAGCTGCGCCCGATCCTCACGCGCGACGAGCACGCGGACGTCGACGTCCGGGCCACGGAGAAGGCCGACCCCACGCAGGCCGGCCAGGTCGCGGCGCCCTTCGCCGGTGTCGTGTCGCTGGCCGTCGAGGCCGGGGCCACGGTGTCCGCGGGCGACACGGTGGCCACGATCGAGGCGATGAAGATGGAGGCCGCGATCACCGCGCCGGTCGCGGGCACGGTGCAGCGGCTGGCGATCAGCGGCCAGCAGCAGGTGGAGGGCGGCGACCTGCTGCTCGTGATCGGCTGACGTGGTGCTGCCGCTGGCGGCGGTGGGCGTGGTCTTCGTGATCGCAGGCGCGCTCATCCGCCCGCGCCGCCGACCGGACGAGGTGCACACCACCGGCACCGTCGTCGAGTCCGGCTCGGGCCACGCCTTGGGCGACCCAGCGTGGGTGTACACCATCGAGTTCGAGGACGCCGCCGGCGTCGTCCGGCGGTTCGAGCCCCCGCTCACCAGCGCCCGCCGTCGCGCGCTCGGCACGCCGGTGGCCGTGGCCTACTCGCCGTCCGACCCGGCCGGCACGGCGCGCAAGACCGACGGGCTCGACGGCGTCCTGCACTGGGTGGTCATGGGCGTCGGCGCGGTGCTGGTCGTGGCCGGTCTCGTGCTCGGCTAGTGACGAGATCGCAGTAGTGGGGGGCCGCCCGGCGGGCCAACCCCCCAGCCCCCCGCCCCC
>JBQCES010000104.1:0-6244 GCA_051960055.1 Angustibacter sp. | reverse complement strand
CGAACACGCGGGTGGCGCCGAGCGCCCGGGAGTTCATGGCGATGTAGGCGCCGCCATAGGACTTCCTGGTCACCAGGGTGACCCGCGGAACGACCGCCTCACCGAACGCGTGCAGCAGCTTGGCGCCGCGGCGCACGATCCCGTCCCACTCCTGGCCGACCCCGGGCAGATAGCCGGGCACGTCCACCAGCACGACCAGCGGCACGCCGAACGCGTCGCACATGCGCACGAAGCGCGCGGCCTTCTCGGCCGACGACGAGTCCAGGCAGCCGCCGAGGCGCATGGGGTTGTTGGCGATGACGCCGACCGTGCGACCACCCAGGCGGCCCAACGTGGTGGTGATGTTGGGCGACCAGCGGGGGAAGAGCTCGATGGTGGTGTCGGGGGAGTCCAGCAGGTTCTCGACGAGCGGGTGCACGTCGTAGGCCCGCTTGCGCGACTCGGGCAGCAGCCCGCCGAGGTCGCGCTGCTCCACGGCGTCGAGGTCGAGGTCGCCCTGGTTGCCGAGCAGCGAGGTCAGCAGCTGGGCGCGGGCGAACGCCTCCTCGGTGGTCTCGGTGACGACGTGCACGACGCCTGAGCGGCGCCCGTGCGGCTCGGGGCCGCCGAGGCGCAGCGCGTCGACGTTCTCACCGGTCACCGAGCGCACGACGTCCGGGCCGGTGACGAAGACGCGGCCGTCCGGGCCGAGCACCACGATGTCGGTGAGGGCCGGGCCGTACGCGGCGCCACCGGCGGCCGCGCCGATCACGACCGAGATCTGCGGCACCTTGCCGGACGCGCGGGTCATCATGGCGAAGACCTCGCCCACCGCGTGCAGCGACACGACGCCCTCGCGCAGCCGGGCGCCGCCCGAGTGCCAGAGCCCGACGACGGGCACGCCGTCGGCCAGCGCGCGCTCGTAGGCGACGAGGATCACCTTGCAGCCCGCCTCGCCCATCGCGCCGCCCTGGATCGTGGCGTCGCTGGCGAAGGCCACGGCCGGCGTCCCGTCGACGGTGCCCCTGGCGGCGAGCATGCCGCTGTCGTCGCGCGGGGTGAGCAGCTCGACGCTGCCCTCGTCGAAGAAGATGCCGAGGCGCAGCTCGGGGTCGCGCGGGTCGACCTCGACCTGCAGCGTGTCGGTGGACTGAGTGGCGGTCATGAAGCGCTCCGGATGGCGAGTGCGACGTTGTGACCGCCGAACCCGAACGAGTTGTTGAGGGCCACCAGGTCGCCGTCGCGCAGCTGGCGCGGCTTGTCGAGCACGACGTCGAGGTGGACGTCGGGGTCGAGGTTGTCGACGTTGATGGTGGGCGGTGCGATCCGGTGGTGCACCGCGAGGATCGTGAAGATGCCCTCGACGGCGCCCGCGGCGCCGAGCAGGTGGCCGGTCATGGACTTGGTGGCCGAGACGGGCACGGCGTCGGTGGCGTCACCGAGCGCCGCGCGGATCGACGCGGACTCGGCGGTGTCGCCGACCGGCGTCGAGGTGGCGTGGGCGTTCAGGTGCGCCACGTCGGCCGGCGACGCGTCCGCCGCCTGCAGCGCCATCTGCATCGCCCGGGCCGCACCGCCGCCCACGGGGTCGGGCGCCGCGATGTGGTAGGCGTCGCTGGTGATGCCGGCGCCGGCGATCTCGGCGTAGACCCGCGCGCCGCGGGCCTTCGCGTGCTCCTCGGACTCCAGGACGACGATGCCCGCGCCCTCACCCAGCACGAAGCCGTCGCGGGCGCTGTCGTACGGACGGCTCGCGAGCTCCGGTTCGTCGTTGCGGGTCGACAGCGCCTGCATGGCGGCGAACCCGGCGATCGGCAGGCCGTGGATCGCGGCCTCCGTGCCGCCGGCCACCACGACGTCCGCGCGGCCGGAGCGGATCATGTCGGCGGCGTAGCCGATGGCCTCCGCGCCCGACGCGCACGCGCTGACGGGCGTGTGGACGCCGGCCCGCGCGCCGAGCTCGAGGCTGACCGCCGCGGCCGGGCCGTTCGGCATGAGCATGGGGACGGTGAGGGGGAAGACCCGACGCGGGCCCTTCTCCTTCAACGTGTCGTAGCTGCTGAGGAGCGTCCAGACGCCGCCGATGCCGCTGGCCACGACGACGCCCAGGCGCTCGCCGTCGACCTCGGGCGTGCCGGCGTCGGCCCATGCCTCGCGGGCTGCGACCAGCGCGTACTGGCCGGCGGGGTCGAGGCGGCGGGTCTCGACCTTGGCCAGCTGCTCGGAGGGGTGGACGGCGACCGAGGCCGCGAACGTCACGGGCAGCTGCAGCTCGCTGACCCAGTCGTGGGTGAGCGTGCGCGCGCCGGACGTGCCGTCGAGGGCGGCCTGCCAGGTGCTGGCGACATCGCCCCCGAGGGGAGTGGTGGCGCCGAGTCCGGTGACGACGACGCGACGGTTCTGGCTCGTGGCCATGCCTGGGTCAGCTCCTAGGACGTCAGAAGAGTCGAGGGGTCGAGCGGGTGGTGCGGGTGGTGCTCGAGCGCCGGGGACGGTGCGGGAGGAGACCCGACACACCGTCCCCGGACAGCTCGGGGCCGGAGAGTCCGGCTCAGCCCTGCGCCTGCTGGATGTAGTTCACGGCGTCGCGCACGGTGGAGAGGTTCTTCACGTCGTCGTCGGGGATGCGGACGCCGAACTTCTCCTCGGCGTTCACGACGATCGTCATCATCGACAGCGAGTCGATGTCGAGGTCGTCGGTGAAGTTCTTGTCCATCTCGACGGAGTCGACGGGCAGACCGGTCTCCTCGTTCACGATCTCGGCGAGACCGCTGAGGATCTCCTGCTCGCTGTTGGCCATGCGTGGCGCTCCTTGGGTGTTGATGGTTCTGGTCGGTGCTGCTGGGTCGTGCTGCTGGGTGGTGCTGTGCCCGAGGGGTCCCGACGGGCGGCGGGGGACTGGGGTGGCGCTAGGGCAGCGTGACGACCTGGGCTGCGTAGGCCAGACCGGCGCCGAAGCCGATCATCAAGGCCAGGCCGCCGTGCGGCGCCTCGCCCTCGCGCAGCATGCGCTCCATCGCGAGCGGGATCGAGGCGGCCGAGGTGTTGCCGGTCTCGGCGATGTCGCGCGCCACCGGGATGTGGCTCGGCAGCCCGAGGGCCTTGATCATCGAGTCGATGATCCGCATGTTCGCCTGGTGCGGGATGAACGCGTCGAGCTGGTCGGCGCTGATGCCGGCCTTGTCGAGCGCCTGCTGGGCGACCGGCGCCATCTGCCAGACGGCCCACCGGAACACGGTCTGGCCCGCCATGGTGATGTGCGGCCAGTCGGTCTGGTGGTCGCGCACGGTGAGCCAGCTCTCGCGCTGGCGGATGACGTCCCACTGGGCGCCGTCGGAGCCCCAGACGGTGGGGCCGATGCCGGGGGTGTCGGACGGGCCGATCACGACCGCGCCGGCGCCGTCGCCGAACAGGAAGGCCGTACCCCGGTCGTTCAGGTCGGTGAAGTCGCTGAGCTTCTCGACGCCGACGACGAGCACGTACTCGGCGCTGCCGCCGCGCACCATGTCACCGGCGAGAGCGACGCCGTGGCAGAAGCCCGCGCACGCCGCGCTGATGTCCATCGCGGCGGCCGGTGTGGCGCCGAGGCGGTGGGTGAGCAGCGAGGCCGCGGACGGCGTCTGGAACGGGTGCGTCACGGTCGCCACGAGGACGGCGCCGATGCGCGAGGCGTCGATGCCGGCCGCCTCCAGCGCCTGGCGGGATGCCGCCTCCGACATGTCGACGACGCTCTCGTCCGGAGCGGCCCAGCGACGCGTCACGATGCCGGAGCGCTCGCGGATCCACTGGTCGCTGGAGTCGATGCGCTCGACCAGCTCGGAGTTCGGCACGACCCGCTCGGGCCGGTAGCCGCCGACGCCGTAGATGCGGGCGTGCGGAGCGCCGCTGGGCGGCGAGATCTGGGGGCGAGGGCCGTCGGTCGCGTCGGCTCCGGACGTCATGCGGGTACCTCCTGCGGGTGCAGCCGGACGATGGGCTGGCCGGGCGAGACGGGGTCGCCGTCCTCGACGAGCCACTCGACGACGCGACCACCGTGCGGGGCCACGACGTCGTACTCGTCGCGCAGCGTCGTCACGCGGGCGACGGTCTGGCCGTTGTCGACGCTGGCTCCGGCGTCCAGGGCCGTGACGTGCACGGTGCCCTTGATGGGGGCCACGACGAGGCGCCAGGTGGGGTTCTGCGAGAGCCCCGACTCCTGCCCGTGGCGGGCCACCATGTCGAACGCGGCCTCGAGGTCGTCGGGCGTCTTCAGCGCCAGGGTCTCGACGCCCGGCAGCGCCCGCTTCACCAGGCCGGTGAGCGCGCCGGCGGGCGGGATCTCGATGACGCCGGTGACGCCGAGGTCGCGCATGGCGTCCATGCAGAGGTCCCAGCGCACGGGGTTGCTCACCTGGCGCACGAGGCGGCTCAGCACCTCCCGGCCGTCGTGCACGACGTGACCGTCGGCGTTCGACAGCAGCCGCGTGCGCGGGTCGTGCGTCGTCATGGCCCGGGCGTAGCCCGACAGGACGTCGACGGCAGGGCGCATGTGGTCGGTGTGGAACGCGCCGGCTACCTGCAGCGGGATGAGGCGCGCCTTGGCCGGCGGGTCGTCCTTGAGCGCGGCCAGCTGCTCGAGGGTGCCGGCGGCGACGACCTGCCCGGCGCCGTTGGCGTTGGCGGGCGTGAGGCCGTGGCGCTGCAGCGCGGCGGCGACGTCGTCCGGGTCGCCGCCCAGCACCGCGGTCATGCCGGTGGGCGTCACGGCGCTCGCGGCGGCCATCGCCTTGCCCCGCTCGCGGACGAACACCATGGCCTGCTCGGCCGACAGCACGCCCGCACCGGCCGCCGCGGTGATCTCGCCGACGCTGTGCCCGGCGCCGGCGGCCACCTGGCGGAAGGCCTCGGCCGGGTGGGGGAAGAGCGCGAGCAGCGACACCATGCCGCTGGCCACGATGAGCGGTTGGGCGACGGCGGTGTCGCGGATGGTGTCGGCGTCCGACTCCGTGCCGTGTGCGACCAGGTCGATCCCGGCGACCGCGGACAGCCAGCGCAGGCGGTCCTCGAAGCCGGGGACCTCCAGCCAGGGGCGCAGGAAGCCGGGGGTCTGGGAGCCCTGTCCGGGGCAGGCGATGACGAGCACGTCCCTACCCTCGCCGCTTCGACGGCGACCGGGGGCTGCCGACGCGGACCAACCTTGCGGCCCAGTTTTGGAGGGTTCCTACAAACAGGTCACAGCTCGGACTCGACGCTCGCGGCGAGCGAGGGTGCGCTACCGAGCGTGGCGGCCCCTGCTGGACCGACCGGCCGGCGGGGCGCCAGCGAGAGGCGCCCGAGGGCTAGAGCCACCCGCACGACGTACGCGTCGCGCGGCTGCATGACGTCGTAGCCGCACGTCTCGGCGGCGCGACGCAGGCGGTAGCGCACGGTGTTGGGGTGCACGAACAGGATGCGCGCCGAGGCCTCCAGCGAGCCACCCGCCTCGAGGTACGTCGTCACGGTCTCGAGCAGGTTGCCGCGGGCGTCGTGCAGGGGACGGTGCACGCGGTCGACGAGCGCTCGGCGCGCTGGAGTGTCACCCGCGAGCACGCGCTCGGGCAGCAGGTCGTCGGCCAGCACCGGGCGGGGGGCCTCGGGCCAGGCGCGGGCGGCGACCAGCCCCGACAGCGCAGCCCGCGCCGAGCGGCCGGCCGCGAACAGGTGCGGCACGGTCGGACCCACGACGACCGGGCCGGCCGCGAAGCAGCGGTCGAGCGCGCCCGCCGTGCGCAGGGGCTCCGTGACCCCACCTAGCACGGCGACGAGCCGGCCACCTTGCACGGCCGCCAGCGCGTCGACGTCCACGCGTCGGGCTGGCTGGCGCAACGACTCCACGCCCTCGGCGGCCGCACCGGGCGACGCCTGTCCGGCCACCACGACGACGTCGGTCTGGGCGTCCCAGCCGAGCGCGGCGGCGCGCGACTGCATCGAGTCGTCGGCCTCGCCACGCAGCACCGCGTCGACCACGAGCCCCTCCAGCCGGGCGTCCCACGCGCCGCGGGCTTCCGCGGCGTGCGCGTAGACCTCGGCGGCGGCGAAGGCGACCTCGCGCGAGTAGCGCAGCACCGCCTCGCGCAGCGCCTGCCCGTCGCCGGGTGCGGCGAGCTCGTCGACCTGGTCCTCGACGCCGTCGACCACGGTGCGCACCAGGTCGAGGGTCTGGCGCAGGTTGACCGAGCGGGTGAGCTCGCGGGGCGCCGTCCCGAAGACGTCGGCGGTGATCTCGAGCACTCCGCCGGGCTCGCGG
>JBQCES010000103.1:0-7400 GCA_051960055.1 Angustibacter sp. | reverse complement strand
CGGGTGTGCGGGATCTCGCCGGAGGACTTTGCGCAGGTCGCCGAGGCGCTCACCCGCAACAGCGGCCCGGAGCGCACGTCGGCCTTCTGCTACGCGGTGGGCTGGACGCACCACGGCACCGGCGTCCAGATGATCCGGACGGCGGCGATCCTGCAGCTCCTGCTCGGCAACATCGGTCGTCCCGGTGGTGGCATCCTCGCGCTGCGCGGCCACGCCAGCATCCAGGGGTCGACCGACATCCCGACGCTGTACAACATCCTGCCGGGCTACCTGCCGATGCCCCACGCCGAGACCCACGCCGACCTCGACTCGTACGTGGCCGAGGACGCCGGCACCACCGGCTACTGGGGCAACATGCGCCAGTACGCCGTCAGCCTGCTGAAGTCGTACTGGGGTGACGCGGCCACGGCCGACAACGACTTCTGCTTCGACTACCTGCCCCGGCTCACCGGCGACCACTCGTCGTACCCGACGGTGGTCGCGCAGATCGAGGGCCGCTGCAAGGGCTACTTCGTCGTGGGGGAGAACCCCGCCGTCGGCCACGCCAACGGCAAGATGCAGCGGCTCGGGCTGGCGAGCCTGGACTGGCTCGTCGTCCGTGACATGGCCATGATCGAGTCGGCCACGTTCTGGAAGGACGGGCCCGAGATCGCCACGGGCGAGCTGCGCACCGAGGACATCGGCACCTAGGTCTTCTTCCTCCCCGCAGCAGCGCACACCGAGAAGAGCGGCTCGTTCACCAACACCCAGCGCATGCTGCAGTGGCACCACAAGGCGGTCGAGCCGCCGGGTGACGCCACGAGCGACCTGCAGTTCTACTACCAGCTCGGCAAGCGGATCCGCGAGAAGCTCGCGGGCTCCACCGACGAGATGGACCGCCCGCTGCTCGACCTCACCTGGGACTACCCCGAGGAGCCGAGCGGCGAGCCCAGCGCGGACGCGGTGCTGCGCGAGATCAACGGCACCGGCCCGGACGGCGCGGCGCTGTCGGCGTACACCGAGCTCAAGGACGACGGCTCCACCGCGTGCGGCTGCTGGATCTACTGCGGTGTCTACGCCGACGAGACCAACCAGGCGGCGCGGCGCAAGCCCGGACAGGAGCAGACCTGGGTCGCGCCGGAGTGGGGCTGGGCCTGGCCGGCGAACCGCCGCATCATCTACAACCGCGCGTCGGCGAAACCTGATGGGTCGCCGTGGAGCGAGCGCAAGAAGTACGTCTGGTGGGACGCCGACCAGAAGAAGTGGGTCGGCGAGGACGTGCCGGACTTCATCCCCGACCGCGCGCCCGACCACGTGCCGCCGGAGGATGCCAAGGGTCCGGACGCGATCGGTGGGCAGGACCCGTTCGTCATGCAGACGGACGGCAAGGGCTGGCTCTACGCGCCGGTCGGCCTGGCGGACGGCCCGCTGCCGACGTACTACGAGCCGAAGGAGTCGCCCGTCCGCAACGCGCTGTACGACCAGCAGAACAGCCCGGTGCTGCAACCCATCGAGCAGGCGAGCAACCCCGCGAACCCCAGCGAGAGCCCCGTCTTCCCGTACGTCTTCACCAGCTACCGGCTCACCGAGCACCACACCGCCGGCGGCATGAGCCGCACGCTGCCGTACCTCAGCGAGCTGCAGCCCTCGATGTTCTGCGAGGTGTCGCCGAGGTTGGCGCGCGAGCGGGGACTCGAGCACGGCGGGTGGGCGACCATCGTCACCAGCCGGTCGGCCATCGAGGCGCGGGTGATGGTGACCGAGCGCATGCGCTCGTTGCGGGTCGACGACCGCGTCATCGAGCAGGTGGGTCTGCCGTACCACTGGGGCGGCAACGGGTTGACGACCGGCGACTCGGCGAACGACCTGGTCAACGTCACCCTCGACCCGAACGTGCACATCCAGGACAAGGTCGGGACGTGCGACATCCGGCCCGGACGCCGACCGCGCGGCCCGCAGCTCACCGAGCTCGTCGCGCAGTACCGCACACGCGCAGGAATCGACGACGGGAGTCAGGCATGAGCCCGCGGCTGTCCGGCCCACTGGCCGACGTCTCGCGCGATGCGGGGTACGAGAGCCATCCCGAGCGCGTCGGCTTCTTCACCGACACCACGGTGTGCATCGGCTGCAAGGCCTGCGAGGTCGCCTGCAAGGAGTGGAACGCGGTGCCCGAGGACGGCCTCGTCCTCACCGGCATGAGCTACGACAACAGCCAGGCGCTGGGCGCAGACACCTGGCGGCACGTGGCCTTCGTCGAGCAGAGCGTGCCTCGCAAGGTCACCGACCTCGGCATGCCGTCGGTCGGTGCCCCGAAGTCTGCGCCCGACCTGCCGGCCGGTGACACCGGCCAGTCACCGGAGAACTCCGACATCCGCTGGCTGATGTCGTCCGACGTGTGCAAGCACTGCACGCACGCCGCCTGCCTCGACGTGTGCCCGACCGGTGCGCTGTTCCGCACCGAGTTCGGCACGGTGGTGGTGCAGGAGGACGTCTGCAACGGCTGCGGCTACTGCGTTCCGGCGTGTCCGTACGGCGTCATCGACCAGCGCAAGGACGACGGCCGGGTCTTCAAGTGCACGCTGTGCTACGACCGGCTCGGCGCGGGTATGGAGCCCGCCTGCGCGAAGTCCTGCCCGACCAAGTCCATCCAGTTCGGCCCGCTCGACGAGCTGCGCGAGCGCGCCCAGCAACGCGTCGACGCGCTGCATGCCGAGGGCGTCACCGAGGCGCGCCTGTACGGCCACGACCCCGACGACGGCGTCGGCGGCGACGGCGCCTTCTTCCTGCTGCTCGACGAGCCGGAGGTCTACGGGCTGCCGCCTGATCCGATCGTCACGACCCGCGACCTGCCCTCGATGTGGCGGCACGTCGCGGTGGCGGCGGCAGGACTGGTGGTCACCGGGATCGCGGCGTTCGTGGGGAGGCGCAAGTGAGAGAGCGTTCGCTGGTCCCTGAGCCGGAGTTCGAGTCCTACTACGGCCGGCCGATCCTCAAGGCGCCGGTGTGGAAGCAGCCCGACGTCCCGCTGTACCTGTTCCTCGGTGGCTACGCCGGGGTGTCGGCCCTGCTGGCGGAAGGCGCAGCGGCGACCGGCCGGCCCGGCCTCACCCGCGTCGCGCGCGCCGGTGCGGCCGCGGGCGCGGGCCTCGGCACCGTGGCGCTGATCCACGACCTCGGCAAGCCCGAGCGCTTCCTGCACATGCTGCGCGTCTTCAAGGTGACGTCCCCCCTCTCGGTGGGTTCGTGGATCCTCAGCCCGTTCACCGCCACGGCGTCCGCGGCGCTGCTGTCGACCATGACCGGCCGCCTACCGCGCATCGGCCGCCTGGCCGGCCTGGCCTCCGCTGCGCTCGGTGGCCCCCTCGCGACGTACACGGCGGCGCTGATCACCAACACCGCCGTCCCGGCGTGGCACGAGGCGTACCGCGAGATGCCGTTCCTGTTCGCGGGCAGTGCGGCGGCGGCGGCCGGGGGAGCCGGCGTCGCCCTGGCACCGCTCGACGAGAGCGGCCCCGCGCGCAAGGTGGCCGTCGCGGGCACCGCCGTCGAGCTCGTCGCCCACCAGCTGCTGCACCAGCGCCTCGGCATGCTCGCCGAGCCCTACAGCCAGGGCCGTCCCGGAACGCTGCTGCGCACCGCTCGGGCGCTCGAGGGCGTGGGCGCGGTCGGCGCCCTGGTCGGACGCCGGTCGCGCACCCTGTCCGTGCTGTCCGGCGCGGCGCTCGTGGCGGGATCGGTGCTCACCCGGTTCGGGATCTTCCAGGGCGGCGTCGCCTCGGCGAAGGACCCCAAGTACACCGTCGTCCCGCAGCGCGAGCGGGCCAACGCCCGCGCCTGACGCGCCCTAGCCCCACCCCACCCGACCTGACCCCCCAACCGGCGGGGTCAGGCGGGCAGGTGGGTGCCGGAGGCGATGTTCAGGATCGTCGCCACCGTGAGGTACATCAGCCACAGCCCGGTGAGCACGTGCGCCAGGCCGAGCGAGCGCTCGGCGATCCCCACGCCCACTGCGTGGAAGAAGTCGCTGACGTAGACCCAGGTCAGCCCGACGAACAGGACGCCGACCGGCCAGGCGCCCGCGTCGAAGAACACGTAGGCGCCGGTCACCGAGAGCACCGTGAAGGCCACCGACATGCCGGCGTTCGTCCGCGGGTCGTTGCCCTGGTAGCGGTTCAGGCCGAGCGCGAACCAGTGGATGCCGTACGCGCTGAACGCCACGGCGGCCATGTAGAGAGCCGGGTCGTCCTTGAAGACCTGGAACCACGTGAGGCCGACGAAGAGCAGGATCCCGGTGACCAGCTGGCAGAAGCCCGGGAGCCAGATGCCCCAGATGCCGGTCGACCGGTCGACCAAGGGGTCGCGGCGCGGGAAGCCGAGCAGCTCCTGCGGCCCGGAGATGAGATACCCCGTGCCCAGACCGAAGAAGCCCAGCGCGACGGGGAGGAAGGTGGAGGTGTCGAAGCCCACGGCCGTCCTCGCGTCCTGGAGGCCGCTGGGAGTGGCGGACGGTCCGCCGTCGCGCCTCCATCCCTATCAGACAGCAACAGATGCATGCGCGCAAAAGATGGGCACCGGCTGAGCGAGGGGCGATCGCGCGGCCGGCGGCGGGGCCAGGTAGCGTGCGAGCCGCCGCGCGGTGGGCGACCGCCGCTCGGGGAGGTGTCTGGGTGCCTGGTGGCCCCCGCGGTCTTCAACACCGACGAGACCGAGTAGCTCGGTCTGGCGGGTTCGATTCCCGTCCACCTCCGCTGGGTGCGTCCGGCGCATGCCGACGTAGGCTGGCGCGGTGATGCACGTCCTGGCCACGGCGGGCCACGTCGACCACGGCAAGTCCACGCTGGTCAAGGCGCTCACGGGCATGGAGCCCGACCGGTTCGCCGAGGAGCAGCGGCGCGGACTCACCATCGACCTCGGCTTCGTCTGGGCCGACGTCGACGGCGAGCAGGTGGCCTTCGTCGACGTGCCGGGGCACGAGCGGTTCGTGCCCACGATGCTCGCCGGGGTGGGGCCGGGGCCGGGCGCGCGGCTGGTGGTCGCGGCGGACGAGGGCTGGATGCCCCAGACGCAGGAGCACCTCGACGCGCTCGACGCGTTCGGGGTCCGTCACGGCCTGCTCGTGATCACCCGCAGCGACCTCGCCGACCCGGGTCCGGCGCGAGCCGCGGCCCACGAGCACCTGGCCGGCACCGGCCTGGCGCACGTGGCCTCGGTGGCCGTGAGCGCCCGCTCGGGTGAGGGGATGGACGAGCTCCGGACGGCGATCGCCGGCCTCGTCCGTGCGCTGCCGCGCCCGGACACCGCCGCCCCGGTGCGCCTGTGGGTCGACCGCTCCTTCACCGTGCGCGGCGCCGGCACGGTCGTCACGGGCACGCTTTCGGCAGGCACGCTGCGCACCGGAGACCGGCTCGACCTCCTCTCGGGGGAGCAGGCGGTGGTGCGCGGTCTGCAGAGCCTCGCCGCCCAGCACCGCGAGGTCGCCGCCGTCGCGCGCGTCGCGGTGAACCTGCGAGGGACGCCGCGCACGGCGGTGCAGCGCGGGGACGCCCTCACCGCGCCCGGCCGCTTCCTGACCACCGACGTCGTCGACGTCCGCTGCGGCGCTCTCACCGACCACGCGCCGGCCCAGGCCCTGCTGCACGTGGGGTCGGCCCAGGTCGAGGTGCACCTGCGCCACCTCGCCGACGACGTCTGGCGGCTGCGCCTGGCCCGGCCGCTGCCGTTGCGGCTCGGCGACGTCGGCCTGCTGCGCGACCCTGGCCGGCACGCCGTCCTGAGCGGGCTCACGGTGCTGGACGTCGACCCGCCCGCCCTGGGTCGGCGCGGCGCGGCCGCCGCGCGAGCCGCCGAGCTGAAGACGGTGAGCGGGCAGCCGGATGCCGTCGCGGAGGTGGTTCGCCGGGGGATCGTGCGGCGCAGCCACCTGCTGGCGATGGGCGTGCCCGACGAGCAGGTGCAGGCGCTGCCGGGCCACGAGGAGTGGCTGGTGTCGTCGAGCCGGGCCGATGAGCTGGCGCGCCGGCTGTTGCAGGTGGTCGAGGCCCATGACCGCGCCACTCCGCTCGACCCCGGCCTGCCCGTCGACGCGGCACGGGCGGCGCTGAAGGTGCCGGCGACCGCGGTGGTCGAGGCTGTCGTCCGGCCGCCGTTACGCGTGCTGCGCGGACGGGTCGTCGACAGCCGCCGCAGCGCAGACGTGCTGCCGCCAGCGGTGCAGCGGGCCGTCGAGCAGGTGCTGGCGCGCACGTCGCGCCTGCCCCTGTCGCCGCCGGACGCCGACGAGCTGCGCGGCCTCGGACTCGGCCCGCGCGAGCTCGCGGCGGCGGTGCGGTCGGGTCGTCTGGTGGAGGTGGCACCGGGCGTGGTGATCGCACCGGAGGGGGTCGAGGCGGCCGCGGCGGCGGTGCGAGCGCTCGACGCGCCCTTCACCGTGGCCGCGGCGCGCGACGCCTGGGGCACCTCGCGCCGGGTCGCCGTCCCGCTGCTGGAGGTGCTCGACCGCCGTGGTGTCACCCGTCGCCTACCCGACGACCGCCGCACGCTGGATGGCTGACCCCCCAACGGATTCATCGCTGACCGCGCACGACGCACCGGCTCGTGGCAGGCTCAGATCATGACCGACTTTGACGACAGCAGGAGCGACGTCGACAGCAGTGGCGTCTTCAGCGTCGACGACGAGGACCAGCCCGGCGCCGAGGACACGCTCGACGACCGCGGTCTCGTCGACCCACTCGACGAGGGCTACAGCCCGCCCGAGAAGCCGCTGGGCGTCGACAAGTTCGGGACGACGTTCGAGGAGGAGCGCGAGGGCGAGACGCTCGACATGCGCCTCGCCCAGGAGGTCCCCGACCCCAACCTCGCCTTCGACGACCCGCTGAGCGACCGCGACGACGAGACCGACGACGACCCGGACTCCGAGGTGGCCCAGGACGAGGGTTTCCGCGGTGACGACGAGGTGGGCGACCGCCGCGCCGGCCGGCTGGTCGACCCCGACCACGGGGTCGGGCCCGACCGCGAGAAGGACCTCGTCGGTGAGGACGTCGGCATCGACGGCGCAGGGGCTTCGGCCGAGGAGGCCGCCGTCCACATCGTCGAGGAGTAGCCCGCCCGCGTCGACCGCGCCGCGACACGCCCGGCCCGAGCACGGGCCGGGCGTCTGCGTTTGACGCCGCACCCCGACCCGTGATCAAGGTGGAGTGCCCAAAGGATCCCGAACGGACAGGAGCACACTCATGCTCACCCTGACCGACCAGGCCGTGGACGTCGTCCGTGGCCTCACGCAGTCCCCGCAGGCACCCGAGCACGCCGGGCTCCGCCTGGCTCCCGGTGGTGACGGCCTCGAGCTGAGCGTCGTCAGCGACCCGATGCCGGGCGACGAGGTCATCGACAACGAGGGCGTGCGCGTCTTCGTGGAGCCGCAGGCC
>JBQCES010000102.1:0-3685 GCA_051960055.1 Angustibacter sp. | reverse complement strand
GCCCACCGTGGGCGCCGGGCTGCCGGGGGGCGTGGGGGTCGAGAAGTCTCCGCCCTCGCCACGTGACCGCAGACGGGGCCCCCCGCCGTCGACGGCGGGGGGCACCTTCTGCGTTCTCGGCACCTCAGGCGGTGCAGGCGGCGGGCAGCTCGAACCACCGCAGGCGGTCGAAGTCGCCGTCCGGCCCCGAACCCGGCGTGAGGTCGGGCTCGGGACGGGCCGACAGCAGCGCCCGGGCCTCGTCGAGGTAGCCCTGCAGCGCCGACTCGGGCGCGTGCTCGGCCTTGCTGTCGTAGCGCAGGACGCCGTCGGCGTCGTAGTGCAGGTCACCCAGTCGCAGCGGCGGCTCGACCGGCCCGCCCCGATGCCGCCACAGGCCGGTCGCCGGCTCGAAGCGGTAGTCCGGCAGCAGGCGCCAGCCGTCGCGCGCCACCAGGTCGACGGCCGCGACGACGTAGTCGAACACGGCGTGCGACAGGAAGTAGTTGAAGTTCACCCGCACCCAGCCGGGCTTGATCCCCTCGCAGCCGCGCGAGATCTCCTGCTCGAACTCGTGCGAGCGCTCCAGGTCGATGCCGAGCAGCCGGTGGCCGTACGGCCCGGCGCACGAGCAGCCACCGCGCGACTGGATGCCGAACAGGTCGTTGAGCACCGCCACGACGAAGTTGTGGTGCAGGTACTGCCCGCCCGGACGTCGGATCACGAACGACAGGATCGACAGCCGCTCAGCGTCGAGGTTGCCGAGGATCTCGATGGCCGGGTTCTGCGTCCACGCGCGCACCGCGCACCGCAGGAAGTGCTCCTCGTGCGCGCGGATGACGTCGATCCCCACCGCCTGCTTGAGCTGGAACACCAGGCCGGCGCGGATCGACTCCACGATCGCGGGCGTGCCGGCCTCCTCCCGGTGCTCGGGAGAGTCCAGGTACACGTGCTCGGCCGGGTTGACGTACGCGACCGTGCCGCCACCCACCACGGCCGGAACTCGGTTGTGCAACAACGACTTCCGGACGACGAGCACTCCGGGCGTGCCCGGGCCGCCGATCAGCTTGTGCGGGCTGAGGAACAGCGCGTCCTTCGCTGCGGCGGGGTCGCCGTCCGGCGTCATCTCGATCTCGACGTACGGCGCCGCGGCGGCGAAGTCCCAGAACGCGAGGGCGCCGTGCTCGTGCAGCAGGCGGGTGACGGCGTGGGTGTCGGTGACGATGCCGGTGACGTTGCTGGCGGCCGAGAACGAGCCGATCTTGAGCGGTCGGTCGGCGTAGCGGGCGAGCTCGGCGGCGAGGCGGTCGAGGTCGACGTGGCCGTTGGCGTCCTCGGGCACGGTGACGACGTCGGCGATCGACTCGCGCCAGGGCAGCTCGTTGGAGTGGTGCTCGAACGGGCCGATGAACACCACGGGTCGCTGGTCGGCCGGGATCTGCGCCGACAGGTGCCAGCGGTCGTCGAGCTCGGACGGGATCCGCAGCCCCAGCACCGATACCAGCTTGTCGATCGCACCGGTGGAGCCCGAGCCGCAGAAGAGGACGGCGCAGTCGTCGTCCGCGCCCAAGGCCTCGCGGACGATGCGGCGGGCGTCCTCGCGCAGCCGCGTGGTCTGCAGCCCGGTGCCCGACGACTCGGTGTGCGTGTTCGCGTAGCGGGGGAGCACCTCGTCGCGGATGAAGTCCTCGATGAAGGCCAGCGACCGGCCGCTCGCGGTGTAGTCGGCGTAGGTGACGCGGCGCGGTCCGTACGGCCCTGGGAGCGTGAGGTCGTCACCGATGATCGACTCGCGGATGCGCTGCAGCAGCGGGGTGTCCGGCGGGCACGGGCCCTGCGCGGAGGTCGTCCCGTCGACGTCGTCGGTCACCATGGTGACGAGTCTGCCGTACCGTTGGCCGCGTGATCAGCGAGTGCCGGGACCTGGCGTGACGAGCGAGCAGCCGGAGGTCGTGTCCGCGCGGTTGGCGGAGGTCGAGCACGCCGTGCTGGCGCGCACGCCGGAGCACCACGTCGACCCCTCCCTCGACGCGATCCGCTCGCTCATGGACCTCATGGGCGAGCCGCAGCGTGCCTTCCCCGTCGTGCACATCACCGGCACGAACGGCAAGACGTCGACGTCGCGGATGATCGAGCGGCTGCTGCGCGAGCTCGGCCTGCGCACGGGCCGGTTCACCAGCCCGCACCTCACCGACATCCGCGAGCGCATCGCCTTCGACGGCGAGCCGATCAGCCCCGAGCGGTTCGTGGCCGCGTGGGACGACGTCGCGCCGTACCTCGAGATCGTCGACGCCCGCTCGCGCGAGGCCGGCGAGCCGGTCATCAACTACTTCCAGGTGCTCACGGCCATGGCGTTCTCGGCCTTCGCCGACGCGCCGGTCGACGTCGCGGTCGTCGAGGTGGGCCTCGGCGGCACGTGGGACTCCACGAACGTCGCCGACGGCCAGGTCGCCGTCATCACGCCCATCGCCATCGACCACGAGCGGCTGCTGGGCTCGACGGTGGAGGAGATCGCCACCGAGAAGGCCGGGATCATCAAGCCGGGCGCGGTGGCGGTGCTCGGCACCCAGAAGCGCGAGGCCGCCGAGGTGCTGCTGCACCGCGCGGGCGAGGTCGGCGCCGACGTCGTGGTGGAAGGGCAGCAGATCGGGCTGCTGTCGCGCGAGGTGGCCGTGGGCGGTCAGATGGTGAGCGTGCGCGGGATCGGCGGCGACTACGAGGACCTGTTCCTGCCGCTGCACGGCGAGCACCAGGCGCACAACCTCGTGACGGCGATCGCGGCCGTCGAGGCGTTCGTCGGCGGCGGTGCCGACCGGCTCGACGTCGAGGTGGTGCGGACGGCCGTGGCCGACATGACGTCTCCCGGGCGGCTGGAGGTGGTGCGGCGCAGTCCCACCGTGGTCGTCGACGCGGCGCACAACCCTGCCGGAGCCCAGGTGCTCGCGGCGGCGGTCGAGGAGGCGTTCAGCTTCCGGCGGCTCGTCGGTGTGGTGGCCGTGCTGTCCGACAAGGACCCCGAGGGCATCCTCGCCGCGCTCGAGCCCGTGCTCGACGAGGTCGTGATCACGCGCACGACCTCGGCGCGCGCGATGAACCCCGACGACCTCGCTGAGGTGGCGGTCGAGGTGTTCGGCGACGACCGCGTGCACGTCGTCGGCCGACTGCCCGACGCCCTCGCCCGCGCCGTCGACCTGGCCGAGCAGGACGGCGACCTCGGCGTCGGCGTGCTGGCCACGGGCTCGGTGACGATGGCGGCCGACGTCCGGACGCTGCTGGGTATCCGGTGAACGAGCCGGTGAACGAGCCGGTGAGCGAGTCGGTGAGCGAGCGGCCGCCGCGGTCGCTGCGCCGCTCGTTCGCGGCCATGGTGCTCGTCGGTGAGGTGCTGGTGGTGGGCTTCGCCTCCCTGGTGGCCAAGGACCTGTCGGACGTGCCGGGGCGCACCGTGGCCGTGGCGGCCGGCGTCACCGCGCTGCTGGCCGTGCTGGCCGCGGGTCTGCTGCGCTCGCGGGTCGGTTACGTGCTGGGCTGGCTGGTGCAGGCGGCGCTCGTCGTGAGCGGCATCTGGGTGCCGATGATGTTCTTCATCGGCATCGTCTTCGCCGTCGTGTGGGGCTTCGTGCTCGTGGCGGGCGGCCGGGCCGACGCCGTCACCGCCCACCGCCTCGCCGCCGCCCGTGACGACGCTGATCACGTTCAGTAGGTG
>JBQCES010000101.1:0-11228 GCA_051960055.1 Angustibacter sp. | reverse complement strand
CCCCGGCCCGCCCCCCCGGCCCGCCCCGCCCCGCCCCCCTCGAACGACTCCCGTCCCCTTTTGGGGCGGTGGCACCCTGCACCGGACCTATTGGAGTGGGGTGCCCCCGCACCACCCCGGGGTTGGAGTGAGGGGACCCAGTCGCGCCCCGGCTGCGCTCACTCGGACGCCGGACGGCGCACCCGCCGGTCGCGCACCGTCGTCCAGTACGCCGCAGCCGTCGCCGCGTAGAGCACCGCGATGAGCGCGAAGAGCACCGGCGCGTAGCCGTTCTGCGGCAGCACCAGCGCCGCCGTCCCCGCCGCCGCCACGAACGCGACGTTGAACACCACGTCGTAGAACGCGAAGACGCGCCCTCGGAAGTCGTCGTCGACGACCCGCTGCACCACCGCGTCGACGCAGATCTTCACGCCCTGAGCCACCACGCCGAGCGCGAACGCGGCCACGAGCGCGACCGGCACGCTCAGCCAGACGACGAGCAGTGCCTGCACCACCGCGGCCCCCGCGAGCGCCCGCCACACCCAGCCGCCGGTGCCCCACCGTCCGGTGGCCACGGGCGTGATGAGCGCGGCGCCCCCGAAGCCCAGGCCTGCCGCGCCGAACACCTGAGCCATGAGCGCGAGCCCGGCCGCGGCGTCGCGCGGGTCGTTGAAGTAGTTGCGGCACAAGAGCACCGTGGCCAGCGTCGTGAGCCCGTACCCGAACCGGTGGGCGCCGATCGCCGCGAGCGCGTTCCACGCCGGACGCCGCTCGCGCACGTGGCGGGCCCCGTCCGCCACGGCGTGCCAGCCGAGCGCCGTCCGCTCACCGTGCTCGGGCCCGAGCAGCGCCCGCGGCATCCGCAACGCGAGCAGGGCCGAGCCGAGGTACACCGCCGCGGTGATCGCCAGCACCACCGCGTCGCCGTCGTCACCCGACGGCAGGAACCGCGTGAGCACGTAGGCGACGCCACCGCCTCCGAGCGCGGCCAGCGTGCCGGACGTCGGCGTCACGGCGTTCGCCATCACCAGCTCGTCACTCGGCACGACGTGCGGCAGCCCCGCCCCCAGCGCGGTGAGGAAGAACCGGTTGACCGACAGGCACGCCAGCACGATCCCGTACAACGCCGGGCCGACCGAGCCGGCCGCCACCAGCGCCGCGACCACCACGACGAGCGCCGTCCGCACGAGGTTGGCCACGAGCAGCACCTGCCGGCGGCGCCAGTGGTCGAGCAGCACGCCCGCGAACGGCCCGATCACGGTGTACGGCAGCACGGTGACCGCAGCCGCGGCCGCTGCGGCCTGCGCGGTGGCGGCCCGCTCGGGGGAGAAGAACACCAGGCTCGCCAGCGCCACCTGGAAGGCGCCGTCCGCGCTCTGCGACACCAACCGGACAGCGAACAGGTGCCGGAAGTCGCGACCGCGCAGGACGACACGCAGGTCGGCGACGAAGTGCACGCGTTCACGGTAGCCAGCGTCCGCGCCACCCCGCTCGTCGCTAGGCCTCAGTCTCCTCGTCGTCGGACCGACCCGTGCGGCCGAGCGCGGTCAGGACCAGCCCCGCAGCGAGAAGAACGAGCGCGATGACAGCGGCGAGCCGGTCGCCGGGCGGCGCGATCGACCACGCCCACGGCACGGGTGACCCGTCGCGTGCCCGGCCGAAGAGCATCTCGAACGCACCGAACGCGGTCGGCGCCAACCAGGCTGGCCAGCCCAGCCACGGGCGCAGCACCAACGCGATCCCGACGAATCCGCAGAGGTCTCGCGCCCCCATCAGGCCGGCCGACGGTTGTCCCGTCCAGGCCGACGACAACGCGACGATCACGCCGCCGAAGACCGTCACGCAGGCAGGAGCGCGACGTCGAGCCGTGACGTCGCGCGCGGTGCGACGAGCTCCACGCTCGGCCGGCTGGCCGGGCTGAGTCCGACGAACGCAGGGCAGGCGACGGCAGGAAGCAGTGCCTGCCAGGGCGCCAGCCCGGGGTCGACCGTGTTCAGGATGCCGACCGAGGCCTCGACGCTGCGCAGCTGCAGCACCACCAGCACCGCTGCGGTGGCGCCGAGGGTCACCAACGCGCCTGCTGTCGACCGGACGCGCAGGTACAGACGGACACCGACGGCCTCAGGCATGAGGTGCGGGTATCCGCCGACAGGCCTCGTAGGCGGCGAACGCCTCCTCGAGCCAGGTGTCCTGCGCCCGCCGGGGCATGGCGAGCACCGCCTTCAGCTGCCGCTCGAAACCGGGTGAGTCGACGCCCGGGCCTTCCGCCGGCACGTTCGCTCGCGCGTAGAGGACAGCGCCGAAGAGCTGGTCCCACGGGATGCCGCCGAGCTCGGGCGGGTTCGTGGCCAGCTCGCAGTCGCCGGTCGGCGTCGGGAGCAACGCATCCAGCACGGTGGCTGCAGCGTCTGCCGCGGACGTGGGCCCGGTGGGAAACAGGATCTCCTCGTCGACCGGGCGACCGGTCGACGAGACCAACGGTTCCGCGAGGTGCTGTGGAAAGCGCGGGAGCGAACCAGCGGCCGTCTGGGCGAGACGCAACCCGCTCTGCAGCTTCGGTAGCTGGTAGGCATCCGGGCGCCACACGCAGACATCACCCGGCCCCGCGGCCCGGCAGACCACGTCACACGCAGGCCGGACATTCGCCAGCAACGTCGCACGGGGAGCGACGGCGAAGGAGGTCAGAAGGCCACACGTGACGACGGCCGTCAGCGCCACGGCGGCGAGGCGCCCGGCCCACCAGCCCGAGACCGCGAGTCGCCCGCGTCGCTGGAGTGCCGCCACCGCGGCAAGGAGAAGTGCCGTGACGGCACACAACCAGACCGTCGTCCAGGCCAGTCGGGAGACGGAGGGCAGTAACTCAGGATCCCAATGCTCCTGGATCAGCGGGTAGAAGCGGTGCACGCCGTTGTCCGCATCCGACAAGACGGAGGCGACGTAGGTGCCGTAGGCGATCAGGAGAGCGAGAGCGGGAGCGAGCACCCGTGACCGTACGACGGAGCCGATGACCATCCCGCCCGCGACCTGGATGCCGAGGACCGCCTCGGTCAGCAGCACCACCGACCACGCCGGCAGGCCCGCGCCGGCGATCGAGGCGCTGTGCCAGCACGCTGCCAGGAGGACGATGAGGTGCGCCAGGGACGCCCAGACCAGGGTGGTGGCCCAGGTGATGGACGTCGTCGACATGGTGCGGGGGCTGACCGAGTCGAGCAGTCGGGCCGGCGCTGACGCCGTCGACCACGCTGCGACCGTCGCCATGAGCGGGCCGACGACGACCAGCGCGTAGGTGTGCGCCCACAGCGTCGTGTCGATGAACCGCCCGCCCCACAACGGATCTTGGCTGTAGAGGGCTTGCCAGCATCCACCGATGACCAGCAGCGCCATGACCGGTCCCAGAACGCTGTGCCGAGCGTGCGCGTACAGCACCCGCAGCGTCAGCACGAGGCACCGACGACCTGTAGGTAGGCCGCCTCCACGCCGCGAGCATCCGGTTCCGCGTCGGCCCCTACGAGCGCCGAGATCCCGCCGTCGAAGGCGATCTGACCTCCACGCAGCACGGCGACGTGCTGCGCCAGCGCTGCGACGTCGTCCACGAGGTGGGTGGCGACCAGCACGATGGTGGACAGCGCCAGGTCGTGCAACAGCGTCCGGAGCCCGACGCGCTGCTCCGGGTCGAGGCCCACCGTCGGCTCGTCCAGCACCAGCAGCTGAGGGCTGCCGACCAGTGCCTGGGCCAGTCCGAGCCGGCGCTTCATGCCGCCAGACAGCGAGCGCACGCTGTCGTCCTCGCGGTCGGCCAGGCCCACCCACTCCAGCAGCTCCGCGACGCGCGGGTCGACCTGTGGCGCCGACATGCGCTGCAGCCACCCGGCGTACTCGAGCGTCTCGCGCACGGTCAACCGGGGCGCGAACCTCAGCGTCTGCGGCAGGTAGCCGACCTGCCGGCGGTACGCGGCCAGGTCCGCCCGACGGTTGACGTCGAGCGGACCCAGCCGCACGGTGCCGGATGTCGGCCGCCGCGTCGTCGAGATGGTCGACAGGAGAGAGGACTTACCGGCCCCGTTAGGACCTAGCAGTGCCGTGATTCCCGTGCCGACCTTCAGGCTCACGGAGTCGACGGCGATCCGGCTCCCGTAGCGGACGACGACGTCCGACAGCTCCAGGCACATCTGTGCTCCCCGGATTGCTCGACGGTCAGCCGTTGTAGGCCTCGACGTACCCGTCGTGCGGGGGGGCTGCTGCCGACGCAAAGACAAGAGCCGCCGTCGCGACCGCGACAGCGATGGTCCGCTTCTTCATGGGTGTCTCCCCCGAGACTTGTTCTGCGTGAACGACGTGCCGTCGGACGCTACACGATCATGAGTGCCGAGAAGGCGTTCGGAGACTCGAGGCCGTGACGCGCACAACGCCCCGCACCCCTCGAAGGGATGCGGGGCGTTGCACGCGATCGCTCAGGCGAGCCTCAGCGCTCGCGTTGATGTCTCGCTCAGCGCTCGATGTCACCGCGGATGAAGGCCTCGACGCTCTCGCGACCGAGGTCGTCCGGCTGCTGCACCGGCGGGGACTTCATCAGGTACGACGACGCCGACAGCAGCGGGCCGCCGATGCCGCGGTCCTTGGCGATCTTCGCCGCGCGGATCGCGTCGATGATGATGCCGGCCGAGTTGGGGGAGTCCCACACCTCGAGCTTGTACTCGAGGTTCAGCGGGACGTCACCGAAGGCGCGGCCCTCGAGGCGCACGTACGCCCACTTGCGGTCGTCGAGCCACTGCACGTAGTCCGACGGGCCGATGTGCACGTTCTTGGCGCCGAGGTCGTGGCCGATGTTCGACGTCACGGCCTGGGTCTTCGAGACCTTCTTGGACTCCAGGCGGTCGCGCTCGAGCATGTTCTTGAAGTCCATGTTGCCGCCGACGTTCAGCTGGTACGTGCGGTCGAGCACGACGCCGCGGTCCTCGAACAGCTTCGCCATCACGCGGTGGGTGATGGTGGCGCCCACCTGCGACTTGATGTCGTCGCCGACGATCGGCACACCGGCGTCCTCGAACTTCTTGGCCCACTCGGGGTCGGAGGCGATGAACACCGGCAGGGCGTTGACGAATGCCACACCCGCGTCGATCGCGCACTGCGCGTAGAACTTGTCGGCGTCCTCGGAGCCCACCGGCAGGTAGGAGACCAGCACGTCGGCCTGGGTGTCCTTGAGCACCTGGACGACGTCGACCGGCTCGGCGTCGGACTCGTCGATGGTCATCCGGTAGTACTTGCCGAGGCCGTCGAGGGTGTGGCCACGCTGCACGGTGACGCCCAGCGGCGGCACGTCGCAGATCTTGATGGTGTTGTTCTCGCTCGACACCAGCGCCTCGGACAGGTCGAAGCCGACCTTCTTGGCGTCGACGTCGAACGCCGCGACGAACTCGACGTCCTTGACGTGGTACTCGCCGAACATCACGTGCATCAGGCCCGGCACGGACGCGTTCGGGTCGGCGTCGGCGTAGTAGTGCACGCCCTGGACGAGCGAGGCGGCGCAGTTTCCGGCGCCGACGATGGCGACACGGACGGATCCCATGCGGTGCTCCTTCATCGGTTTATCTGGGGTGGGGGTCGTGCTGGGGGGTGTTACTCGGGGCTGTCTGTGGTGCTGTCTGTGGTGCTGGCCGGCGCAGCGCCGGCGTCGCGGCGCTCGTTCGAGATGAGCTCGTTCAGCCAGCGCACCTCGCGCTGCACCGACTCCAGGCCGTGCCGCTGCAGCTCGAGCGTGTACTGGTCGGCGCGCTCGCGGTTGCGGGCGACCGAGCTGCTCACGGAGTCGAGGCGCTCCTCGAGCCGGCTGCGGCGTCCCTCGAGGATGCGCAGCCGCACGTCGGTGGGGGTGCGCGCGAAGAACGCGAACCGGACGCCGAAGCTCTCGTCCTCCCAGGACGTCGGCCCCGACTCGTCGATCAGCGTCTCGAAGTGCTCCTTGCCCGCGGCCGTGAGCTCGTAGACGATCCGGGCGCGGCGCCCGGCGCCCTCGCCGTCGGCACTCGACTGGGTGATCCAGCCCTGGTCAGACAGGTGCTTCAGGCAGGGATAGAGCGTGCCGTAGCTCAGCGCGCGGAACGGCCCGAGCACGGTCGAGAGCCGCTTGCGCAGCTCGTAGCCGTGCAGTGGGCTGTCGTGCAGCAGGCCGAGCACCGCGAGGTCGAGGACGTCGGAGCGACGTGCCATGCTGACCTCCTCAGGCGCTGGTTGCTGGTCCGACAGATCTGCGCGATGTATCGCCGCGATATGTCGGACTGTAGGTCACAGGTTGCTGCCCTGGCAAACACCCGCCGCGCTTCGCGCAGTGGGCAGGTTTGGTGAGGAGCCGGTGGAGCCGCCCGTCTCGAGTGGGTGGTGGGCGCCGTCTCGCCGCATACTGGGCATCGCGCCCACCGGGCGTCCCTGACCCCGCCAGCTTGGAGAACCCCGCCCCGTGCGCCGCATCGTCGACTACCCCCGTGCCGGCAAGAGCGGCTGGAAGCGGTTCGTCCCCTCCTGGCGCCTGGTCGGCGGCGGCATCCTGGCCGTGTTCCTGCTCGGCGTGATCGGCTTCGCCGTCTTCTACAGCCAGGTCTCGGTGCCGAGCCCCAACCAGCTCGTCACGGCCAACGCCTCGGTCGTCTACTGGTCGGACGGCAAGACCGAGCTCGGCCGCTTCGGCGAGGTCAACCGGCGCTCGGTGCCGCTGTCGGACGTGCCCGACACCATGCAGAAGGCGGTGCTGGCGGCCGAGGACCGCACCTTCTACCAGAACCACGGTGTCTCCCCGAAGGGCATCGCGCGCGCGGCGTGGGTGGCTCTCAAGGGCGGCTCGAAGCAGGGTGGCTCGACGATCACCCAGCAGTACGTGAAGAACTACTTCCTGACCCAGGACCGCACCGTCTCGCGCAAGGCCAAGGAGTTCGTCATCTCCTTGAAGATCGAGCAGAAGGAGTCCAAGGACCAGATCCTGGAGAACTACCTCAACACGATCTACTTCGGCCGCAGCGCGTGGGGCGTCGAGACGGCCAGCCAGGCCTACTTCGGGGTGCCCACCAGCAAGCTCAACCTCAGCCAGAGCGCGCTGCTCGCGGCGATCATCCGCTCGCCCGGCCTCTACGACCCGGTCACCGAGAAGGCCAACGCGCAGGCGCGCATGACCTACGTGCTCGACGGCATGCTCAAGGAGGGCTGGATCACCCAGGCCGAGCGCGACAAGGCGACCTACCCCAAGATCGTGAAGCAGCGCACCAGCAACCGGTTCGGCGGCACCAACGGCTACCTGCTCAAGGTGGTGCGCCAGGAGGTCATCTCCAGGGCCGGTCTCACCGACGCCGACATCGACCGCGGTGGCCTGAAGATCGTCAGCACCTTCGACCGGCAGACGCAGGCGGACGCCGTCAACGCGATGAAGGACGAGCTGCCCACCAAGGGCGCCAAGGGCGTCGGCGCGGGTCTGGTCTCGATCAAGCCCGGCGACGGTGCGGTCGTGGCGATGTACGGCGGCAAGGACGCCGTGGAGAAGGAGCTCAACGACGCCACCCAGTCGATCATGCAGGCCGGCTCGACGTTCAAGCCCTTCGCGCTCGCCGCGGCGCTCGAGGACGGCATCTCGCTCAAGTCGCGGTACGACGGCAGCTCACCCAAGAAGTTCGGTACCTACGAGGTGTCGAACTACGGCTCCGGGCGCGGCGAGCAGTTCGGCAACATCGACCTGGTCACGGCCACCGCCCACTCGGTCAACACCGTCTACGTCGCGCTCAACCAGGACGTCGGCCCGGACAAGACCATGCAGGCCGCCATCGACGCCGGTTACCCGAAGGACACCAAGGGGCTGCAGCCCCCGCAGCTCGGCAACGTGCTCGGCACGGCGTCCCCCCACGTGATCGACGTCGCCGAGGCGTACGCCACCTTCGCCGCCCAGGGCATGCACGCCGACGCCTACACGGTGCGCAGCGTCTCCGGCTCCGACGGCAAGTCGCTCTACAAGGCCAAGCCCAAGGCCACGCGCGTCTTCAGCAAGGACTCGATGGCCGATCTCACCTACGCCCTGCAAGCGGTGATCAAGAACGGCACGGGCGCCTACGCCGGCTCGCAGATCGACCGCCCGCTCGCCGGCAAGACCGGCACCGCGCAGAACAACAACGCGGCCTGGTTCGCCGGCTACACGCCGCAGCTCGCGACCGCCGTGGGGCTCTACCGCAACGGCAAGAACGCCAAGGGCGAGGTCGTGCAGCTCTCGCTCAACGGGCTGGGCGGCAACAGCGCCGTCACCGGTGCGTCGTTCCCGCTGAAGATCTGGACGGCGTTCATGCAGGACGCGCTCGACGGCCAGAAGGTGCTGCAGTTCCCCGACCCCGTCTACGGCGGCAAGAGCAACGTGCCGACCTACACGCCCACGACGCCGCCCACGACGAGCACGCCGACGACCAGTACGCCGACGACGAGCACGCCGACGACGAGCACACCGACGACGCCGCCCACGTCCACCACGACGACGACGTCGACGCCCACGGTCACGCTGCCGGTGCCGACGACGAAGACGAAGACGAAGACGAGCACGCCGACCACGTCCAGCACGGCGGGTGCCAGCGGCACGTCGACGAAGGCCGCCGCCAGTACGCCCACGAAGTCCACGAGCACGGCAGACCGAGCCGCTGCCGCACCCACGGGGTGACGTGCGCCATGATCGGCGCGTGACCTCAGCGCGCGGCGTCGTCGACGAGCCCGTGGTGGCGCCCTCGCGGGACGACCCGCTCGTCCGGCGCTTCTCAGCGGTGGTGGGCGGCCCGGCCGGGTGGCGCGTGCGGGCCGGGCGGCACGGCTGGTGGACGGCGGCCCGCGTGCTCGTCGTCCTGTCGATGGTGGTGCTCGCGCTCGGCGTGGTCGAGAAGCAGCACTGCCGCGCCGAGGGCTGGTCGACGCCCGACCAGTTCTTCCACGCTTGCTACAGCGACCTGCCGCTGGTGTACGAGACGAGTGGGCTGGCGAGCGGCGCCGTGCCGTACGTCGACGCCCGCGACGGCGACTACCTGGCCCAGCCCGTGCTCACCGGTCTGACCATGTGGGCGGTGGGCCAGGTGACGCCGGACGGCCCGCCCCTGAAGCGGGACCGGTGGTACTTCGACCTGTCGACGGCGGCCATCGCCGTGCTGCTGGCGGTGCTCGTGGCGGTGACCGCGGCCAGCGCCGGCCGACGCCGGCCCTGGGACGCCTCGATCGTCGCGCTCTCACCGCTGCTGGCGCTGTCGGCGCTGGTGTCGCTCGACCTGCTGGGCGTCACGCTCGCGGCGGGCGGTCTACTGGCCTGGGCGCGCTCGAGACCGTTGCTCGCCGGGGTGCTGATCGGTCTCGCGGTCACTGCGCGCACCTACCCGGCGGTGCTGCTGGTGGTGCTCGCCGTCCTGGCGTTGCGGGCGGGACGGTGGCGCGAGTGGCTGGTCACGGCGGTCACTGCCGGGTTCACGGCGGCGGTGGTGCTGCTGCCCTGGTTCGCGGTCAACCCGGCCGGGGTCAAGGCCGTCTACAGCGCGTGGGCGCACAGCAGCGCGGGCTACGGCTCGCTGTGGCTGCTGCCCCAGGTGGTGCCGTCCGACCCGCGCCCGCACTGGGTCGACCGGCTCGGCTGGGACCCCGTGAGCCTGTCGAGCGGCGCCGTCACGACGTTGGCCCTCATCGGGCTGGCGGTGGCGCTGGTGATCGGTCTCGTGCTCGCGCTGGCCGCTGACCGGCGTCCGCGCGTGGCGCAGGTGGCGTTCGTGGTGCTCGCGATCATCGTGCTCACGGGCAAGTCATGGCCGGTGCAGGCGTCGCTGTGGCTGCTGCCCCTCGCGGCGCTCGCCCGGCCGCGCTGGCGAGACCAGCTGGTGTGGTTCGCGTGCGAGACGACCTACTTCGTCGGCGTCTGGCTCTACATCGGCGGTCAGACCAACACCGACCGCGGCCTGCCCGGTGCGTGGTACTCGCTGCTCCTGCTCGTGCGCGCCGCCGGATTGCTGTGGCTCGTGGTGGCGGTGGTGCGCGACGTCCGGCGTCCGGAGCGGGACGCCGTCCGGCAGACGGGGGCCGACGACCCGCTGGGTGGCCCGCTCGACGGCGCCCCCGACGCCGTCGTCCTGCGCTTCGCCTGACCCTGTGGACAGAGATTCGTCCCCGCCAGCCCGCACCCGGTAGTCTTGATCCCGTCGTCGCGGGCCTGGTGCCGGTGGATCCGGTGCCTCGGGTGCCGCGGCGAACGACGTATCAGCCCTCCTGTCACGGAGAGACCGTGGCCGCCTGAGTCCAGAGGAGGTGGGTTAACGCATGCGTCACTACGAGCTCATGGTGATCCTCGACCCCGATCTCGAGGAGCGCACCGTCGCTCCGAGCCTCGACAAGTTCCTCAACGTCATCCGTCAGGGTGGCGGCAGCGTCGAGAAGGTCGACGTCTGGGGACGCCGTCGTCTTGCGTACGACATCAACAAGAAGTCCGAGGGCATCTACGCGGTCGTCGACATGCACGCCGAGCCGGCCGTGGCCCAGGAGCTTGACCGCCAGCTCGGCCTCAACGAGTCCGTGATGCGCACCAAGCTCATCCGTCCCGAGGTGCGCTGACCCGTTCGGTCGCACCGACCGGACGTCGTCCACCCCACCGAAACGAAGGGCAGGCCATGGCAGGCGACACGATCATCACGATCGTCGGCAATCTCACCGGCGACCCCGAGCTGCGGTTCACCCCGTCGGGTGCTGCCGTCGCGAACTTCACGATCGCCTCGACCCCTCGCTCGTTCGACCGCCAGTCGAACGAGTGGAAGGACGGCGAGACGCTGTTCATGCGCTGCTCGGTGTGGCGTGAGGCGGCCGAGAACGTCGCCGAGTCGCTGACCCGCGGCACCGCCGTCATCGCTCAGGGCCGTCTGGTCTCGCGCTCCTACGAGACCAAGGAGGGCGAGAAGCGCACGGTCGTGGAGATGCAGGTCGACGAGATCGGCCCGACGCTGCGGCGCGCCACGGCCAAGGTCACCAAGGCCCAGCGCGGCGGCGGTGGTGGCGGCTTCGGCGGCGGTGGCCAGGGCGGCGGTGGCTTCGGTGGCGGTGGCCAGGGCGGCAGCCAAGGTGGCGGCGGCTGGGGCAACCAGGGTGGCCAGGGCGGCGGCCAGCAGGTCGACGACCCGTGGGCGACCGGCCCGTCGGGCGGCTCCGGTGGCGGCTTCGGCGGCCAGCAGTCCGGTGGCTACAACGACGACCCGCCGTTCTGATCCGCCTGCACC
>JBQCES010000100.1:0-4797 GCA_051960055.1 Angustibacter sp. | reverse complement strand
CCTGACCGGCTCCATCTCCTCGGTCGAGTCCGAGTCGTAGGACGCTGCGGGCGACGGGGCCGGGGGCTTGAGCGTGTAGGTCGGCGGCGGCACGGGCACCGGCTGCCAGCCGTCGTCCGCGGGCTGGTCGGGCGCCACCTCAGCGGGCGCGGTGTCCAGGGCGTCGGCCGGCATCGGTGCGGCGGCGCCGCGCTCGCGATGGGCCGCGACGACCTCACCGACGACCTGGCGGCGCGTCTGGCGTCGAGCCTGCGACTGGTGGCGCTGCTCGACGCGCCGCCGCCGGCGGGCCAGCTCGCGCGCCCGGCGAGCCCGCTGCCGCAGCTCGGCGACCACCGCCACGAGAGCCAGGGTCACGAGCGCGCCCATCCACCAGGCCACCGCCTGGGTCAGGGCGGCGAGCAGCCAGCTCACCGGCGTCAGCACCAGCAGGCTGAGCAGCAGGACGGCGCGCACGACGTTGCCGCGCGGCGGTGCCTGACGGGCCTGCCGCGCCCGACCGGCGCGCGGCGCGGCGACCGCGCGAGCGGACGGCGCAGCAGCAGGTGCGGCAGCAGGCGCAGCCGTAGCGGGACGCGCCGCGACCGCGGGTGCCCGCTTCACCGACACCTGGGGCGCCGCCGGACGCGCCGGCGCCACGACGTACGAGCGCGGGTTCGGCCGCGACAGCGGCACCGAGCGCACGGCCGGACGACGCTCGAGCACCCGCATGGCCTCGGAGAACCGGTCGACCGAACGCACCGTGGCGACCTGGTCTCGACGTCGGACCCAGTGACCGAGCAGGTAGGCGGCCCAGATCGCCACGATGACGACGAAGATCAGGCTGCTCGGGTCCACGGTCACAGACGGTAGGCGGATGACGACAAGCATTTACGGACGTCGGCCGGTGTGTCGCGCACGAGACTGGTGTGGTTGGTGTGAAAGTCGAGGTCAGCCCACCGGGTGAGCGTCCGCCAGCCGCGCCAGCAGGCCGCCGGGCCCGAGCTCCTCGCGCGTGACGGCGAAGGTGCGGTGGTCGCGCCACGCGCCGTCGATGTGCAGGTAGTGCCGGCGCAGCCCCTCGTCGCGCAGGCCGAGCTTGGCGACCACGCGCAGGCTGGCGGCGTTCTCGGGGCGGATGTTGACCTCCACCCGGTGCAGTCCCATCGTGAGCAGGCAGTAGTCGGCGGCGAGGGCCACGGCCGTCGGCGCGATCCCCCGGCCGGCAACGTGCTGTGAGACCCAGTAGCCGATGTGCCCCGAACACAGCGAGCCCCACGCGATGCCGGCCACCGACAGCTGGCCCACCATGTCGCCTTCGTAGGTGATCGCGAACGGCAGCGCCCGGGAAGCGCGCGCCTCCTGCGAGAGCTGGCGCACCATGCGCCGGAACGACAGCGCGGGCACCGTCGGGTCGGGAGGCGTGGCCTCCCATGGCTCGAGCCACTGCCGGTTGGCCACGCGCAGCTCGCGCCAGCGGGCGACGTCGCGCTGGCGCAGCGGGCGCAGGCCCACCGCCCCGTGCGAGAGCGTCACCGGCCAGCTCATCAGTGGTCGCCGCCCTGCACCTGCTCGACCGCGTGCACGAGCACCGGCCGCAGCACCGCCAGCCCGTCGCGGCAGCCGCCGGATGACCCGGGCAGGTTGACCACGAGCGTGCGGACCGCGAACCCGGCCAGTCCGCGCGACAGCATGGCCGACGGCACGCCGTTCGCGACGCCGTACGCGCGGATCGCCTCGGCGATCCCCGGCGCCTCGCGGTCGAGCACGCGCCGGGTCACCTCGGGCGTCAGGTCACCGGGCGTCAGTCCCGTGCCGCCGGTGGTGAGCACCACCTCGACGTCGTCCGCGACGGCGTCACGCAGCGCCTGCTCCACCGGGTCGCCGTCCGGCACGACCACCGGGTCGCCGACGTCGAAACCCAGCTCTCGCAAGCCGTCGACGAGGATCGGGCCGCCGCGGTCGGCGTACACGCCCGCGGCGGCGCGGTTCGACGCGGTGATGACGACGGCTCTCACCAGGCCCCCTCGCCGGCGTCCGCCTCCTCGCGCCAGTCACCCGAGCGCCCTCCGGACTTGGCCGTCACGCGGACGTCGGTGATGTGCGCGTGCTTGTCGACGGCCTTCACCATGTCGACCAGAGCGAGAGCGGCGACGGTGACGCAGGTGAGCGCCTCCATCTCGATGCCGGTGCGGTCGGCCGTGCGCACGGTGGCCGCGATGTCGACGCCGTCGTCGGCCACCTCGAGGTCGACGGTGACGCCGTGCACGGCGATCGGGTGGGCCAGCGGCACCAGCGTGGGCGTGAGCTTGGCGGCTTGCAGCCCGGCGATGCGCGCGACCGCCAAGGCGTCGCCCTTCGGCACCGTGCCGTCACGCAGCGCGGCCACGGCGTCGGCCGACAGCAGCACGCGGCCCCGGGCCGACGCCTCGCGCGCGGTCACGGCCTTGCCCGACACGTCGACCATCCGCGCCGCGCCGCGCTCGTCGACGTGCGTGAGGCGCGGAGCCTCACCGCGCCCGCGGCTCGGCGGCTCGCTCATCGGGTCCTCCGGTCGAGCACCAGGCACTGCACCTCGTCACCCTCATCGACGCGCGTGACGTCCTCGGGCACCACGGCCAGCGCACCGGCGCGCGCGAGGCCGCCGAGCACGTACGACCCCTGACCCCCTGCGAGCCGGGCCACCCGGCGTCCGTCGCCGGACGTCCCGAGCTCGACGCGCGCCAGCTGCAGCTTGCCCCGCGGCGCCGTCCACGACTCCAGCGCCACCGCGGTCTCGGTGCGCCGGAACAGGGTGCGGTGCCCGGCCATCTTGCGGATCGCCGGGCGCACGAACATCTCGAACGACACGTACGCGCTCACCGGGTTGCCGGGGAGCGTGAAGATCGGCGTCTCGTCGGGACCCACGGTGCCGAAGCCCTGGGGCATGCCCGGCTGCATGGCCACCTTGCCGAACCACACCGTGCCCAGGCCGCGCAGCACCTCCTTGACCGTGTCGTAGGCGCCGGCGCTCACCCCGCCCGTGGTGACCACGACATCGGCGCGCACCAGCTGGTCGGTGAGGGTCTGCAGGAACGTGCCCGGCTCGTCGCGCACGAGGCCCACGCGGTAGGGGCGGGCTCCGGCGTCGATCGCGGCTGCCGTCAGCATGACGCCGTTGCTGTCGACCACCTGGCCGTAGCCGGGCGTCGTGCCCGGCTCGACGAGCTCGCTGCCGGTCGACAGGACGACGACCCGCGGGCGCGCGTGCACCCGCACCCGAGCGCGCCCGACCGCCGCCAACAGCGCGAGCTGCGCCGGGCCGAGCGACACCCCCGCCCGCAGCACGACGTCGCCGGCCCGCACGTCGGTGCCCACGCGTCGCACGTGCTGGCCAGTCGTGGCACCGGCCCGCAGCTCGACCGCCCGCACGCCGCCGTCACTCGCCTCCACCGGCACGATCGCCTCGGCGCCCGCCGGCACCGGCGCGCCGGTCATGATGCGCATCGCCTGGCCGCCGGTCAGCCGCAGGTGGTCGGTGGAACCCGCCGGGATGTCGGCCACGACGGGCAGGCTCACCGGGCTGTCGTCGGACGCCGTGGCGACGTCGTCGACGCGCACCGCGTAGCCGTCCATGGCCGAGTTGTCGAAGCCGGGCAGGTCGAGCGGGCTGACGACGTCCTCGGCGAGCACGCAGTCCTGCGCCTCCAGCAGACCGAGCTCGATCGGCTCGAGCGCCCGAACCCCCGCGAGGCAGCGCTGCAGGTGGTCGTCGACGCTGATCATCAGCGCGACCTCAACCAGCGCGCGAACTCCGCGCCGAACTCCTCGTGCTCCTCACCGAGCTGGACGACCGCCTGCAGGTAGCTCAGCCGGTCGCCCGTGTCGTAGCGGCGGCCACGGAACACCACACCCCACACGCCCCCGCCCTGCTCGGCCGGCATGCCCGCCAGCTCCTGCAACGCGTCGGTGAGCTGGATCTCGTTGCCGCGCCCCGGCTTGGTGCGGCGCAGGACGTCGAACACGGCGGGGTGCAGCACGTAGCGGCCGATGAGGGCCAGGTTGCTCGGCGCCTCCTCCGGCGCCGGCTTCTCGACCAGGCCGGTGACCTTGACGACCGCGCCGTCGGCGTCGGCGTCGCCCTCGACGGCGGCGCAGCCGTAGAGGTTCACCTGGTCGGCGGGCACCTCGAGCAGCGCGATGACGCTGCCGCCACGCTCGGCCTGCACGCCGAGCATGGTCGTGAGCAGCGGGTCGCGGGCGTCGATGAGGTCGTCACCGAGCAGCACCGCGAAGGGCTGGTCGCCGACGTGCTGGGCCGCGCAGAGCACGGCGTGACCGAGACCCTTGGGGTCGCCCTGCCGGATGTAGTGGACGTCGGCCAGCACCGTGGCGGCCTGCACGCGCTCGAGGCGGTTGCGGTCGCCCTTGGCCTCCAGCGCCTGCTCGAGCTCCCACTGGCGGTCGAAGTGGTCCTCCAGCGCGCCCTTGTTGCGGCCGGTCACCATGAGCACGTCGTTCAGCCCGGCACCCACGGCCTCCTCGACGACGTACTGGATCGCCGGCTTGTCGACGACCGGCAGCATCTCCTTCGGGATGGCCTTGGTGGCCGGCAGGAACCGCGTGCCCAGCCCGGCGACGGGGATGACCGCCTTGGTGAGCTTCGGGTGGCCCGGCTGGTCAGGGGTGCTCGGCACGTCGGTCGTCTCGGTCATGGCCGCAGGTTATCGGCGCCGACCGACCTCCCGCCTGCGCGGGCCACCCTCTCCCGTTGATCACGTTATGTGGGTGACACTCCGCTTGCCGAGGGTTGCAACCCTCGGCAAGCGGAGTGTCACC